>CP119315.1:3207072-3509144 GCA_029202845.1 Candidatus Sphingomonas colombiensis | reverse complement strand
GGCACCGGCTGGATGTGGCGGGTGATGGAGCGCCTGCGCACCGGCGATGCCGACATTGGCGAAATCGATATGCTCCAGCAGGTGACGAAGCAGGTGGAAGGCCACACGATCTGCGCGCTCGGCGATGCCGCCGCGTGGCCGATCCAGGGCCTGATCCGCCACTTCCGCCCCGAGCTGGAACGTCGCATCAACGAGCGTAAGGGCGGCGATGCCGTCCCCATGCAGGAAGCTGCCGAATAATGCCTAAGGTCAAAGTCGACGGCGTTGAGATCGAGGTGCCACAGGGCGCCACCGTGCTGCAGGCGTGCGAGCTTGCCGGCAAGGAGATCCCGCGCTTCTGCTATCACGAACGGCTCTCGATCGCCGGCAATTGCCGCATGTGTCTGGTCGAGGTGAAGCCGGGACCGCCCAAGCCGCAGGCAAGCTGCGCGCTGCCGGCGGCGGAAAATCAGGAAATCTTCACCAACACCCCGATGGTGAAGAACGCCCGCGAGGGCGTGATGGAATTCCTGTTGATCAACCACCCGCTCGATTGCCCGATCTGCGATCAGGGGGGCGAGTGCGATCTGCAGGATCAGTCGATCGCTTATGGCCGCGGCACCTCGCGCTTCGAGGAAAACAAGCGCGCGGTGACCGAGAAGTACATGGGGCCGATCGTCAAGACGGTGATGACGCGCTGCATCCAGTGCACGCGTTGCATCCGCTTTGCCGAGGAAGTGGCGGGCGTCGAGGAAATCGGCGCGCTCTATCGCGGCGAGAACATGCAGATCACCTCCTATCTGGAGGAAGCGGTCACCAGCGAGCTTTCGGGCAATGTGGTCGATCTCTGCCCGGTCGGCGCGCTGACCTCGAAGCCTTATGCGTTCGAGGCGCGCCCGTGGGAGTTGCAGAAGACGCTGACCATCGACGTGATGGACGCGGTCGGCACCAACATCCGCCTCGACAGCCGTGGGCGTCAGGTGCTGCGCTGCGTGCCGCGCATCAACGAAGACGTGAACGAGGAGTGGGCGACCGACAAGACGCGCCACGCGGTTGATGGCCTCGTCCGTCGCCGGCTCGATCGTCCATTCGTGCGCCGTGACGGCAAGCTGGTCGAAGCGACGTGGGACGAAGCCTTTGCCGCGATCGCGGACGTGGCGAAGAACGCGGGCGACAGCGTTGCCGTCGTCGCGGGCGATCTGGTTGATTGCGAAACGATGTTCGCGGCCAAGGCGTTGGCGAAGTCGTTCGGCTCGTCGCTGCTCGAAGGGCGGCAGACGGGCATGGATTATGACACGTCCAGCCTCGCCGCGGTGAATTTCAACAGCACGATCGCTGGCGTCGAGACGGCGGACGCGATCCTGCTGGTCGGCACCGATCTGCGCTGGGAAGCGAGCCTCGTTAACACGCGCGTGCGCAAGGCGATCAAGAAGGGCGCGAAGGTATTCGCGGTCGGCCCGGAAACCGATCTCACCTATAAGGTCGAGCGACTGGGCGAAGATCTTTCCGTGCTCGCCAAGCTGCCGGAAGCGGTGACCGAGGCGTTCGCCAAGGCCGAGCGGCCGATGGTGATCGTCGGTGGCGGTGCGCTGAAGGGCGCGCACGGTGCCGCGCTGGCGCTGGTCGAGCCGCTGGGCCTCGTGAAGGACGGCTGGAACGGCTTCAATGTCGTTCACATGGCGGCGAGCCGGATGGGCGGGCTGATGCTCGGCTACGCGCAAAAGGCCGGTATCTCGGTGCTTTACGATGCGAAGCTCGCATTCTTTCTCGGTGCGGACGAATGCGATTTCGCGAAGTTCGCCGGCTTCAAGGTCTATATCGGCCACCATGGCGACAATGGCGCGCATCACGCGGATGTCGTGTTGCCGGGCGCGAGCTATGCCGAGAAGTCGGGCACCTGGGTCAACCTCGAAGGCCGCGTCCAGCGTGGCGAGCGCGCGGTGTTCGCACCGGGTGACGCACGCGATGACTGGACGATCCTGCGCGCTTTGTCCGAAAAGCTCGGCAAGACGCTGCCGTTCGACACGATCGAGGAACTGCGCGCCGCGATGGCCGTGGACTGCCCCGATCTGGCGAACACCGGGCTCGTCACCTTCGCGTGGAACCCGCCGGCGCTCGCTGCGACGGCGGAGGGCGCGATGGCGGGCTATCCGATCAAGGATTTCTATCTCACCAACGCGATCTGCCGCGCATCGCCCACGATGCAGCGCTGCTCGGCGGAACTGATCCACGGTGAGACCTTCGCGGAGGCGGCGGAGTGACCGAGTTTTTCCAAAATACCGTCGGCCTGCCCTATGACTGGGCGTGGTTCGTCGCCACGCTGGTGGGCATTCTGGTCATCGCACTGCCGCTGATGCTGGCGGTGGCGATGATCATCTATGCCGACCGCAAGATCTGGGCGGCGATGGCGCTGCGGCGCGGGCCGAACGTGGTCGGGCCCTTTGGCCTGCTCCAGTCGTTCGCGGACGGGCTGAAAGTCTTCCTTCAGGAAACGATCATCCCGTCGGCGGCCAATCGCGGGCTCTTCATCCTCGCGCCGATCATCACCTTCACGGTGGCGCTGATCGTGTGGGCGGTGGTGCCCTTCCAGCTTGGCGTCGTGCTGTCCGACATCAATGTCGGCTTGCTTTACGTGCTCGCGGCATCGTCGCTCGGCGTTTACGGCATCATCCTCGCGGGCTGGTCGTCGAACTCCAAATATCCGTTCTTCTCGGCGATCCGCGCGGCGGCGCAGATGGTCAGTTACGAAGTCGCGATTGGGTTCATCCTGATTTCGATCGTGATGTGGGCGGGGACGTTCAACCTTACGGGCATCGTCGAGGCGCAGCGCGGGGTGCTGGGAACGCCGATCAACGGCTTCTTCCTCAATCCGCTGCTGTTCCCGATGGCGGTGATGTTCTTCATCTCGTCACTGGCCGAGACGCAGCGTGCGCCGTTCGATCTGACCGAGGCGGAAAGCGAGCTGGTCGCGGGTTATCAGACGGAATATTCGTCGATGAGCTTCGCGCTCTACTGGCTCGGCGAATATGCCAACGTGATCCTGATGTGCACGCTGAACGCCACCCTGTTCTGGGGCGGCTATCTGCCGCCGTTCGACTGGGCGCCGCTTTATGCGGTGCCGGGGATCATCTGGCTGTTCATCAAGATCCTCGTTTTCTTCTTCATGTTCAGTTGGGTAAAAGCGACAGTCCCGCGCTATCGCTATGACCAGTTGATGCGGCTGGGCTGGAAGGTGTTTCTGCCGGTTTCGCTGCTGTTTGTGTTCCTCGTTTCCGGCGTCCTCATGTGGATGCGGGTAGGGTTCTGACGATGGGTATCGCATCGACGATCAAGGCTTTCACTCTCTGGGAGTTCGTGAAGGCGCACGCCTTGACCTTGAAGTATTTCTTCAAGCCCAAGGCGACGATCAACTATCCGTTCGAACGCAACCCGATCAGTCCGCGCTTCCGCGGCGAACATGCGCTGCGCCGCTATCCCAACGGGGAAGAGCGCTGCATCGCGTGCAAGCTGTGCGAGGCGATCTGTCCGGCGCAGGCGATCACGATCGAGGCCGAGCCGCGTGACGACGGCAGCCGCCGCACCACGCGCTACGACATCGATATGACGAAGTGCATCTATTGCGGGCTTTGCCAGGAGGCATGCCCGGTCGACGCGATCGTCGAGGGGCCGAATTACGAATTCGCCACCGAGACGCGCGAAGAACTGATCTACGACAAGGCAAAGCTGCTCGATAACGGTGACCGGTGGGAACGCGCGATCGCGGCCAACCTTGCCGCCGATGCGGCATATCGGTAGGCGCGCAGTGAATTCAGGGGCTCTCATGATTCTGGCGGAGAACGGCCGGTGATACAGGCGTTCGCCTTCTATCTTTTCGCGATCGTCGTGCTGCTTTCGGGCGCGATGACGATCTCGTCGCGTAACCCGGTCCATTCGGTACTGTGGCTGATCCTCGCGTTCTTCAACGCGGCGGGGCTGATGGTGCTGGTGGGCGCGGAGTTCATCGCGATGCTGCTCGTCATCGTTTATGTCGGCGCGGTCGCGGTGTTGTTCCTCTTCGTGGTGATGATGCTGGACATCGATTTCGCGGAGATGCGGGCGGGCTTCGTGCGCTATGCGGCGATCGGGCTGGTGCTGGCTGTAGCGCTGGTGTGCGAGATGCTGATCGGCGTCGGTGCGTGGAGCGCGGGCGGGATTGATCTCGCGCGGCGCGCGGCGCCGGTCGATCACGCGATTCCGAACATTCAGGCGATCGGCAACCTGCTTTACACGCGCTATCTGTTCGTGTTCGAGGGCGCCGGCCTAGTGCTGCTGGTGGCGATGATCGGCGCGATCGTGCTCACCCACCGCGAGCGCAAGGGCGTCCGGGCGCAGAATATCGCACGCCAGGTCGCGCGGCGGCCTGAAGAGGCGACACGTAACATGCGGCCCGAAGTGGGCCAGGGGGTGCAGCTGTGAGCGGCTCAATCGGCCTGATCCACTATCTCGTCGTGGCGGCGATCCTGTTCACGATGGGCGTGCTGGGGATCTTCCTCAACCGCAAGAACATCATCGTCATTCTGATGGCGATCGAACTGATCCTGCTCGCGGTGAACATCAACCTCGTGGCATTTTCCGCGGCGCTCAACGATCTGGTGGGCCAGGTGTTCGCCATGTTCGTGCTGACCGTCGCCGCCGGCGAGGCCGCGATCGGCCTTGCCATCCTCGTTATCTTCTTCCGTGGCCGTGGGTCGATCTCGGTCGATGATCCCAGCCGGATGAAGGGATAAAGCGTGACCTCGATCCTTTTCATCGTTTTCCTGCCGCTGCTCGCTGCGGCGATCGCCGGGCTGGGCAATCGTGCGCTCGGCAACACCGTCGCCAAGTCGCTGACGACTGGCGCGCTGTTCATCTCATGCGCTTTGTCGTGGCCGGTATTCATCGGTTTCATGACGGGCAGCCTGAGCGAGAGCGTCACGCCGGTGCTGCACTTCCTCACCTCCGGCTCGTTTGACGCGAGCTGGGCGCTGCGCGTCGATGCGCTGACTGCCGTGATGCTGGTGGTGATCACCAGCGTCTCCGCGCTCGTCCATCTGTATAGCTGGGGCTATATGGCGGAAGATCCGGATCAGCCGCGCTTCTTCGCCTATCTCTCGCTGTTCACCTTCGCGATGCTGATGCTCGTGACGGCGGACAATCTGATCCAGATGTTCTTCGGCTGGGAAGGCGTCGGCCTCGCGAGCTATCTGCTGATCGGCTTCTGGTTCAAGAAGCCGAGCGCCAATGCCGCCGCGATCAAGGCGTTCGTCGTCAACCGCGTCGGCGATCTTGGCTTCATGCTCGGTATTTTCGGCACCTATCTGGTGTTCAACACCGTCTCGATCCCGGAGATTCTGCACGCGGCGCCCGGCATGGCCGGCTCCACGATCGGTTTCCTCGGCTATCGCTTTGACACGATGACCGTGCTCTGCCTGCTGTTGTTCGTCGGCGCGATGGGCAAGTCTGCCCAGCTCGGCCTGCACACCTGGTTGCCGGACGCGATGGAAGGCCCGACGCCGGTCAGCGCGCTGATCCACGCCGCGACGATGGTCACGGCCGGCGTGTTCATGGTGTGTCGCCTGTCGCCGATGTTCGAAACGTCGCAGACCGCGCTGCATGTCGTCACCGCCGTCGGCGCCGCGACCTGCATCTTCGCCGCGACTATCGGCACGACGCAGACGGACATCAAGCGCGTCATCGCTTATTCGACCTGTTCGCAGCTCGGCTATATGTTCTTCGCCGCCGGCGTCGGCGCTTATGGCGCGGCGATGTTCCACCTGTTCACGCACGCCTTCTTCAAGGCGCTGCTGTTCCTGGGGGCCGGCTCGGTGATCCATGCGATGCACCATGAGCAGGACATGCGCTATTATGGCGGCCTGCGTAAGCATATCCCGGTCACCTTCTGGGCGATGTTGCTGGGCACGCTGGCGATCACGGGTGTTGGCATCTATGGTGTCGGCGGCTTCGCGGGCTATCACTCGAAGGATGGCATCCTCGAGGCAGCATGGGCGGCCGGGCAGCCGGGCGCATTCTGGACCGGTATCTTCGCCGCGCTGCTGACCAGCTTCTACTCGTGGCGCCTGATGTTCCTCACCTTCTGGGGCAAGCCGCGCTGGGCCGCGTCGGAGCATATCCAGCACGCAGTTCACGATGGGCACGGCCATCATGACAATCCGGCCGATGAACATGCTGCGCCCGTTACGCATGCACACGACATCGGCGTTCATCAGATGGCGACGGGAACGGCGGGCTATCACCCGCATGAAAGCCCGCTCAACATGCTGATCCCGCTGATCGCACTGTCGATCGGCGCGGTTGCCGCCGGCTTCGTGTTCCATGGCTGGTTCATCGAGCCGACCGCCGGCGAGACGTTCTGGCGTGGCTCGATCGCGTTCAACGAGCATCTGATGCACGCGATGCACGAGGTGCCGATCTGGGTGAAGCTCGCCGCGACCGTGGTGATGCTGCTCGGTTTCACGACCGCCTGGATCGCTTACATCGTGCGTACCGACATTCCGGCGCGCTTCACCGCGACGTTCGAGGTGCTGTACGATTTCGTGTACAACAAATGGTATTTCGACGAATTGTACGACCTGCTGTTCGTTCGCCCCTCCTTCGCCATCGGCCGCTTCCTGTGGCACAAGGGTGACGAGGGGACGATCGACCGCTTCGGGCCGAATGGATCGGCCTGGGTGGTGCAGCTCGGCAGTCGTGTCGCGTCACGCATCCAGACGGGGTATGTTTACACTTATGCGTTCGTCATGCTGATCGGGCTCACCGCCGCGGTCACCTGGGTCATCGCGGGTTGAGGTGGGGCAGATGAACGGCTTTCCAATCCTCTCCGTCATGTTGCTGGTGCCCGCGCTTGCCGCGGCCGCCTGCCTCTTCCTTTCGGCTTCGCAAGCGCGCTGGCTCGCGCTCGCGGCGACGCTGGTCAATCTCGCGCTCGGCGTCGTGCTGTGGCTCAGCTTCGACATCGGCGGGGCACAGTGGCAATTCGTCGAGCATGCGCCGATCTTCGGCCGGTTCGGCTGGTCGCTCGGCATCGACGGCTTCGCGCTGCTGCTGATCGAGCTGTCGGTATTCCTGATGCCGATCTGCATCGGCGCCTCGTGGGAGGCGATCGAGAAGCGCGTCCCGGAATATATGAGCCTGTTCCTGTTCACGGAGGTGCTGATGATCGGCACGTTCGCGGCACAGGATCTGTTCCTGTTCTACATCTTCTTCGAAGCCGGCCTGATCCCGATGTATCTGATCATCGGCATCTGGGGCGGGGCGAACCGGATCTACGCGTCGTACAAGTTCTTCCTGTACACGCTGCTCGGCTCGGTCGTGATGTTCATCGCGATGCTTTACATGAGCATCACGGCGGGCACGACCTCGATCCCGGCGCTGATGGCTTATGACTTCCCGGCGCACGTGCAGACATGGCTATGGTTGGCCTTCTTCGCCTCGTTCGCGGTGAAGATGCCGATGTGGCCGGTCCACACCTGGTTGCCCGACGCGCACGTTCAGGCGCCGACCGCAGGGTCTGTGATCCTGGCTGGCGTGCTGCTGAAGCTCGGCGGATACGGCTTCCTGCGTTTCTCGCTGCCGATGTTCCCGGAAGCGTCCGCGCAGTTTGTCTGGCTGATCTTCGGGCTGTCCGCAGTCGCGGTGATCTACACCAGCCTCGTCGCGCTGGTGCAGTCCGACATGAAGAAGCTGATCGCTTATTCGTCGGTCGCGCACATGGCGATCGTCACCATCGGGCTGTTCGCATTCAATGCGCAGGGTATCGAAGGCGCGATGATGGTGATGCTGGGCCACGGCCTGGTATCGGGTGCGCTCTTCCTGTGCGTGGGCGTGATCTATGATCGCCTGCACACCCGAGAGATTTCGCGCTACGGTGGATTGGCGCAGAACATGCCGCGCTATGCGGTGCTGTTCCTGCTGTTCACCATGGCCTCGATCGGTCTGCCGGGGACGAGCAACTTCGTCGGCGAATTGCTGAGCCTGATGGGCGCTTATCAGGTGTCGACCACGATCACCTTGCTTTGCACCACCGGCATCATTCTGGGCGCGGCCTATATGCTGTATCTCTATCGCCGGGTCGTGTTCGGCGAGATCAAGTCGGAAGACGTTCGCGCGATGCCCGATCTGTCAAAGCGTGAATTGTGGCTGCTTGCCCCGATCGCCGCCGTCGTATTGTGGATGGGCGTTTATCCGGAAAGCTTCCTCGCGCCGATGCGCAAGGATACGCAGGCGCTGCTGGCACGGATCGACCGTGCCAAGCCCGCTGGTGACTCGTTGCCGACCAAGGGGACCGGGGTGATCCCGGCCGCTCATGCCGAAACTGCCGCGCATGGGGAGGCGCACTGATGGATTACGCCGCTCAGCTTGCGATGACGCTGCCGGAGGTGGTGCTGTCGTTGGGCGCGCTCGCGCTGATGATGGTCGCCGCCTGGACCGGCCCGCACGCGACCCGCGCCATTTCGTGGACCGCCGTGGCGGTGCTCGCCGGCGCGTGCGTCGCGCTCGTCGGGCCCGCCTCGTCCGGCGGAAGCGCGTTCGACGGCCTGTATCGTGCCGACGCGTTCGCCGGTTTCGCCAAGGCCCTGATTTATCTCGCTGCCGCGATTTCGATCCTGCTCGCGCCGGGCTTCTTCCAGCGCACTGCGGGTGAAGACCTGCGCCCGGAATATCCGGTGCTGATCCTGCTCTCCGCGGTCGGCATGGGGATCATGGTGTCGGCCTCCGATATGCTGACGCTCTATGTCGGTCTCGAGTTGCAGAGCCTTGCCGCTTATGTGCTGGCGAGCTTCATGCGGCGCGACGCGCGTTCGGCGGAGGCGGGGCTGAAGTATTTCGTGCTCGGCGCGCTGGCGAGCGGCATCCTGCTCTATGGCATCAGCCTCGTATATGGCTTCACGGGCTCGACCACGTTCGATCAGATCGCCGGTGCTTATGCCGCGGCGCCGCTCAGCGGCAGCGGCAAGTCGCTGGGGCTGATGTTCGGGCTGGTGTTCGTCTTCGCCGGTCTCGCGTTCAAGATTTCGGCCGTCCCGTTCCACATGTGGACGCCGGACGTGTACGAAGGTGCGCCCACGCCGGTGACGGCGTTCTTCGCCTCCGCCCCGAAGGTGGCGGCGATGGCGCTCTCGGTTCGTGTCGCGGTTGATGCGATGGGGCCGGCCGAGGATCAGTGGCGCCAGATCGTCATCTTCGCGGCACTCGCCTCGATCCTGCTCGGCGCGGTCGCGGCGATCGGTCAGCGCAACATCAAGCGGCTGCTGGCCTATTCGTCGATCAACAACGTCGGCTTCGCGCTGATCGGTCTTGCCGCCGGCACGCCCGAGGGCGTCTCCGCCGTGCTGACCTATATGGCGATCTATATCGCGATGACGCTCGGCTCGTTCCTCGTCGTGCTTCAGATGCGCACGCCCGAAGGCGAGCCGATCGAGACGGTCGCATCGCTCTCCGGCCTGTCGAAGACGCGCCCCGGGCTGGCATTCGCGCTGGCGATCTTCATGTTCAGCCTCGCCGGCATCCCGCCGCTGTTCGGCTTCTACGCCAAGTTCGCGGTATTCTATGCCGCGGTTCAGGCGGGGCTGTTCCCGCTGGCGGTGGTGGGTATCGCGATGAGCGTGATCAGCGCTTATTATTACCTGCGCGTGGTCAAGACGATGTACTTCGACGAACCGGCGGCGGCATATGGCCCCGGCGACAAGCTGGAAGGCGGGTTGATCGTGATCACCGCCGCGATGGTTTCGCCGCTCGGCTATCTCGCCATCCCGCTGCTCGGCGGCTGGACCATGGCAGCGGCGAAGGCGCTGTTCTGACGCGTATCATCACCGTCGCGGAGACGGGGTCGACCAACGCCGATCTCCTCGAGCTCGCCGCTGGCGGTGCGGAGGATGGCCTGTGGCTTCGCGCCGAACGGCAGCTTGCCGGGCGCGGTAGGCAGGGGCGGCCCTGGGCTTCGCCGGAGGGCAATCTCTACGCGAGCACGCTCGTGCGGCTGCGTCCGGGCGATCCGTCCGCCGCATCGCTGGCGCTGGTCGCGGCGGTCGCGCTGGAGGAGGTCGTCGCGCGGCTCGTTCCGCGTGGGACGATGCTGAAATGGCCGAACGACCTGCTCGTCTCAGGGGCCAAGCTCTCCGGCATTCTGCTGGAGCGGGTTGGTGACAATGTCGTGATCGGCATCGGCGTGAACGTCGCCCATCATCCCGATCTCGCCGACCGGCGCGCCACCAGCATTGCGGAACAGGGGGCCGCGATCACGCCGGCCGCGCTGCTCGATCGGCTGGCCGAGATGCTGGCGGCATGGATCGGCATCTGGCGCGGGCAGGGCCTGTCGCCGATCGTCGCGCGCTGGATCGAGCGCGCGCATCCCGTCGGGACGCCGCTCACCGCGCGCCTCGCAGATGGCACCGCGCTCGATGGTAACTTCGAAACAATGGCGCAGGACGGTGCATTGGTGCTGCGCTTGGCGGACGGCTCGACCCGTGTCATCCACGCGGGCGACGTGTTTCTGGTCTGAAGGGGAAAGAGGATGCTGCTGGCGATCGATGCCGGAAACACCAACATCGTCTTCGCGTTGCTTGACGAGCGCACGATCAAGGCGCGCTGGCGCATCGCCACCGATCCGCGCCGGACGGCCGACGAATATGCGGTGTGGCTCAATCAGCTGCTGATCCTGGAGGGCTTTGACCGCGCGATGATCGACGCGGTGATCATCTCGACCGTCGTGCCGCGCGCGCTTCACAATCTTCAGGTGCTGGCGAGCAAATATTTCGGGCAGGACGCGTTGATCGCCGGTCGTCCCCCGGTCGATTGGGGTATCGCGATAGATGTTGACGAGCCGCAATCGCTGGGTGCCGATCGCGCGGTGAATACCATCGCGGCGCATGAGCTGCATGATGGCGACCTGATCGTGATCGATTTCGGCACCGCCACCACCTTCGATCACTCGGATTATACCGGCGCCTATAAGGGCGGGATCATCGCGCCCGGCATCAATCTGTCGCTCGATGCCCTGTTCAACGCCGCGGCCAAGCTGCCGCGCATCGCGATCGAGGCGCCGCGCGCAGATCTTGGCGTGATTGGCCGCAACACCGTCGATCAGATGAACATCGGCATCTATTGGGGCTATATCTCGATGATCGAGGGCCTCGTCGCGCGGATGAAGGCGGAAGTCGGGCGGCCGGTGAAGGTCGTGGCGACCGGCGGCCTCGCCACCTTGTTCGAGCAACACACCAACGTGTTCGACGTGATCGAGCCGGATCTGACCATTCAGGGGCTGGCGATCATGTGGGAACGCGCCCATACCAATTAAGAACTCGCCCCGATTACATGGGGCGTCCGCTCCGATGAAGCGCAATGCGACCGGGGCGCCCAGTTAGGATTACAATGACTCCCCGTAACGAACTTCTCTTTTGCGCGCTCGGCGGATCGGGCGAAATCGGCATGAACGTCAACCTATATGGCACCCAGGGCAAATGGCTGATGGTGGATATGGGCGTGACGTTCGCCGACCACAGCTATCCCGGCATCGATCTCGTGCTGCCGGACCTTTCGTTCATCGAGGAGCGCCGCGAGGAACTGGCCGGGATCGTTCTGACCCACGGGCATGAGGATCATATCGGCGCGCTTCCCTATCTGGCGCAGGATTTGGGCGTGCCGCTGTATGCGACGCCGTTCACCGCCGGGCTGATCCACGGCAAGCTGGAGGAGGAGCGGATCGCCGATCGGGTCGATCTGCGCGTGATCCAGCCGCGCGAGCGGTTCGCGGTCGGGCCGTTCGACATTCGTTTCGTGCCGCTGGCGCATTCGATCCCCGAAGCGAGCGCGCTGGAGATCAGCACGCCCCATGCCCGCGTTTTCCATACCGGCGATTGGAAGCTCGATCCGAGCCCGGTGATCGGCAAGCCCGCGACCGAGCAGGAATTGCGCGACATCGGCGATGCCGGGATCGATGTGCTGGTGTGCGATTCGACCAATGTTTTCAATGCGGAGGCTTCCGGCTCCGAAAGCTCTGTGCAGCGCGGGCTGGCTGAGGCGGTCGCAAAGGCGCGCGGGCGCGTGCTGGTGACGAGCTTCGCCTCGAATGCCGCGCGTCTGGCCACGCTGGGCCGGGTGGCGAAGGAGACCGGGCGGAAGCTTTGCGTCACCGGGCGCTCGCTCGATCGGATCATCCGTGTCGCCAAATCATGCGGCTATCTGCGCGATTTTCCCGAAACGATCGATCCCGATACGGCGATGCGGCTGCCGCGCAACAGCGTGCTGATCGTCGCGACGGGCGGGCAGGGTGAGGCGCGCGCCGCGCTTTCGCGCGTGGCCGAGGGATCGCATCCGATCTCGCTCGATGCCGGTGACACGGTGATCTTCTCGTCGAAGCAGATCCCCGGCAACGAAGTCGCGATCGGCCGTATCCAGAATATCCTCGCCGGGCGCGGGGTGGAAATGGTGACCGAGAAGCAGGCGCACGTCCACGTCTCCGGCCATCCCGGCCGCCCCGAGCTGGCGGCGATGTATGACTGGGTTCGCCCGAGCCTGCTGGTGCCGGTGCACGGCGAGATGCGGCATCTGATGGAACATGCCCGTTTCGGTCTGTCGCAGGGCGTGCCTCGCGCGCTGGTGCAGACCGATGGCGATCTGGTGCGGCTGGCGCCCGGCGCGCCGGAAAAGCTCGGCCACGTTCCGGTCGGGCGGCTGGTGCTCGACGGCGATGTGATCCTGCCGGCGGATGGCGTGACGATCAACGAGCGCCGTAAGCTTGGTATCAACGGCCAGATGTCGGTCGCGGTCGCGGTGACGCGTGAGGGGCGGCTTGCCGGTGCGCCGCAGGTGCGTTTGCAGGGCGTGCCGGTCGAGGAAGAGCGCGATCCGTTCGTTGCCGAGGCTGAGGAGGCCGCCGCCGAGGCGGTGCGTAGCTCCAGCGGCAATGCCGCACGGCTGCGCGAGGATGTGCGGCTCGCGGTGCGCCGTGTCGCGACGCGCTGGACGGGCAAGAAGCCGATCGTCGATGTGCTGATCGTGGAGGTCTGAGGCGATGCGCTGGACGTCGATGCTGGCGATCTATGTCCTGTTCTGGGCATTTTCGGTGTTTCTGGTGTTGCCGTTCGGCGTCCGCACCGCCGATGAGGCGAGGGTGGAGCGGGTGCCGGGGCAGGCGGAGAGCGCTCCGCATGATTTCCGCGTCGGGCGCACCGCGTTTCGCGTGACCATCGTCGCGACAGTGCTGTTTCTGCTGTTCCTCGCCAATTACCAGTTCGGCTGGGTCACCACCGACATGCTCGATGTTCTGGATATCGCCAACGGCCTGTAAGCGCGCGTTGGAATAAGGGCGCGGGAAAAGGGGGCCACGCCTCCGCGCCAGACAAGCGCCGCCCCGATCCCGCGTCGCGAGATGCCGGGGCTCAGCGCAACCGCTCGATCGCCTGCGCCAGCGCGACGTAGAGCTTGCCCATGTCGGATGAGAGCAGCGTAACGCCAAGCGGCGATCCGTCACGCTGTGTCAGGATGGTGCGCAGCATCGCCTCGAAATCGTGGATGTAGCGATTGACCTGCTCGCGGAAGGCGAGATCGTCGTCATATAGCCGCGCGATATCGCGCTGTTCGTTCGAATCGAGCAGCCGCACCGCGCGCCGCGTGAACACGCCGCGATCGCCCTTCAGATAGGCGGACCAGGCGCTGTCGGCGATATCCGGCGCGAAGGTGCGGGTGATGTCGATCGATGCGGAGTTGAGCGCCTCGATCAGCAGCGACGCGCGCTTGGCGAAGCTCTCGCGCTCATGCTCCTCGCGCTCGCTATGGGCAAGTTCGATCTTGGTTTCGACCAGCGCCGCTTGTTCGTCGATCTTGCGGATCTGCAGATCCAGCTCGGCAGCGGCGCGCGAGGTGGCGGCGATGGCGTTTTCGGCCACGGTCGCGAGTTCGGCGATCGTCTTGTCGAAGCCTTTGTCGACTGCTTGCCGCAACGCGATGACGCCCGATTTTTCCAGCGCCTCGGCGGCTTCGGGGATAACCTTGGCGAGCGTGTCGCGGGCATGTTCCGCCGCCTGCGTCGCGGTGTCGCGAACGCGCAGCAGCGATTCCAGCAGACGCGGCGCGGCTTCCTCGGCCAGCCGGTTGGCGCGTTCGGAGGCTTCGTCGACCATCTGGCCGATCGCATCCGCCTTGGCGCGGCCGCTGGTGAGCGATTCGAGCAGAGTGCTGGTCAGCGCATCGACGTTGCGGCGCTGATTGGCGATGACCTGCGCGATCGCCTCGATCGCGTCATGCGTGCTCTCCGCCGCGGTGACGAGCGCGAGCAGTTCGGGCTTGGTCGCGGTAACCGCCGCCTTGGACGCGGCGAAGCGGCTGTCCAGCCGGTCGACCGCGGCGGGCATCGTCTCATCCATTTCGCGCGACGCGGCGTCGAGCGCGGCCAACAGCGATTCGGTGGTGCCGATGGCGCGGTTCGCCATGTCGTCGCCGGCGCGCAGCGCCTCGGTCATGGCGTCGGCCGAGCCGCCGAGCGCGCTGATCGAGGCGGCGAGCAGATGCGATCGCTCCACGCCCTGCTGGTGCAGTGCCTCCAGCTTGCGCTCCACATCGGCGATCCCACCGTCGAGCGAGGTGAGCAGCATGTCACCGGCACCGCGCTGTGCATCGAGCCGCGCCGCGACGCGATCGATCACCACCTCGATCAGGCTGATGCGATCGGCGAGCGATTCCGCGCTCTCCCGCGCGGCCGTATCGAGTGCGGCCTGATTGGCGCCGACCATCGCCAGCATCGCATCGCCCTGCGCGGCGATGCTCTTGCGCGATTCATCGATCGCGTTCGCGGTGCGATCCAGCATCGTGTCGATCGCAGAGGACATTTCGGCGGTGACCGATTCGAGCCGCGTGCCGGCATTTTCGCTGGTCGATTCCATCCGCGCGATATGCGCGGCGAGCTTCTGCGCGGCGCCCCCGGCCACCGTTTCGGCCTCGCGCCCGCGATCGGCGAGCGCGCTGACCTGCACATCCAGCGCGGCGGCTTGCTCGCCCGCGGCGAGCCCGGCCCGGTCGATATGGATGACGAGGTTGGCGATTTCCTCCGCTGCGCGCGGCACGCCCGACATCAGGATATTGAGATTGTCCTGCGCCGCCTGAGCGGTGTCGGAGAGCGAGCGGGCATGGCTGTTCGCCACTGCCACTTCCTCGGATAGCCCGCTGCCGATCGCGGCAAGGCGCGCGGTGGTCGCGTCGCCGAGCGCGGAGAGCGCCTGCGCCTGCTCGTTGAGTTGCGCGCGATTGGCCTGAATCGCGGCGGTCAGCGCTGCGACGGTCTGTTCGAGCATCGCGGCTTCGGCACGCATCGCGCGCGCCGTCGCACCGAAGCGCCGTGCCTCTGCCGTGCTGGTGCGCAGCGCGATCAGCCACACGACCCCCGCCAGCAGCGGCACGGTAACCAGCGCGGCGACGAATTGCGCGATCGCGACCGGCGTCATCTCTGGCAAGCTGTTCCACGCGAGCGCGACCAGCGTGCCGACCCAGGCGAGCGAAAACACGCCAAGCAGCACCGGCCCGATCGTACGCCACATCGAGGGAGGAAGTTCATCCTCCACCAATCCGCTACTGGCCAGCGGGCCTAGCTCCGTAACCTCGAACTCATCGAGGAACAGGGGCTGTTCCTCGTTCGCTGCCACCGGGTTGGATGGCGTATTGACGGCCTCGCGCAGCCCGATCATCGTTGTTCCCCCGCTCATCGGAGGGGTTTACCACGAATCGCCCGCCGACAAAGCGATTAGCGCGCCGTGCCTGGCTCGCTTCGCCGCATCGCGCTGCCCACCCGGCTTTGTCGCCCCGCTGCCGGTGCGATGTTTAGGGCAATGATTCGTGCGCTTGCGCCACGCATCGTTTGCCATCGCCGCGTTGGTCGCTAACAGCGCGGGGATGCTCGCGGGATTGCTGTTCGCCGTTCAAGATGCCGATGACCGTCCGGGAACCCTGGCGGCCACGCTGCCGTTCGCCGGCGTCACGCTGATCGAATATCAGGCGCGGTTGCTGGCGGGGGCAGGGGCATCGCAGCTCGTGATAGTCGTCTCGCGTCTGACGCCTGAATTGCTCGGTGCGATCGCACGGATCGGGCGGCGCGGGATGAGCGTCGATACCGTGCGCAGCGCGGCGGAGGCGAGCGCGCGGCTGCATCCACTGGCGCAGATCGTGATGCTGGCGGATGGCCTTATCACCTCCGACACCGCGATCACCGCTTTCGCGCACGAGGGGGGCGATGCCCTGCTGGTGGTGGATGCGGGCAGCGCGCTGGCGGATTATGAGCGACTTGGCGGCGGCCTCGCCTGGGCCGGCATCGCGCGGCTTGATGCGCGACGGCTGGGCGAAGTGGCCGCGCTGCCGAGCGATTATGATGTGCAATCGGCGCTGCTCCACGTCACCGCGCAGGCCGGCGCGCGCCATATCATGATGCCGGTTGGCCAGGCCGGTGCGGGCCATGGCGTCGAACGGCGCGGCGCCGCGCTGGAGGAGCGCAGCCGTGCGGTGGTGATGGCCACGCTTGCGACGCGGCCGTCATGGTTCGATCGCTGGGTGGTGCGGCCGATCGCCGGCATCGTCCTGCCGCCGCTGGTGCGACGCGCTGCATCCACCGTAGCGGTTGCGGCGGGGGCGGGCGTGGCGGTGCTCGTCGGGCTGGGGATGGTCGCTGCCGGTTATCATGCGATCGGTTTGCTCGCCGCGCTTGCCGGGATGATCGCGGCGGTGATGGGGGAGCGCGTCGCATGGCTGCGGGATGAAGTGCGGCTCGCGCAGGCGCTGAACTGGGCGATCCTCGCGGTGCCGGCGCTGGCGGGGGTGCTGCTCGGCTATTCGATCGATTCATTCGCCGCGACCGATTCGGCGCTGATCGTCGCGATCGTGATGATTGCGGCCGGTACGCTCGGCGAGCGCGCTGCGAGCGCGGTGCCGCGGGCCGCCTGGTGGGCGACGCCGCCCGCTTATCTGCTGGTGCTCGCGGTGCTGACATTGGTGCGGGTGCCGATGGCCGGGCTGGTGCTGGCGGCGATTTATGCCTTCGCGACTTTAGGCGCTGCGATAGAGTTACTTCGTCGTCAGGCTTAGTGCCCTCTTAACGACATTGCCCTAATCCGATTCTCATGCCGGTCGATCAGGACGACCCCTTGCACGCGATCGCTCCAGACGCCGCGCCGATTTTCGCGCGTGCGGCGCGGGCAGACGCGCGCGCGGAACGGCGGCTGAATGCCGCGATCGACGACTTTTTTCTGGCGGCGCACGATCGGCTGGACGATCGCACCCGCGCCGCGCTCCACAGCGCGATCGGCGCGATGCTTGAAGGCATAGAGCGCGAGCTCGCCGCCCATGCCACCCGCCTGCTGACGCGCGGGGCCGGCGGGATCGTGTCCGCCGATCCGGCGGAAACGCTGCGGCGGCTGGTCGATGCGGGATTGTTGCGCGATCCGGATCTGATGGCGGAGCTGATCGGGCAGATCCGGCTGGCGCTGCTCGGGCGGGCGCTTGTCGCGAATCGGGAGCCGGGTACGCCCGCGATGTTGCTGCCGCGGCTCGCGCAGGGCGATGATGCCGTAACCGCGGCGGCCGCGCGCGACTATATTCTGGCGGATGGGCGGCGCGACACCAGTGTCGGCTTGCCGCCCGATCTGCATCGCCGTGTCGTGTGGTGGATCGCCGCCGCGCTGCGTGAGGTTCGTCCGGGCAACGCCGATCAGGCGCTGGTCGACGCGGCCGTGCGCAGTATCGATGCGCATGATGAGGGCGCGCGGCTCGATCCGATCGCGCTTAGGCTTGCCGCTGCGATCGACGCGCGGGCTGATGAGCTTCCCGCGTTGCTGATCGAGGCGCTGGGCGATGGCCGCGCTGAGCTTGCCGCCGCATTGATCGCCTATATCCAGCGGATCGATCTGCGAGAGGCGCGCACGCTGCTGCTCGATCCCGATGGCGATCGGTTGTGGCTGGTGCTGCGTGCGCATGGATTCGCGCGTGACGCGCTGGCGCGGGTGGCGCTGCTGCTGGCCGATGCCGATCCGCGCCGCGATATCGAAGCGTTCGCCGATCTGCTCGATACGATCGCGGCGATCCCGGTGGCCGCCGCGCGTGAGGCGCTCGCGCCGCTTTCGCTCCACGCCGATTTCCGTCGCGCGATCCGCGCGCTCGAACGATCGCGCCGGGCATGAGCGAAGGCATGGCGCTGACCGCGCGATTGGATCACGCGGACCGGCTGGTATCGGCCGATGCGGATTTCACGATGCTCAACGATCGCGCGGGCGGCGCGGTGGGCGAATTGCTTGCCGTGCCGCAACTCGCGACGGTGGTGCGGCTGGCGCGGCGGTTGCGCATCCTCGTCCAGCGGACGGTGGTGATCGCGGATGCGGACGTCGATCTGGAATGCTGGGTGCGCGCGGTGCCGACCGCCGATGGCGTCACGCTTTCGGTGGCGCCGATGCGAGAGCGCCCCGCGTGGCGCAGCGCGGTGGCCGCGACGCAACTCGCCCCGCCGCCTGCCGGGGCGGATTGGGTGTGGGAAATCGACGCGGCGCTGCGCATCGCGCATCTGCCGGTCGACGCGGGCACGGCACATGGCCTCGATCCGTCCGCGCTGATCGGCAAGCCGCTGACCGAATTGTTCACGCTGCTGCCCGATGCCGGTGGCGGGATGACGCTGCTGGAGGCCATGGCGGCGCAGCGCGATTTCGACGGCCAAGCGGCGACGATTCGCGGCTCGGCGGAACGCGTGACGCTCGCGGGCACCGCGCGGCGCAACGCAATGGGTGTGTTCGCCGGCTTTGTCGGCGGGGTATTCCTGCCCGTGAAAAAGGTTGAAGACGCCGGGCCGGCGCCGGTGGAGGCGTTCAACACCCGGCTCGACGGCATCCTGCGCGGCCCGCTCGGCCGGATCATCGCCAATGCCGATAGCATCAACGCCGCGACCGACGGCCCGATCGACCCGCATTACGTTGATTATGCAGCGGATATCGCCAGCGCGGGCCGCCACCTGATGGGGCTGGTCGACGATCTCGCCGATCTCGAAGCGATCGAGCGCGACGATTTCCGCATCGAGTTCGAGACGGTCGATCTCGCCGATGTGCTGCGTCGCGCGGCGGGGTTGTTCGCGGTGCGGGCAGCGGATGCCGGGGTGACGATCGACATTGGCGGCGCGGATGAGCCGCTCGCCGGGATCGGCGAGTTCCGCCGCATCCTGCAGATTTTGGTCAATCTGATCGGCAATGCGCTGCGCTATTCCCCGCGCGGCGGCGCTGTGTGGCTGCGCGTCCAGCGTGATGGCGCGCAGGTGGTGGCGATCGTCGCCGATCAGGGCAACGGGATCGCGCCGGAGGATCAGGCGCGCATCTTCGCGAAGTTCGCCCGCGTCGATCCGCGTGAGCCCGGCGGTAGCGGGCTGGGTCTTTATATCTCGCGCCGGCTCGCCCGCGCGATGGGCGGGGATATAACGGTTGACAGCGCGGCGGGCGAGGGCGCGCGCTTCGTGCTGACGCTACCGGCGGCCTAATCGCCGCGCCGCGAGCACAAGGCACAATCCGAGTATCGAAACGATCGCGCCGCGATCCGCCCATGGGCGCTGATCGAGCATGAAACTCGATTCCGGCCAGTGGATGTAACCAAGCCCCTGACCGATCCACAACACGCCGATCAGGAAGAGAAGCACGCCCAGCACTGTCAGCGCCGGGCGTGCGATATGCATCAGCGCTTCGCCGCCGGCACGTACGGCCGCTGGGTCGGGCCGGTGTAGAGCTGGCGCGGGCGGCCGATCTTCTGATCGGGGTCCGTGATCATCTCGTTCCACTGCGCCACCCAGCCGACGGTGCGGGCGAGTGCGAACAGCGCGGTGAACATCGATGTCGGGAAGCCGATCGCCGACAGGATCACGCCGGAATAGAAATCGACGTTCGGGAACAGCTTCTTCTCGACGAAATAATCGTCGCTCAGCGCGATTTCCTCGAGCCGCATCGCGGTTTCGAACACGGGATCGCTGACGTTCAGCGCCTCGAACACCTCACGCACCGTCTTCTGCATCACGGTCGCGCGGGGATCGTAGTTCTTATAGACGCGGTGGCCGAAGCCCATCAGGCGGAACGGATCGTTCTTGTCCTTCGCGCGGGCGATGAACTCCGGAATGCGATCCGGCGTGCCGATCTCATGCAGCATGTTGAGCGCTGCCTCGTTCGCGCCGCCATGCGCCGGGCCCCACAGGCAGGCGATGCCCGCCGCGATGCACGCGAACGGATTGGCGCCCGACGAACCGGCGAGACGCACGGTGGAGGTCGATGCGTTCTGCTCGTGATCGGCGTGGAGGATGAAGATCCGGTCCATCGCCTTTTCCACCGCCGGGTGGATCTCATATTGCTCGGCCGGCACGCCGAACGTCATGCGCAGGAAATTGCCGGTGTAGCTCAGCGAGTTGTCCGGATAGAGGAACGGCTGCCCGACGCTGTATTTATACGCCATCGCCGCGATCGTCGGCATCTTTGCGATCAGCCGGTGCGACGCGATCATCCGCTGCTGCGGATCGTGGATATCGGTCGAATCGTGGTAGAAGGCCGAAAGCGCGCCGACCACGCCGCACATCACGGCCATCGGGTGCGCATCGCGACGGAAACCGCGATAGAAGGTCGCCAGCTGCTCGTGCAGCATCGTGTGGCGGGTGATCGTGCTCTCGAACTTCGTCAGTTCCTCGCTCTTCGGCAGTTCGCCGTTGAGCATGAGGTAGGCGACCTCCATGAAGCTCGAATTTTCCGCGAGATCGCCGATCGCATAGCCACGGTGAAGGAGCACGCCCTCATCACCATCGATATAGGTCAGCGCCGATCGGCACGACGCGGTCGAGGTGAAGCCGGGATCGTAGGTGAACGCACCCGTCGCGCCGTAAAGCTTGCGGATGTCCATCACGTCCGGACCGACCGAGCCGGACAGGACGGGATATTCGGAAGTCTTTCCAGCGAGGGAAAGCTGGGCATTCTCGGTCATATGTTCTCCTTCCCCGGCGTCAACGCATATGGTCTGCGATCCGCGCCAGGCTTTCTTCCCGGCCCAACAGGGCCAGCACGTCGAAGATCCCTGGCGAGGTCTTGCGACCGGTGAGAGCCACACGGAGCGGCTGTGCGACCTGGCCGAGCTTTACGCCCGCTGCCTCGGCCACTTGCCGTACCGCATCTTCGAGGGCCTCCGTATCCCAGTTGTGCAGCGCGTCAAGAGCGGCGTGCAACTGCGAGAGCAAAGCCGGAGCATCGCCCTCCAGCAAAGGCTGCGCATTGTCGTCGATCGTCAGCGGCCGGACGGCGAACAGGAACGCGGTATTGTCAGTCAGTTCGTTGAGATTCGCGGCGCGCGGCTTCAGCGACGGCATCGCGCGGACCAGAAGATCGCGATGCGGATCGCCCTCCGCCAGCCCCAGCCGCCCCGCAACCAGCGCAGCGAGTCGCGCGTCATCCGACTCGCGAATATAATGGCCGTTCAGATGCTCCAGCTTCTTCAGGTCGAAGCGCGAGGGCGATTTGCCGACATTGGCGAGATCGAACCATTCAACCGCCTGTTCGCGGCTGATGATCTCCGCATCGCCGTGCCCCCAGCCGAGCCGCATCAGATAATTGTCGAGCGCCTCGGGCAGGATGCCCAGTTCGTCGCGATATGCCTCGATCCCCACCGCGCCGTGACGCTTGGAGAGCTTCGCGCCGTCCGCGCCGTGGATCAGCGGGATATGCGCATAGGTCGGCTCGGGCCACGCCATCGCGCGATAGATCGGCAATTGGCGGAAGGCGTTGTTGAGATGGTCGTCGCCGCGGATCACATGGGTCACGCCCATATCGTGATCGTCGACCACCACCGCGAGCATATAGGTCGGCGTGCCATCGGAACGGACGAGCACCAGATCGTCCAGTTCGGCGTTCTGCACCGTCACTTCGCCCTGCACGAGATCATGGATCGTCGTTGCGCCGTCGAGCGGCGCCTTCAGGCGGATAACGTGCGGCGCGGCCGGATCGTTGGGCACCTTGTCACGCCACGGCGAACGGATGCGCAGCGGCTTCTTCGCGGCTTCGGCCTCGGCGCGCATCTGCGTCAATTCGTCCGGCGTCAGATAGCAGCGATAGGCGTTGCCGCCCGCCACCATCGCCTCGGCCACTTCGGCATGGCGTGCCACGCGGGCGAACTGGAAAACGGCGTCGCCGTCCCAGTCGAGGCCCAGCCAGCGCAACCCGTTGAGGATCGCGTCGATCGCCGGTTGGGTCGAGCGTGCGCGATCGGTATCCTCGATGCGCAGCAGGAATTTGCCGCCGTGATGGCGCGCGTAAAGCAGGTTGAACAGCGCGGTGCGCGCGCCGCCCAGATGAAGGAAGCCGGTGGGGGAAGGGGGCGAAACGAGTGACGACGGAGGTGTCACGCGCGCTCCCTGCGGCGGGATCGGTGGTTGCGCTCAAGCGCGCTTGCTCCCAAACTGAATTGTGACATGGCCAGTGTAGCCGGGGGCGCCCCTAGCACGCGCCCGATGCGGCTTCAAACCTTCGCCATTGAACAATGGCTGGAGGCGGAGCGCGATCAGCTCGTGCTGTGGCTGCCGGTGTTTCTTGGCGCGGGCGTTATCCTGTGGTTCGCGTTGCCCGATCCGCGCTCCTGGACGATCGCGATTCTGCTGGCTGCGGCGATCGCCACCTTCGCGATCGCGTTTCAGGCGGGCGGCCGGCTCGGAAGGTGCATCGCTGTCGGCGGTTTTGCGCTCGCGGCGGGAGTCGCGCTGATCTGGTGGCGGGCGGAGCGGGCGGCGGCGCCCGTGTTGCCCCGCGCCACGGTGGTGCGGTTCGAAGCGCGGGTGGAGCGGGCGCAGCCGCTCCCGGCGCGCGCGCTGGTGCGGCTGACGCTCGCGCCGACGCGTTGGCTCGATCGTGTGCCGGAAAATGCGCCGACCCGGATTCGCGTCAATCTGGCCGAGGCCGATTCGCCCGCCGGGATCGCTCCCGGTGCGATCGTCGCGATGCGCGCGCGATTGATGCCGCCCGCGCCACCGGCGGTGCCGGGCGCCTATGATTTCGAACGTGCGGCATGGTTCGACAGTCTGGGTGCGACGGGGCGGGGGCTGGCGCCGGTCTCGATCCTGTCGGGTGAGCGCAATGCGGAGGCGCTGCGCGTGCGCTTGTCGCGCCACATCCATCAACGGGTGGAAGGTAGCGCCGGCGGCATCGCGGCGGCGCTCGCGACCGGCGATACCAGCGCGATCGCCGATGCGGATGCGGAGGCGATGCGCCGATCCGGGCTGGCGCATCTGCTTGCGGTCAGCGGGCTGCATGTCTCCGCGGCGGTGGGAATCGCGATGCTGCTTGCGTCGCGGCTGTTTGCGCTGAACACGCGATTGGCGCTGAGCGGGCGCGTACCATTGTTGGCCGGCGCGGTCGGCGCGCTCGCCGCAATCGGCTACACTTTCCTAACCGGCGCCCAAGTCCCCACGATCCGCAGTTGCGTCGCCGCGCTGCTGGTGTTGACTGCGATGGCGCTGGGGCGTGAGGCGGTGACCTTACGGCTGGTCGCGACCGGCGCCTTCGTCGTCCTCCTGCTGTGGCCCGAAACTCTGGTCGGGCCGAGCTTCCAGCTTTCGTTCGCGGCGGTGACGACGATCGTCGCGTTGCACGAACATCCTGCGATCCGGCGCTGGTTCATGACGCGCGAGGAGGGCTGGATCGCGCGATTGTTGCGCAACGGTGGATCGCTGTTGCTCACCGGGCTGGTGATCGAATTCGCGCTGATGCCTATCGCTATTTATCACTTTCACCGTGCGGGGATTTACGGCGCGGTGGCGAATATCGCCGCGATCCCGCTCACCACGCTCGTCGTCATGCCACTGGAGGCTTTGGCGTTGCTGTTCGATGCGGTTGGGCTGGGCGCGCCGCTGTGGTGGCTGGCCGGCAAGGCGCTCGCGCTGTTGCTTTGGATCGCGCGCACCACCGTCGCCGCACCGGGATCGGTCACCGCGCTGCCCGCCATGCCCGGTGGCGCTTATGCATTGATGGCGGCGGGCGGATTGTGGCTCGCATTGTGGCGGACGCGGTGGCGGCGATTGGGTTTCGTGCCGCTGGCGATCGGTGCTGGCTGGGCGTTGGCAACGCCCGCGCCGGACCTGCTCCTCACTGGCGACGGGCGGCATGTCGCGATCCGCACCGTGCGCGGCGATCTCGCGGTGCTGCGCGATCGCACGGGGGAGTATGTGCGCGGAATGCTCGCGGAAAATGCCGGGTTTGAGGATGATCCGTTGCTCCTTTCGGAGCAGCCCGATGCCCAATGCAGCCGGGACGCGTGCGTGATGACGCGGGTGACGGGTGGTCGAGAGTGGCGAATCCTCGCGACGCGCAGCGGCTATCTGCCGCCATGGGAGGAGATGGTCGCGGCGTGCCGCGCGGTCGATATCGTGATCAGTGACCGCCGCCTGCCGCGCGCCTGTGCCCCTCGCTGGCTGCTGCTCGATCGCCCGACGCTGGAGAAGACCGGCGGTGTCGCATTGAGCCTCGCGGTGGGGAAGATCGTCACGGTACGCAAGCTGGGCGACCGCCACCCATGGGTCGCGGCGGCCACCACCGTGCCATCGCGAACCCGGCGACCTGCGCTTCGATATGGTGATCCTCGCGCAATCCCGGTTCCACTCACCAGCGAGCCCCCAAAGCGCGTACCGCTAGGTTCGCGCTAGCCCGGCAGCCGGCACCACGCGTGCGGACGCGCTCGCAGAGGCGATGATCCGCCCATCGGCATCGCGCAATTCGCCTTCGAGAAACGCGATCGTCTTGCCTAGTTGCACCAGCCGGCCTTCACCGATCAGCCGGCCGGGCCGGGCGGGCGCGAGGAATCGCGTGCTGAGTTCGATCGTCGCGCAATAAGCCGCGCCATCGGTTTTCACGAGAACGGTCGGCCCCAGCGTGTCATCGAGCATCGCGGCAAGGAAACCGCCCTGGATATTGCCGCCGGGATTGCAGAAGCCGCGATGCGCCTCGAACGCGATCCGCACCGCGCCGGTGGCGGGATCGGCGCTCAACAATGTCCAGCCGAGTGTTTCAGCGCACGGGGGCTTGGGAAAGCGATCGAAAATACTCATCGTGAGCGTTCCCCCGGCCGCTCCGGCCGGATCAGTCGTAGCGCCGCAGCAGGCCGGCGAGCTTGCCCTGCACCCGCACCTGCGCGGGGGCGTAGCGCTGCGGATCATAGCTGCGGTTGGCCGGGTCGAGCCGGACCATCGCGCCCTCGCGGCGGAAATATTTGAGCGTCGCCTCGCTATCGTCGATCAGCGCCACGACGATCTCGCCGTCGCGCGCGGTCTCGGTGCGGCGGATGAGTGCGTAATCGCCATCGAGAATTCCCGCCTCGACCATCGAATCACCCGCCACTTCCAGCGCGAAATGCTCGCCGGATCCCAGCAGCGCGGCCGGCACCGGAAGCGAGGTCGATCCCTCGAATGCCTCGATCGGCATGCCGGCGGCGATCCGCCCGTGAAGCGGAATTTCGACCACGTCGTTCGCCGGTTCCGGCATAGAGCGGCGTGCCGGCTGCGGTTGCGCGGTGGCGGGCCTGCGCGGCTCGATGCGCTCCGGCATCTTCACCACTTCCAGCGCGCGCGCGCGATTGGGCAGACGGCGCAGGAAACCGCGTTCTTCCAACGCGCTGATCAGCCGATGGACGCCGGACTTGGATTTCAGCTCCAGCGCGTCCTTCATTTCCTCGAACGAAGGAGACACGCCGCTTTCGGCGAGGCGATCATGGATGAAACAGATCAGCTCATGCTGCTTCTTCGTAAGCATCGCGATCCTCCGCAGGCGAACAGACGCGGAACCTTTACGGAACAATTAAGGGCGGGTCAAGCGATGACGAGGATTTCCGCCGATTCGCCCGTGCGCGCCGCCGGCGCATATGGTTCGCGCACGATCAGGCAGTTCGCGCGCGCCAGCGTTGCCAGCATCGAGCTGTCCTGGATCGCGGCGGCATAGAGCAGGCCGTCGCGCAGTTCCGCGCGGATATAGTCGGTGCGGTCGCCGTTTGTTGGCAGTGGCTCTCCCAATATCGCGCGGGTGATGCGCGGCAACGGATCGCGCGCGCCAGCGATCGCCGCAGCGAGCGGGCGCACGAACAGCAGGCCGGTGACGAACGCGGACACCGGATTGCCTGGCAGGCCGATCACCATGCAATCGCCTCTTCGTCCCGCCATCATCGGCTTGCCGGGGCGAAGTGCGATGCGCCAGAAATCGATCGCCGCCCCGGCCGCTTCCAGCGCGGGACGAACCAGATCGTGATCGCCAACCGAGGCGCCCCCGGTCGTCACCAATATATCCGCCGTGACGGCGGCAAAGGCATCGCGCAACACCTCCAGCCGATCGGGCAGGATGCCGAGATCGACGAACTCGACCGGAAGCCCTTCCAGCATCGCGCGGAGCATCAGCCGGTTCGATTCGGGCAATCCGGACGCGTCGCCGCCGGGTTCGACCAGCTCATCCCCTGTCGCGGCGAGCGCGATGCGCACGGGGCGGGTGACGGTCACCGCGCGCGCGCCGCCGGTTGCGATAAGCGCAAGTCGCGCGGCCGTCAGCGCATCGCCGCGGGCGGCCAGCGTGTCACCTGCGTGGAAATCGAGCCCGCGCGGCCTGACATTCCGTGTCCGATGGGGTGGCCCTTCGCCGGCGAGATGAAGCGCTTCGCCCTCGCGCGCGGCTTCCTCTTGCACCAGCACCGTGTCCGCGCCGGGGGGCAGCGGCGCGCCGGTGAAGATGCGTACGGCCTCGCTGATGGCAATCGATCCGTCGAAGCCATGGCCTGCCGCGCTCTCCCCGATTACGCGCCATGGGCCGGGCATGTCGTCGAAACGGATCGCATAGCCATCCATCGCAGACAGATCCGCCTCGGGCTGGGTGCGGCGCGCGATCACCGGCTCGCGCAGATAGCGCCCGGCGGCGGAGAGCAGCGGCACGCTTTCGGTGGCGATGGTTGGCGCGAGCGCGATCAGCCGTGCTTGCGCCTCGGCGACCGGCAGGAGGAAGGGACTGGCCATGGCTCGTCCATCGCACGACGGCTCATCGGGGGCCACAGCGAGATGATCGACAGCGCCGCCACCCGCCGATAATCTGTGCGTGATGAAGACCTTGCTCGATCCCGATCGCGCGCTGACCGATGGCCTCGCGGCGATCCGGGCGCAATATGATGTGCCCACGGGCTTTCCCCCGCAGGTACTGGCAGCGGCCGATGAGGCGGCGAAGCGCATGCCCACGGCGCATGTCGATCGCACGGCTATCCCGTTCGTCACGCTCGATCCCGCGACATCGACTGATCTCGATCAGGCGTTCGCGATCGAAGTTGCCGGGAGCGAGCTGCTGCTGCGCTATGCCATCGCCGACGTGGCCTGGTTCGTCGACGAGGGCGGCGCACTGGATATTGAGGCATGGCGGCGCGGGGAGTCGCTGTACCTGCCAGACGGCAAGGCGGCGCTCTATCCCCCGGCGCTGGGTGAGGCGGCCGCGAGCCTGTTGCCGAATGGCGATCGGCCGGCGGTGATCTTCGCGGTGCGCATCGCGCCTGACGGAGCGGCGTCACTGGACGGCGTGGAGCGCGCGGTGATCCGCAGCCGGGCGAAGCTCGCTTATGAAACGGTGCAGCCGGCCGATCTGCCGGCCGGGTTCGCCGATCTATCGGCGCGCATCATGGCGGCGGAGGATCGGCGCGGTGCCGCGCGGGTCGATCCGCCGGAGCAGGAACTGACGCATAACGGCGACGGCCGGCTGCAATTGCGCTTCCGCCCGCGCGAGGCGTCGGAAGATCAGAACGCTGCCATGTCGCTCGCCACCAATCTCGCGGTGGCCGATGCGATGCTCGCGCATCACACCGGGCTGTTCCGCGTCATGCCGGGGCCGGATGCGCGCGCGGTCGCGCGGCTGCGCAACGCGGCGGCGGCGCTGGGCATCGCGTGGCCGGCGGATAAGTCGCTTGCCGATTTTCAGCGTGGCCTCGATGGGCATGATCCCCGTCAGGCAGCGATGATGATCGCGATCCGCCGGGCGGGTGAGGGGGCGAGCTACGCGCCGTACCAGCCTGGCGTGGTGCCATGGCATGCGGCGGTCGCGGCGACCTATGCCCACGCCACCGCGCCATTGCGCCGCCTCGCGGACCGCTATGTCGTGCAGGCGGCGCTGGCGATCGCCAACGGCAAGGCGGTGCCCGATTTCGTTGCCGCCGCTTTCCCCAAACTGCCGGCGGTGATGGCGCATTCCGGCTCGATCGCCGGCGCGATCGATCGCGCGGTGATCGACATGGCGGAAGCGGTGATGCTCCACGGACAGGAGGGGCAGGCGTTCGACGCGGTGATCCTCGATCGCGACGATCGCGGCGCGCGCATCCAGCTACGCGATCGCCCGGTGGTGGCCCGCGTGACGACCGATACGGGCGAGCCGGGAGACACGATCAAGGTGCAACTCGACGACGCCGACCCCGAGCGTCGCTCGCTGCGTTTCTCGCGTATCGCCCCGAGCGGGGCTCAGCCGACGAGCGGGTGACGCACTATCGGCACATAGCTCGCCCCGGCGTGACCAAGGCTGCTTTCGTAGAGGATCAGGTCGGCCATCGCGAATGGCGCACTGGAAAGCGTCGCGTGATCGGCGATCCAGCGTTCGAGTGCCGGGCCATGCCCCGCACTGCGCGGCAACCGGGCGAGCGTGATGTGCGGCAGATAGGCGCGCCGTTCCGGTTCCAGTCCGAGCCGCACCAGCGCATGATCCACCTTGCGATGCAGCGCCCCGAGCGCCTCGTGCGGGGTGAGGCCCGCCCACAAGGCATCGGTGCGCCCACGCTTGTCGAACTGCCCCACCGCGGCGAGCGAAACGACCGGAGCCGGGGCGGCGACAGCGCTGATCGCCAACGCGATCTCCTCCGCGAGCGGGCGTTCGACCTCACCGATGAAGCGCAATGTCAGATGGAGTTGCGCATCGGCCTGCCATCGCGCGCCCGGCACCCCGTTCATCATTTGCGCGAGCGCGGCGCGGATCACGGCTGGCGGGCGCAGGGCAACGAACAGACGGTGCATCGGACGAACCTTTTTGTAACGAAAGATTGCTTCCGGGCGGTTCGCTTGAAAATTTCGCCCGCACGGGCAATATTTCGGCAGTACCGGCATCGTTCATTGCCGGACAAAGGAGCGAACTGACAATGGCTAACTGGTCCGACCCCCGGCCGACCGCCGCCCCGTTCGGGTCGAGCGCCGCCGATACGCGGAGCGCTGCGTATGACGCGGGTCTCCGGTCTTACATGCTCTCGGTGTACAACTACATGGCCTCTGGCGTGCTGTTGACCGGGATCGTGGCGCTGCTGTTCGCCAGCGGTGGCCGCGACAGTCTGGCCGCGCAGGTGTTCATGGCGCCCGGCATCCTGAAATATCTGGTGATGTTCTCGCCGCTCGCCTTCGTGCTGGTGCTGAATTTCGGGCTTAACCGCCTGTCGACCGGCGCTGCGCAGGCGATCTTCTTTGCCTTCGCCGCCGTGATGGGCGTGTCGATGTCGACGATCTTCCTCGTTTATACGGGCACGTCGATCGCGATCACCTTCTTCGCGACCGCCGTCGCGTTCCTGTCGCTCAGCCTCTATGGCTATTCGACGAAGCGTGATCTGTCGGGTTTGGGCACCTTCATGATCATGGGCGTGGTGGGCATCATCGTCGCCTCGCTGCTCAACCTGTGGTTCAAGTCGCCTGCGATGGCGATGGTGATCAGTGCCGTCGGCGTGCTGCTGTTCGCTGGCCTCACGGCTTATGATACCCAGCGGATCAAGAGCATGTACGCTTACGTCGCCGGCACGGACATGATGGGCAAGGCCGTGATCATGGGCGCGCTGTCGCTGTATCTTGATTTCATCAACATGTTCCAGTTCCTGCTGTCCTTCATGGGCCAGCGCGACTGATCGATCGGCCACTCAAACGGCTGAAATGTTCGAGGCCCGGCGGGAAATCCGCCGGGCCTTTTTCATGCCCGCGGTGCCCGACGGCGTGGCCGCCGCGCAGGGCGTGGCTACCATCTCTTAACCATCATGATGGCAGGATGGCGCGATCGGACAGGGAAGACGACAGATGACCGCTCTCGCGAAATCAAATGACGCCCGCCGCGCGCCGCGCTCGCCGGCGGAATGCCGCGCCACCGCGCGGGTCGCGGTGTCGGTCGAGGTGATCGACGCGTCCGCCAACGGTATCCGTGCGCGGATATCGATCGCGTTGCCGGTGGGAACGACGCTCAAGATCGGGTTGCCCGGCGCGGTGCAGCGTCACGCGCGGATCATCTGGTCGAATGATGGTGAGATTGGCTGCGAATTTCTTGCGCCGCTATCGGAAGATGAACTCAATAGCTTGCTCGCCGCCACGCCGGACGCCAGCCCGCGCTGAGGCCGCAACCGCGCCGACGTCACTGCTTCACGAAGCGCCATCGCAGGCGCCAATTCACCGCGAGGCATAGTCCGGCCGCCCTGCGCTTTCGACAAATTGCGTGAACCTGCCCCTTTTCGCCGCTTGAAATTATATTTCAAGCGCGCGAAATAGCCGTGCGTGCCGAATGATGCGGCGCGAGTCTGGAGAGAGCATGGCCGGCGGTCCCGTTCGCAGCAATTTGAAGCCTTTGTCGCTCCACGTGCCGGAACCGCATTTCCGGCCCGGCGATGAGGTGGATTTCTCCGTGGTCGATGTGCCCGCGGCCGGCGCCGCGCCGCGCCCCGATACGCATGCCGCGCCCGACAGTTTCCGTGATCTCGCTTATACGATGGTCCGCGTGCTGGACGATCAGGGCAATGCCGTCGGCCCGTGGAATCCACGCCTTTCGCCCGATACCGTGCGGCGGATGCTGCGCCACATGGCGTTGGTCCGCGCGTTCGATGAACGCATGTTCCGCGCTCAGCGGCAGGGCAAGACCAGCTTCTATATGAAGTCGCTTGGTGAAGAGGCGGTCGCGGTCGCGGCGGCGCACGCGCTGCAATATGACGATATGTGCTTCCCTTCATATCGTCAGCAGGGGCTGTTGATCGCGCGCGACTGGTCGATGGTCGACATGATGAACCAGATCTATTCCAACCGGGGCGATCGGTTGCAGGGCAAGCAATTGCCGATCATGTATTCGGTGCGCGAAGCCGGTTTCTTCTCGATTTCCGGGAACCTCACCACGCAATATCCGCAAGCCGTTGGCTGGGCGATGGCCTCCGCCGCCAAGGGCGATACGCGCATCGCGGCGACCTGGTGCGGCGAAGGTTCCACGGCGGAGGGCGATTTCCACTCCGCGCTCACTTTCGCCACCGTCTATCGCGCGCCGGTGATCTTCAACGTGGTCAACAATCAATGGGCGATCTCCAGCTTCTCGGGCTTTGCCGGCGCTGAGGCGACCACCTTCGCTGCGCGCGCGGTGGGCTATGGCATCGCGGGGTTGCGGGTCGACGGCAATGATGCGCTGGCCGTCTATGCCGCGACGATGTGGGCGGCGGAGCGTGCGCGGACCAACGTCGGGCCAACGCTGATCGAGCATTTCACCTATCGCGCCGAGGGGCATTCCACCTCGGACGATCCCAGCGCCTATCGCTCGGCAGGGGAGCCGACCGCGTGGCCGCTCGGCGATCCGATCCGGCGTCTGAAGGATCATCTCATCGCGATCGGCGAATGGGATGAGGAGCGTCAGGCGGCGATGGATCGCGAGGTCGCGGAAGAGGTGAAGGCCGCGCAGAAGGAAGCGGAAAAGAACGGCATCCTCGGTCATGGCCTGCTCCAGCCGCTCGATAGCCTGTTCGACGGCGTGTTCGAGGAAATGCCGTGGCATCTGCGTGAACAGCGGCAGATGATGATTGACGAGGAAGAGGCTTCCGGCCGCCCATGGGCACGGAAAGGGTAACGATCAGTGGCTGAGATTATCGAGACCGAACCGGCCGCCGATGCGCCGGAAACCGCGCGGATGAACATGATCCAGGCGATCAACTCTGCGCTGGACGTAACCATGGCGCGCGATGACGCGATCGTCGTGATGGGCGAGGACGTGGGTTATTTCGGCGGCGTGTTCCGCGCGACCGCCGGCTTGCAGAAGAAATACGGCAAGACCCGCGTGTTCGATACGCCGATCACCGAATGCGGTATCATCGGCGTCGCGGTGGGGATGGGGGCCTATGGCCTGCGCCCGGTGCCGGAGATCCAGTTCGCCGACTATATCTATCCCGCGCTCGATCAGCTCGTCAGCGAAGCGGCGCGGCTGCGTTATCGTTCCGATGGCGAATTCATCGCGCCGCTCACCGTGCGGTCGCCGTTCGGCGGCGGTATCTTCGGTGGGCAGACGCATTCGCAATCGCCGGAGGGGATCTTCACCCATGTCGCTGGGCTCAAAACGGTAATTCCGTCCACTCCCTACGACGCGAAAGGTCTCCTAATCGCCGCCATTGAGGACAATGACCCCGTAATTTTCTTCGAACCCAAGCGCATCTATAACGGCCCCTTCAACGGCCACTGGGATCGCCCGGCCGAAAATTGGTCCAAGCATCCCGCCAGCGAGGTGCCGACCGGTTATTACCGCATCCCGCTGGGCAAGGCGAACGTCGTGCGAGAGGGCGAGGCGGTGACGATCCTCGCTTACGGCACGATGGTCCACGTCTGCCTGAATGTGGTGGCCGAAGCGGGCGTTGATGCCGAGGTGATCGATCTCCGCACGCTGATGCCGCTCGATATCGAGACGATCGAGGCGTCGGTGCGCAAGACCGGCCGGTGCATGATCGTGCACGAAGCGACGCGCACCTCCGGCTTTGGCGCGGAGCTGTCGGCGCTGGTGCAGGAACGTTGCTTCTATCACCTCGAGGCGCCGATCGAGCGCGTCACCGGGTTCGACACGCCTTATCCGCACAGCCTGGAATGGGCCTATTTTCCGGGGCCGGTGCGGATCGGTCAGGCGCTCAAGAAGATTCTGAAGGATTGACGACGATGGCGCGTTTCAAGTTCCGTTTGCCGGATATTGGCGAGGGCATTTCCGAGGCGGAGATTGTTGCCTGGCATATCAAGGTTGGTGATCGGGTCGAGGAAGACCAGCAGATTGCGGACATGATGACCGACAAGGCGACGGTGGAGATGGAGAGCCCGGTTGCGGGGACGGTCGTGGAGCTTGCCGGGGAGGTTGGCGATCAGGTGTCGATCGGCGCGACGCTGGTGGTGATCGAGATCGAGGGCGAGGAAGAGGCGGCCGAGCAGATCGAGGCGGAAACGCCGGGCACTGCCGTGATCGAGCCGGTGGTTGTCGCGGCTGCCCCCGCCGCGCCCGCGCCGGTCGCGGTGCCGCCAGCGGCTGTGGCGACCGAGCCTGCCGCCGTGAAGGCGGTGGTGGCTGAAGAGACAAGTGCGCCGCCTCACCACGTGCTCGCCTCGCCAGCGGTTCGTGCCCGCGCGCAGGATCTGGGGGTCGATCTCGCCGCGGTGAAGGCGGCGGAGGGCGATCGCATTCGTCACGCCGATCTCGATGCCTATCTGCGTTATGCCTCGGGGCAGGGCTATCATGCCCCGCACGCCAGCCGGGCCTGCGCCGACGAGCAGATCAAGGTGATCGGGATGCGCCGCCGCATCGCCGAGAACATGGCCGCATCGAAGCGCAGCATCCCGCATTTCACCTATGTCGACGAGATCGACGTGACCGAGCTGGAACGGGTGCGCGCGGACCTCAATGCGACGCGCGGGCAGCGCCCGAAGCTGACGATGCTGCCGCTGCTGATCGTCGCGATCTGCCGCACGCTCCCCGATTTCTCGATGCTCAACGCGCGTTATGATGACGAGGCGGGGATCGTGACGCGCTCGGGCCGGGTCCATCTCGGCATGGCGACGCAGACCGATGCGGGGCTGACCGTGCCGGTGATCCGCGATGCGCAGGATCGCAACGTGTGGCAGCTCGCCGCCGAGATCACCCGGCTCGCGGAGGCGGCGCGCGCATCGAAGCTGAAGCCGGAGGAACTGGGTGGGGGGACGATCACCGTCACCAGCCTCGGTCCGCTCGGCGGGATCGCCACCACGCCGGTGATCAATCGGCCCGAGGTGGCGATCATCGGCCCGAACAAGATCGTCGAGCGTCCGGTGTTCCGAGGCGACGATATCGTGCGCGCCAAGCTGATGAACCTGTCGATCAGCTGCGACCATCGCGTCGTCGATGGCTGGGACGCGGCAAGCTATGTCCAGGCGCTCAGGAAACTGCTCGAAACGCCGGTGCTGCTCTTCGCTCAGTGAATGTCGATGATGCGGCGTCGGCCAGATTCGGGCCGACGCCGTTACACGCTATACTCGGCGACCGGTGAAAAGTTGGACCAAGCCGACGACCAGCGCGACGATCAACAGGATATGGATCAGGCCGCCGGCGATATGCAGGCTAAAACCAAGCAGCCACAGGATCACGAGGATCACGACAATCGTCCACAACATCGCTTGTTCTCCATCCGAAATCAAAGCGAGAACGTGGATGATATCAAAACCGTTCCAAAGTGCGACGATATTTGTCGCGATCTTGGTAATGTCTCGTGACTTGCGTTTTAGCGGAACGCGAAGCTTAAACTGGCTGTGGCTGCGTGATCGCTCGCGCCTGTTGCGGCGAAACTATATTGGTTGAGATAGCCCAGCTCGACATTCACCCCCTTCGCCAGCGGGGTGTAAAATGCGATCGCATTCCGCATTCGGTCCACGCCGCGAATTGGCTGAAAGGCCGTACGGTTGAGGTTGATGAAGCTCTCGTGACTGATCGCTACACCGGTTGTGCCGTTCGTCTGAAAGGGAAGGGCGACGCGGACGAATGGCCGCAGGCGCCAGCCCGTACCCTCCGTCCCCTCGCGCCAGCGTTGTTCGCCGCGTAACCGGAAGTTTGCACGCACTCGACCGATGCGAATATCGTCGAGCGTTACCTGTTCGCGCCCGCGATGTTCCATCACGGCAAAGCGGCCCGCCTCATAATTCGGATCGTGGGTATAGCCGGCCCACAGTGTTAGCCGGGGCGCGACGCGATACCCGACCAATATGTTGCTCTCGATCTCGTATAGGCCACGGCGTGTATCGCTGATCCGCGTGATTGCCTCTTGCGACAGTCGCCAGCCGTCGCCCAGGTCCACTGCGCCAGCGACGGTCAGCCACAATTGCGCATCGTCGCGCGCCATCGCCTTAGCGGGGAAGGCCGCGGTCGCCAGACCGACCAGGCAACAGGTAAGCGTCTTGAGCATCAGAAAGACTGATGCACAGAAGCGCAACAAAACCGCAACATTAGTCCCGGCTTCGCAGGGCATATAAATTCAACCTAAGGGTTTACAATTCGCCGCGAGCCGAATAATACAACCATATGGTTGAAGATATTCTTGATCTGACCTTCGCTGCGCTCGCCGATCCCACACGGCGCGCGATGCTGGCCGATTTGCAAAAGGGCGAGCGATCGATCGGCGATCTCGCTGCGCCCCACGCGATGAGCTTTGCCGGGGCGGCGAAACATGTTGGCGTGTTGACGCGCGCGGGATTGATCGAGCGGCGCAAGGCCGGACGACAGCAATTGTGCCGCCTGAAGGCCGAACGTTTCGCCGAGGTGGAGGCGTGGCTCGGCAAATGGTCGCGGTTCTGGAACCGGCAGCTCGACGCTTTGGAAGTCGCGTTGCAGGAGGACGGAAAATGAACAATCCGGTGCTGCTCACGATAACGCGCGACTTTGCGGCATCGCCTGAACGCGTGTTCGACGCATGGCTCGATCCGGCTGTCGCGCGGAATTTCCTGTTCGCGACGCCCGATGGCGAGATGCTGACTTGCGAGATCGACCCGCGTGTCGGTGGTGCCGCGCTGATCGTCGAGCGCCGGGCGAACGGGGATGCGCGTCACCGCTTGCGCTTCGAGGTGCTCGATCGCCCGACGCGACTGGTATTCCTGTTTGGTGCCGACCCCGCGCCGGAAGATGAGTGGACGCGGGTAACCATCGAAATCACGCCGCTCAGGAACGAAGCCCGGCTGACGCTGACGCACGAGATGGCGCCACAATGGGCAGCTTATGCCGATCGCACACGCGAAGGTTGGACGATGATATTGCAATCGCTGGAAAAGGAGCTTGGATAACAATGGCTGACTTAATCACCCCGCAGGAATTGCGTTTCGAGCGGCTGCTTGCCGCGCCGATCGACACGGTATGGCAATATCTCGTCGATCCTGAATTGCGCGCGCGTTGGTTCATGGCCGGGCCCGGCGATCTCCGCCCCGGCGGCACGATTGGATTTACCATGGCGCATGAGCGCTTGTCGGACGAAGAGGTGCCCACGCCCGAACGTTATGCCGGCGTCTCGGGCAATACCTGGAATGAGCGGGTGCTGCGCGTCGAGCCGCCGCATACGCTCGCCTTCAACTGGTCGAACGGCGATGCCGGCGAGGTGACCATCACGCTTGCGCCGGAGGGCGACGGCACAAGACTGGTGCTGCATCACACCGGGCTGCGCGGCCCTGAAGACGCCGCGAATTTTGGTGGCGGTTGGGCGGCGCATCTCGCCGCGCTGGAACGCCGCGTGGCAGGGCAGGGGGTCGCGAACTTCTGGAAGCTCCATGCGGATGCGGAAGCGGTGGCAAAACGGGCGGTCGGTCTGGCATGAGATGCCAGTGATTTCCCGCGCCTCCCCCGCACATGTGCCGAAAGCATGTTGCGTACGGGGCGCGGGAAATCAGTAATCTCTGCTCCACCTGAAGAGAATTATGTCCGTTCTGGAACAGAGCGGAGTTTAGTCGGCGAGTGCCGCTTCCGCCTGTGCAAGCGCCTTGGGATCATCGACGTCGAGCCACCATGCGTCGCCTACATCGGTGACGCGGGCGCCTCCGTTGGTGGCGAGCGCCTCTACCCCGGCGGAAATAGACCCATTGCCGCCCGTCGCGATGCTGGCGCGCAACGCGTCGTGGAAACGGCCATCCACCGAGAACACGCCGCAATCGAACGCGTCATAATCGGCGAGATGCTTCCCGATCGCCACGATCGCATCGCCATCGGTGCGGACGCGGGTCACATCGTCGAGATCAACCAATGGATTGTCGAGTCGCCGGTCGATTGCCAGCGTGAGTGGCGCCTCGGGCGCGGCAATGGCGCATTTTACGATCGCCGGATCGAACAGATGGTCGGCCATCATCAGCAGGTGCTGCGCCGGCCCGATAGCGTCCGCGCCGGTCAGTACCGAATGGCCATTGGCTAAAGACCAATCCCGTGTGCGGACGCATGTAATCGCCGGATCGAGGCTATGGAGATAGCTCTCGACGGCATCCGCCTCATGTCCAGTAACGACGGTGGAGCCGGTCGCGCCACCGGCCCGCGCCGCCGCGATGACGCGCGCGATGAGCGGCACGCCGGCGACCGGGGTCAATGGCTTCGAGGGGGACACCGCGCGCAGCCGGCTACCATAGCCGGCCGCGACGATGAGAGCTTTCACTCGGCAGCGAGCCGCGCGTCGGCGTGAATGAATTCGTCGGTCATCTGCGCCGCGATATCGTCGGTATATTGTTCCGGCGGATGCTTGCAGAAGAACGAGGACGGGCCGGTCAGTGCGCCGCCGATGCCGCGATCGAGCGCGAGCTTGCAGCAGCGAATCGCATCAACCACCACAGCGGCGGAATTCGGGCTATCTTCGACCGACAGGCGCAGTTCGAGGTTCATCGGCACATCGCCGAACAGATTGCCTTCGAGCCGCAGGAAACACAGCTTATTGTCATGTAGCCACGGGATGTAGTCCGACGGGCCAACATGGATATTTTCATCCGCCAGCCGCTCGGCGAGGACTGCCTGCACGGCCTCTGTCTTCGATTCCTTCTTGCTCGACAGACGGTTGCGATCGAGCATGTTCATGAAATCGGTGTTGCCGCCGGTGTTGAGCTGATAGGTGTGATCGATCGTCACGCCACGGCTCTTGAAAAGGTTCGACAGCACGCGATGGACGATCGTCGCGCCGACCTGCGCCTTCACGTCGTCACCGACGATCGGCAGCCCCGCGCTGGCGAACCGCGCTTCCCACTGAGGATTGGAGGCGATGAAAACCGGCATGCAGTTCACTACCGCAAGCCCGGCTTCGAGCGCGCATTCCATGTAGAATTCGGTAGCCGTCTGGCTGCCAACCGGCAGGAAATTGACGAGAACTTCCGCGCCCGAATCCTTCAGCGTCTTGACGATCGAGGTGCGATCCGCGTCAGGCGTGCCGTCGACTTCGAAACCGCGATCGTTGGCGGCGACGAGCATGTGCTCCGCAACGCCATCGAGCTTTGCGCCCATCTGGACGATTGTGCCGGTTTTCGGCACATCGGCGTGGAAAATCTTCGTGCAATTTGGCTTGGCGAAAATCGCGTCGCCCAGATCCATTCCGACCTTGCGTGAATCGACGTCGAACGCGGCGACGAAATCGATATCGGCAACCTTATATCCACCGACATCTTCATGGATCAGCCCGTGCGCGGTGTTGCCGGCACTGTAATGATATTTGCCCTGCACCAGGCTGCTTGCGCAATTGCCGACCCCGATGATGGCGACCTTGATCGTTGACATTAAACCCCCGCTTTGTCGGCTATGGCCGACGGATGACCGATTAGCTTCAATGTCGTGACAGATGCGACACGCCTGTCAAGCGATCCCAGCACCTGTTATCGGGCAGAAAAGGGGGCTTCACCTTGGAATCGAACGAAATGACGGCGCGCGTGACTGGAAAGCCGCGTGAATTGCAGGGGTTCCTGAACCACACAATCTATCATCCGGCCGCGCGCCGACTCGCGGCGGCACTCGCTCGGACACCGGTCACACCGAACATGGTTTCGGTATTCGGGGCGATGATGGTGTGCGCCACTGGGGTGCTCTACGCGCTGATCGATACCCCGCTTGCGATCGTAATCGGCTTTGCGTTGCATCTGTTATGGCATGTCGTCGACGGCGCTGATGGCGATCTCGCGCGGATGACCGGTCGGGCCAGCCCATTCGGTGAGGTCGTGGATGGGTTGTGTGATTATGGCGGCCATGTGGTGCTCTACCTGCTGCTCGGCTACGCGCTGCAACAGACGGTTGGGCCGTGGGTATGGGTGATCGTGGTTGGTGCCGGCGCGTCGCGCATCGTCCAGTCGGTATTCGCCGAAAGCTCGCGCCGTACCTATCAATGGTGGGTCTATGGCGTGCCATGGATCCAGCACAATCGTACCGCGCCAAGCGGCGCTGGCGGAACGCTTGCACGCCTCTACCTTAAGGTGTCCCGCGCGGTGACCGGCCCTACTGAACGCATCAACGCGCTGGTTATGAGTGCGGAAGCTGATCCACCGGCGCGCCAGCGTATCGCCCGGCTCGCGAAGGAATCGGGGCGCCGGACATTATTGCTGCCTGCGATTCTCGGCGCCAACCCGCGCACGATCCTGCTCGGCCTCAGTATGATCGCGGGCTCGTCGATCTGGTTTTTCCTGATCGAACTGACTGTGCTGAACGCCGTGCTGCTCGTCGCGATCGTACAGCAGCGCGCCAATTGCCGTCGTCTCGTGCAGTTGATCGCGCGCGGAAGGGATTGACGGGCGGAACCGCACGGCGTCGAGAATGGTTCGTTACCGGAACGGGATTCGTGGGAGAAAGACGATGCGTGTGATGGTGGTGATGGCGGGAGCGCTGGCGCTGGCCGCATGCAATGAGGGCAAGATGGAAACCGGCGCACCGCTCGCCGGGGGTGCCCATGCGGTGGCGATGCTCAAATCGGCGACGGGGGCCGATGTGGGCCGCGCGACGGCGACCGAAGTGGCTGGCGGTTTGCGCGTGACGGTGGATGCGAAGGGGCTGCCTCCCGGCACGCACGGTGCACATGTTCACACCACGGGCCGCTGCGACCCGCCTGATTTTGCCAGTGCCGGTGGCCATTGGAACCCGACCGGCATGAAGCACGGCTCGATGAATCCGCAGGGCCCGCATGAGGGCGATTTGCCCAATTTAGTGATCGACACTGGCGGGCGCGGAACGGTGGCGCTGACGATCCCGGGCGCGACCATGGCTGGCCTGCTTGATGCCGACGGCGCGGCGCTAGTGATTCATGCCAATGCGGATGATTTGATGACTGACCCCGCCGGCAATAGCGGCGCGCGGATCGCGTGCGGCGTGTTTCAGGCCGGCTGAGCTGGATCAGCCGGCGGCGGTGAGCTTCCGGCTGACCTTAACAAGCGTGGGCTCGCCTTCGAGTGGCTCGACAGTGAGCCCCAATTCGCGCTCAAGATCGACGGCGGCGATATTGTCACGCGATTCGATCGCTTCCACCCACTGCACGCCATGGGTTCGCGCCTGATCCATCGCGAAGCGCATCAGTTCCCAGCCGATCCCCTGATCCTTGCGATCGCTGCGTACGGCGATGGCGACTTCGGCGCGTTGGCCGCTTGAGTCGAAACACAGCATCGCCAATGCGATCATCGCCACGCTTTCGGTGTCACTCACAAGATAAGTGGCGTCGCGGCCATCCTGACGCGTCATGGTTTCGATCAACGCGCGGCCCACGCGACTTGCGGTCGCGAGGAAGCGGAAACGCCGGTCCTCGGGTGAAAGCTGGTCGAAGAACTGATCGATCGCGAATTCGTCGCCCGGTTTGGCCAGACGGATATCCAGCTGCACGCCGGATCGCGTGGTCAATCGGGTGATAGGCGTCTGCATGTCGTGACCTTTCGACGTCGGACAGCGGGCGATTGCCTCTATGTACCGAACCTAAACGCCACGCCGGGCTTTGGCCATCGTCAAAGCGGAGCTGCACAGGGAGACAGGCGCCGGCCCGCCGAACTGATTTGATCGGCGCCCTGCGCCACGGGCCGTTTCAGCAAAAAAATCGCCGAACTCAGCGAAAAGCCGCGAGCGAGATGGAGGCCCGACCGGGGCTAACATAGTTCTATTTTATCAATGCACTAACACTGTCTCACCAAGAGGATTGACACACGGTAGCGCCGTGAGTCGCGAAGGCACTGTCTAACCCGAACTGGCCTCATTCGAGACCGAAAGCGCAGCCAAATACCCGGCCGCTCCACGATTGGCGCATTTCACGGAACTCGCTCGCCTCAGGTTGATTATGATCGCGGAGTGAGCGAGGTTCCAGATGCCCAACGCCATCACGACATTAACCGACCGCGAGCTTCTCGCAGCGTACCAGCGCACGGACGGACGCAACGCAAAGGCGACGGCACTTCTCCGCGAGATACAGAGGCGCGGGCTAGATATCTGACGGGCTATTCCGCGTCCCGCTCCAGCACCAGCGTTTCGCCACGAAATATCGTCCACAACATGTCTGGCGTCCCGCTGTCGTAGGCGAATGAGACATCAGACAAATGCCTTCCATCAGGGCCCGTGAACGACGGAATCGTCATACTGATCGCGCGATCGGGAGTGAGGTATTCCCCAACGTCTTTCCCGCCGGAGAGGATGCAGCCGTTTTCAAACCGGCAGCGCATAGAGATGCCATCCTCCGGCCCGGCCTCGTGAAAATACAGCCACCAGTTGCCCGATAGGTCCATGATTAACACTCCAATACCGAGTCGCGATTATAGAACGTATTGGGAACATTTGCGAGTCAGGCCACCGCCATCAACTGCGACGGATAAGGCTGCGCGAGTTCGATCGCCTCATCGAATGGACAGGCCAGCCAACGTTCTTCGTCGTCCTCATGCAGCAGCACCGGCATCGCCTTCGGATGGATCGGCGCGACCAGGGGGTTCGGCGGGCACGTCAGGAAGGCGAACAGATCGCCCTTATCGCTCGGCCGCCATACGCCCGCGAAACTGACGATCGGCCGGCTGGGCACGGTAAACCAATGCAGCGGCAATTTACCATCAGGGCCGCGCACCTGACCGTATTCGCTGAAAGCGGTGAACGGCACGAGGCAGCGCCGCGCCGGGTTAGAGAGCGCTGATCGCCAGAACGACGACGTGTAATTGCGGACGTTCGTTACCGGCTTCTCGATCATCGCGGGCTTGCCGGTCGCCTTGTCGATCCGCTTGCCGGGCACAGTGATCGGGAATCCCCATGACATTGTTGAGAGCGTGCGCTGTCCGGCCATCTCGCGGACAACGAACGCCGACCGTTCTGGGAATAGCTCGCCCGGCGGATAGTCCTCATCCTCAGGATACTCGGGCTCGACGCCGTAGCGCTCTGCGATCTCGCGCTGGCTCGCGGACATGCGGAAGCGGTTGCACATCGGGAGAGGATCGCACGTGCGGCGCGATTCTCAAAAACCATTTCCTACATCGCGCGTTCCTGCTCCGTTCCACGGACACCAACGGAGCGATTCGATGCGACAGGTCAACCGAGACGAACTCATCAATATCATCCAATCAGCCATGCGCGGGTGGACGAAATCCCTGCTCAAAGAGTTCCAGCACCACGAGCCCGACCGGAAATTTCGGGCGCGGGTGATCGCGGCGGGGATCATCGCCGACAAGATGCAGCGGCTGGAGACACTGAGCGGCGGATGCGAACCGCCGGGCTTTCGCTGTATCGACCCTGACGCGCCGATGAACCCGGTCGCCGATAAGCTCGGCGTCTTGGACAGCGTGGGAAGCAAGAGCCGGGTTCCGGGTGATCCTCAAACATAAGCGCCAGCGGGAGCCGTGCCGACTGCGGGACGCGTGGCACCTGCAAGGTCATAAGCGAGCCCGCGAGGCGTCACTCGCCCGCGCGCCGGGCTCCCCGCCTGAAGCCGATAGTCGCCACCGCCAGCGCCATAGGTCGCTGGCCCTGTCATCGACTGGTAGTCAACGAACAGCGGATCGCTGCGCACGCTCGCGCTGGTTCCGATCGAAGCGCCGAGACCGGGGTATAGCTGCGAAAAGCTGCTGCCGATCGCAGCGCCATCCGCTGAGCAGAATTGAGAATACTCGCCCTGACAGCCAACGCCGTGGACATAGGCGAGCTGGCCGATGCGGTTCGGCGCCTCACTTGGGTCCGTCCCGGCATAGAAAATATCGCCCTTGGTGTTGATGCTCACCCAGATATTGCCGACCATGCGCAACAGGCGATGGTTGCGCCGGTTCGTCCCAGAGCTCTCATCGTAGAATGTATTGTTGCGGCCGGTACCGTAGAAACCCGTTGTCGTGTTGTGGCCGATCACCGAGTGGACCATATCGCCGTTCAGCCCGTCAGAAGACAGGCGGATCGCCGGGCTGGCGTTGGCATGGCCACCGATCACCTCAAAGACGTTCTGCAAAATGACGACGCCCGTGATCTTGTCGCCGGGGTTGGTGGCAGAAATCCCGAACGCAGGCGCAATCGCCTTCATCTTCAGCAGCCGATTGGCGTAGCTGATGCCGCCCTTGGTCGCGTCGGTGTACCCCTGACTGCCTACTTGCTGGATCGCGCAGCCGATCAGCACCCACTGTTCGTATGCGGCGCTGTTGAGGTCGCCGACGACCCCTCGTGTCATGCGGATCTGCAACCCTGTATTGAGGCTCAGCCAAAGGTTCGTGGTGGCAAAGGTTGCCCCGAAGAAATAACCGTGCGCGGCGTTCCACGGCGATGACCCGGCGGTATCGCTGATCGCGACATTCCAGAACTGCACCCCGATCGGCGTGCCCGCCTCCCCGTAGAATTTGTAGGTGTTGACGCTTCGCCCGACCGACAGGTCATTGAGCGTCATGTGCGGCTCCAGCCCCGCAACGGAGCACGTCAGCCCGAGGCGCAAATTGCCGGCGAGGTTCAGCACCGCGCTGGCGCGCGCGACACCCGGCGCGCGCTCGATGACGATCCCCGCGCCGCCCTGTGGAAAGCTCGTCCCGTTCGTCCCGGCGTTATTGGCGGTATTGTCGACGATGCGGATACGCGCGCCGGTGCCGGTTTTGCTTGGCGTCCCGCGCGTGACATTGGTGATCGCGCTGCACGCGCCAGCCACCGTCGCGAACGGCGTCGCCAGCGCGGTCGCGGCGTTGACCGACCAGACCCCTGCCGTGTCCGAGCCGCCAGCTTTGACATAAGCCAGCGGCGGCGCGGCGGCGAGCGCCACATCCTTGTGGTAATAGCGGCGCGTGAATTCGCGCGGGCTGGCACTCGCCGCCCACAGGTCTTCGCTTTTGAGCACCGACGGCGCCGCACCGATCCACGGATAGACCTCTGCTTCCAGCCAAAAAGCGCCGGTCGCGAGCGCCGTCACATCGAGATCGCCAGCATAAACTTCGAGCGGGTTCGCGTCCTCGCACAAGGTGGAGATCACTGTCGCCGCTACCGTCTGCCACGGCGTCTGTGTCGTTCCGTCGTTAGCGCGGACGCGGACGCATGCCACCTGCCGGTTAGATCGGAAATCGCGATGAAAGGCGATTAGCTCCCAATGCACCGAATTGCCGACGAGCAGGCGCGATGGCATCACCCATGCCGCGATGGGCTTCGGCGACGCCTCCGCCGAATTGTTGACCACGCCAGTGATGGTGTCGGTCGAATAGACATAATCGTCGAGCGCCACGGTCTGCGCCGTCGCTTGCGCGTAATTAGGATAGGCCTGCCGCTTGCGCTTGGTGATGATGCGGGTTTCGAGATAGCTCGTCGTCGCGGCAGTCGCGTCGAAGCCCACGCGGGAGACGGATATCGTCTTCGGTGCGCTGTCAGGCAGCATCTCCGAGGGGATCGCCGCCGCCGGCAAATCTGCAGGCTTGGCGAACTCCGCCGACCAGCCCTCCGCGTTGACCGACGCGATCAGCGGGGGAGGGGCTGGCGTTCCACCCGTGAACGTGCGCATCTGGCCGAGGCCAAGTCCCAGCCCGATCCTCATTGCGCTGACTCCGGGCAGGTGAAGGGCAGGGGCGTCCCGTCCGCGACGAGAGCGCGACAGATGCGAGCGCCAGCGCGGGAGAGCCGCTCGCCCCACGTTTCCACCTCGACGTTGTAGCGCTCAGCCGCCTGCGCATCGGTCAGGATCGCATCGGACGGGGTCGGCTTCGGTTCGATCACCGCCTTAACGTCCGCCACAGACACGCTTGAAGGTGTCGCTGGTGGCACCTGATCGCCGCATCCGCTCGCAATTGATAGCGATAGAAACAGCGCCGGGAGCGCCAGCCGGAGCCGAACTGATCGCATCGTTCATTCCCTTTCCGATTGCCGCAACCTCCGCGTCATCCGCAAGGCGCTTGAGGGCGGTCTGCTCGAGTTGATCGGCGCGTTTTGTCTGACCGTCCGCGCGGGCGGTTTCCGTCTTCAGTTCGCGCTCGGCGTTTCCCGCGCGATGGCTGGCGGATTGCCACATGATGATGAGGATGAGGATGGCGATAGCCCCGACCAGCGGCGCGATGATGCGGCCCCAGGTCATGGCCGCGCCTCCGGTTCATCCGGCGCACTGACCGCTGGCCCAGCCGCGATCCCAGCCGCAACTGTATCAAGCGCCTTCGCGGTGATGTCGTTGCGGTCGGCGCTGCTCTTGCTCGACGAATAGTAAAAGGCGAGCGCGGTGGTCACCATGCCGGAAAGCTGCCCGAGCATGTAGGTGAGCGTCTCGCGGTTGCCCTCCGGGATCGTGCGCCAGAACATCACGAACAGGGCGATGCTGAACGCGCCGAGCAGGAGGAAGGCGAGGGCGCCGCGTGTGACGTCTCGGCGGATCATGCGGGTAGCAGCCGCGCCAGCCACCCGAAGAAGAATGTCCGGTTCTGTGGCCGGCCTTCCGCGAGCTCGGCGTAGCGCGTCCCCTGAAACGCGTTGAGCAGCCAGACTAGGCGCTTTTCGCCCTCCGCACCGCGCCGCGTCAGGAAGTCCTTGAGCGCGGCCAGCGACGCCGGGCCGATCATCCCGTCCTGCACAAGGGTCTTGTCGGTCAACAGACTCAGCGCGCGCTGCAGGAACCGCCCAGCGACCGAGGGCCCCATGTTGACGCCGGTGTCCACCATCTCGGCAGCAACGGACATCGACAACGCGCCGACCTTATCGAACCCCGGCGCGATGACGTACTGCTTCATGTAGACGCCGCGCGCGAAGTCCCGCGTCATCGCCCGCATGTCGCCGGTGAAACCGTTCGCGCGGGCGACCTTCTCGGTGATGCCGAAGTTGGTCACCCCGCCGGTGTCGTTCGGATTGTTCACATACCCGCCCTCATGGGCAAGCACGTCCTCGATCACGCCGTTGATCGTCATCATGCCCCGCTACCTTTCCGTTCCTGCTCGACCCGCGTGATGCGGTCTTCAATCTGCTTGAGCCGCCCCTCGACATTGCCGTCGTTGATCTGCTGGCGGGTATCGATCCGCGTTACTGTCTGCTGGAGGTTCGACAGCGTAGAGACGACCCACATGCACAGCGAGGCCACGCCCACCGTGAGCAGGGCCGTGATAACCCCACCGGCCCATTTGAGCGGGACGGGGATTTCGGCTTTTGGCGTCTGCGGGTGCGTGCGAACGAACTGCTCGACCGCCGCAACCGCGACTTGTTCCGCAATCACTCGCGCCTGCACTTCGTTGCCGAGGCCGGTCATGCCGCTTCCCGATGACATTTTCGCTGGACGGGGAGGGCCGAGACCGGCACATTCGGGGAATGAAAAACCCGTTTGATCCGGGGTTTTACAACTCCGAGGAACTGCGCGGCTTTGGCTTTGCGCGTGTCGGCGAGAATGTGCAGGTCTCCAAGGATTGCACGATCATCGGCCTCGAGAATATCGAACTGGGAGACCACAGTCGGATTGACAGCGGCGTCCATATCATCGCCACGAGCGGCAAGCTGATATTGCATGGCCGAAACCATATCGGGGGCGGGAGCCACCTGTGCGTTGGTGCGGATCTTACCTTCGGCCGATTCTCCGGCTGCTCGCAGGGTGTCCGTATTTACACCGCCAGCGACGACTATACCGGGCGCTGGATGACAGGGCCGTGCGCTCCTTCCTCGCTTCGCGGAGGCAGATGCGAACCAATAGTGATTGGCCGCCATTGCGTTATTGGATCGGGTTCGGTGATCCTTCCGGGCTGCGATCTTGGAGATGGCGTCTCGGTCGGCGCGCTCAGCCTCGTGACAAAGCCACTCGAAAGCTGGGGAATCTATCACGGGAACCCCGCGCGTCGCATCAAGGCTCGCAGCAAGCGCGTCCTGGAACTGGAAGCCCTCATCGCTGAGCGACTGGTTGCCTAACATCAGTTCACGCTCCGCCCGAGCTCGATCCAGTTGGTGCCATCGCAGTAGAGCGTGATCGTATCATCGGCCGACGTGACGAAATTTCCGGCTAGCTTGAGATTGAAACCATCGGTGAGCGTGAGCACGCCGGCAAAAATGAGCGTAACGCGGCGACCGGTGTCGTCGGGGGCCAGCGAAAAGGAGGTGATGTTCGTCGCCCCAGTCACCTTCGCTACCACGTCGCGCCCGAACGGGATGGTGATGTTTGCGGCGCTCGTGATCGTGGCGGGCGGCAGGACAAGGTTCGTATTTGCGCCGGTTTGCGCAACCCCGGAACCGAACGTGGTCTGCTTGTAGAAATAGCTGCTGCCGAAAACTGCCTGACCAATAATCTTATAAGGTTGCAGGTCGCCGCTATCGGCCGCGCCAAATATCGCGCAGCCGTCAAACACGAGCGGGCTGGATGATGCACTCTCGAACAGATATTCGTGCGTCGCCTCGAAATAGCAGCCACTGAATGTGACGGCGTTGACCGCGTTGAATTGCAGCGTGCGCTTTCCGTCGAAGGAGGAGCCGCCGCCGCCTTCGAAGCGACAACCGACAAAAGAGAGCCCAGCCCCTGAATCTAAAAAGAAATGCGCGTCGGTCGCGTTTAGGAAATCGCAGGCGATAAAGGTATTATTGTTGTTTACCCCGGATGATGAGCGGAAGCAGTTACTTGCTATGTTGCTGGCGTCGAACGTGCAGTTGGTGAAAGTGCTGGACTGCACCTGTTTGTTGGCTTCGAAACAACGCTCAGTTTGCAGCGCCGTGAAGATGTCCGACATCCAAATTTTTGAGACTTCGCCGGTAACGGACAGTTTCACTGCGTGTGTGCCGCCGAAGCACGTCAGGTTTCCGATATTGATGTACACCGCGCTGGCTGGATCGGCATTTACAATCTGCGGCGCGTTAAGAGGCACGCCCTGGTTGAGCAGCACCGAGCCATGACGGCTTTCCCCCTCGAACGTAACAAAGTTCGGAATCTTCAGACTATCGCTTGGGATAAAATACCCCAGCGGCAATCGCACCGCGCCGCGACGATTCACGTCCCGCCCAGCTTCATTGAGCGCAGCTTGAATGCCAGTCCAGTCGAGCGATTGGGTTAGCGCGGTCGCAAACGGATACAGCGCCTGCGCTGCGGCGAGCGTACCGAACCGCTCGCTTAGTGGGTGGTAATAGCCGTCGCCGATCGCCCCATAGTCGCGCGGATTGAGCGGCAGATCGCGGACGACATCCTGCATCGAGCGGGTGATTGAACCGGTGCCGGTGTTCTTGGAGCCGATCAGCGATGAGCCTGTCGGTGCCGCCAAATCGGTGCGACGCGGTGAATTGCGCACCCACGCGCCCATCGTCAGCGGTGTGCTATTCGCCTTCACGATGTTCACGTCATCGGCCTGGCTGGTGAAATCTCCCGGCGTCCACGTCCACAGCGAGCCGTCGTAAAGGCTCGTCAGGTCGGTGGTCGCGGCGGCTTTTAGCTGCGCGAGCGAGGTGCGGGTGTTGTTGGAGGGGCCGGTATCCCCCTTAGCGAACGACCCGGGCGTCTCCAGCGCGACGGCGCCGGTGTCAGGGTCGAACGAAAGAACCATCCCCTTTCGCTCGGCTGCCCTGGGCAACGTGGTTGCGCGCTCGCCGACCGGGAAACGTAGCGTTGGCGCTAGCTGCTCATCCACTATCGACAAGCCGAACTGCCGTGCGACCTTACGGTCCTCAATGATGTCCAGAATATGCAGCGTCATTGCGTCGCCCCTGCGCGAATGGTGAATGCCCCAGCGATCCAACGGCGCTTGTCAAAGCCAGCCAGCGAGATGTGCAAATCCCAGACGAGGCAGAGATCGCCGCCGGTCGGGTTCGTCTTAACGAGGCTCTCGATGGCGACTTCGTTTATCGCCATGCCGACCGTGGAGGTGGCGATGCTGGTTTCGTTATCGACAGTCGTCGTGACCGAAAGCCCCTGCATTCCAAGCGCTGCATTACTGAGATCGACCAACGGCGCTCCGGGGGCGTCGCGATACCCTCGAACCTGCGCCCGAAGCGTCGCCCCTGTCAGATCGACACCAGCCGGAAACTGGAAGCTGTCGGCGAACGGTGTCCAGCGGTCAGCGACGAGATCGACGGTCCAAGGGGTCATGGTAGCCGTCTATGGCGTGGGCGCGCCAAGCATTACGGCGGATGAGTTAGGGAATGTCGCCACTCTTGATGTTGTGGCTGAGCACACCGTTGGAAACATAGGTGTGCGCTTCGGTGACAGTGATCCGCGCAACCCGCGCCTCACCATCAGGCGCTCCGATCGCGTCGAATCGCACCCACCCGCCGCCCCGCCACACGCGGTGCCCCGGAGTGGCACGCATCCGGGCAATCCCGATATCCGCGGCAAACACTGGCTCCGACACGATCTCGATCGCCTCGACGGAATAGGCGTCCCATGCCATCGTTTCCTCGTGCTGGGTCCACACCAAATCGCCAACTGTAAGATCGCCAGCGCGTTTCTGGGCTCCGGGCCCATTCGCCGCATCGTTCGCCAGTAGGATTAGTGTGTCGACTTCCGGGCAATATCCGCCGCCACCGCCGCCACCACCGCCGCCAGTTCCGCCACCACCCGCCGTGATCGCAAAGCTCGCTTCGGCGGAGAAGTTGAGAAGGGCGGGGAGGTCGCTCCAAGCGTCATATGCGGCAACCTTTGTATAGAAGGTTCCTGCTGCAAGGCCTTGGATATAGGCCGGGGACGCGCCGAGATTTCTGAATATCTGCCCTTGCGTCATTGGATCGAAGCTGGCGACGTTCGCGACCGGGATGAGATATCCAGCGATGTTCGACGCAGACAACAGCGTGAAAGAGACCTGACCCTCATTGGCTCCGCCGGTCGCAGACACACCAGTGACGGCGGCGGGGGCCGCAAGTGTGATGGTGCCGGTGCTCGCCTCAACGCCAGCGCCTGCCGCATTCACACCAGCGACACGGATAATGTACGATCGGCGCGCGCCATCAGTCGCGGCCTGCCCGGATGTGTACCCGACCTGTGGCGTCGTCGTGACGACGGTGCGGATAAGTGAGGTGCCGTTATCCGCATAGATGCGCCAGCGGTAAGATGAGGCTCGGGCAATCCGATCGGTAGCCAGCGTCAGTGTGTCCGACCAGCTCACCACGGATATGGTCGTGGCATCGTCTGGTGGCGTTGCGTCAGTCTTGGTAACCACGGATGACGAGGCGCTCCATGGCGACACTCTGCCGTCCCCGGTCGAATACGCGACTGCGACTTCAACAGTCGCACTTGTCGGGACGAAGCCAGTTTCGATCGTCACCGATGCGCCGGGATCTAGGTCGGGGTAGGGCGCCTCATTCCACGACGCCGATCCGACAGTGCGCCACCGTGCCGACCACACAACGTCTGCGCGGTTCAGGCCGGAGGCGACAATCGTGATTCGCACGCCAGTCCCATCGTCGGAGACAGCCGCGAAGTCCGCCGTCGCGCTGATGATCGTCGGGGCGACGAGCGGCTCCGTTGCGACACGATTACCGACAGGCGCCGGCGAACCCTCTTCCGTCGCGGGGTTCCACGCATCGACGTTCGGATCGGCCGCGACCCATTCCAGCGTGACACCGCCGGTTGAGATGTTGCGCACCAGCTTTGTGATCTCGGCCGGACCGGCATAGAACGTCGTGCCGGCATCGGTCAGGTTGACGCGGATAAAGCGCTGCCCACGCACCTTTCGGCCGAGGAAGTTGGTGGTGATTTGCCCACGCTTTGGGGCCATGACGCGCGCCATCTTGCGTTTCGCCAGCCGCCGGTTCTGCGAGAAACTCGGAGTCTGGACCTCCAGCGTGTCCGCCAACACCTTGCCGCGTACGGCGATGTCGTCGGTGTCTTCCCAGGCATCGGTATCGACGGCACTGAAATCGTGGTTCGCGGAGATGTAGGTGATCGTGATCTGGTTGACCGAGCTTTCCTCATCCACGCCATCTTGCAGCGAGTAGGAGACAATCTCATCGGGGCCGATCTCAACCGTCGGAGCAATATACCGGCCGGAATAGACGACGAGCGCGCCGTCAGCCCGAGGCGCGAGCCAGCCGTCGAAGCACCCGAGCAGGTTGGAGATCACATCCTTATGGGCGTCAGTGTGCTTGTGGACGACGCAGCTACGATAGCGCGGCTCGGATGCGCCGTTGCCGAGCCAGCTTACCTGCGACCCGCTCGGGTGATCGTTCGAAAGGGTGCTCGACAACATCACCGTGCTGCCAGCAATACCGGTCACCGTGCGCGTTTCAGCAAGCGACGTGTTGCCCGTCGCGGAAACCGTGATCTGGCCGCCGATAGTCAGGCCGTTGGTGGTGCTGACCGAGATCAAGACCACGCCGTGCTTGGCATCTGCCAGAAGGACCGCATGGACGCCGCGCAACGGGACCGCACTGTCGCAATCGTTTGCCGCCGCCGTCCAGTAGGAGAGGGTAGGCACGAAGTGCGTCGCCCAATCCTTGCTATCGCGGATGAGCAGATAATGCGCGAGGTGGAGGCATGCATTCTCCGACCACTTCCACGTTAGCGGGTTGTTGATGTTCTGCGTCGCGTCGCGCCAATCGAACACAAGCTGGAGCCGCATCGCGAGGCTGAGCGGCGAGGCGTTCGGGCCGCCATTCGGATAGACCTCTTGGAAGTCCTTCGCCTTCGTCGTGCCCCAGCGGACGTAGCCGGTGACAACGCCGTCGCCGCGATGGTCAGTGGTCCACTGGTCGGGGAGCGCCGAGGCGACGTAGCTGAACGCGGTATTCGTGGCCGCGCCAAGCGTGGTTCCGATGCGGACTAGGTTCGAGCCCCATTCGCCGGCCGAGCCCTTCGGCACCCATCCTGCGCCGTTCGGAGCAACCTTCTTATCGCCGAGATAATAGGTTTCGATCGCGTCGATCTGCCCATCGTGGAATGCGCCCACGTCAAAAGCCGTCCCGTCGCGCGCCGTCGTGTAAAGCGCATAGGCGATATACAGGCGCTGCCGACCGTACCCGCTGATGCGGGTGGGGGTGGGGGATTTGATTGCGGTTTCGGTTTGTTCGGGCTTGGGAGCTGATGGGCCGCCGATCAGGAATGAAAGACCGCCGAGCGCCGCGCCGATCAGGAGGCTGCTGGAAATTCCGATATAGGCAGCGACGCCAGAGATGCTGGCGCCGACGCTCAGTCCTGCTGCGACGCCCAGGCCGACACCGGCTGTTACCACCGCCAATGCGGCGATCGACACAACTGTGAGGATGGTGCTGATCGCCTTGCTCACAGGCGCCAGACCTTACGTGCGGTGACCATATCGGGCGCGAGGAAGTGGACTGTCCGCTGTCCACGGATGGCCCAGCGCTCGCCGGTGAAGATCGCGCCTACCTCGATGCCGCCGGCCGCAACGACCGCGATATCGCCGGACTCTGGTTGCTCCACGACGGCGAGCGCTTTGCCGATTCCCTTATCCCACAGCGCGACAAGACCGCCGGGAACATCCTGCGCTGCCTCGCACTCCTCTGGATCGATCGTGCCGCGCCATTTCGTCGCGAAATCGGGATGGCCACGCAAGATGGCCCAATCAGCCTCCATCGTGGAGCAGTTCCACGGACCGCTGTTTGCGCACTCGCGCTGGAGGAATTCCCCGAGCTTCAATCGTTCGGCCCGAAGCGCCGCGAGGTGCCTGAAGTGATCCCCGCAACGTGGTCGAAGAAGCGATCGGTCGGCGATCGACGCCGCTGATCTGCGTCTGTCCAGAACGCGCACGGTGCCCGCGAGCGGTCGGTGTTCTCTGTGCCGATCGACAGCGTGATCGTCCGCGTCCGGCCATCCGCCGATTGGTCGTTGCTCGTGGTGATGGTGTCGGCGCGAAAAACAGCCTCATACTCGACGCCGACAAGCTGCCAATCGTCATCGAAATCGAACCGGACGAGGTGGACCCGCGCGCCCTTCACGGTCGGCGCATCCTCAAGCGCGAGCCGCTGGGACTCCGCAGTCACGCCCGACACCGTGATATTGAGCCGTTCGGCGGTGCCGTTGATGAGTTGCTGGAAGTCCGGCGCGCTGAGCAATTCGCCGCCGCCGAGATACAGCGCGGGCGATGCCTCCACGATATCGGCCGGGATGACCAGATCGCCGACACCGCTCCAGACGCGAGCGACTGGCGCACATTCAATGCGGAGGCCGTAGCTCTCCCTCACGCGGGCTTCCGCATGTCTTCGACCAGAGTGATGTTGCAGGTCTGGAATTTGCCGAGGTTGGTCGGGTTGGCTGCGTCCTGTGGCACGTAGCGCATCCGGCAGCGGGGCGAGTAGAACTCCAGTGGCGTCGCGGCGGTGACAGCTTCACGCAGCGGCGGCCGGATTTTCGCGGTGGTGCCGTCCCATGCGATGATGCGGTAGGCGCGGTTGCCCCAGTGAGGATGTGCGATGCTGAATATCTGCCCGGCCTGAAGTTGTGACGGATCGGGGCAGGCGATGGCGATCGACGTTGCCCGTAGCGCCGCCGCGCTGGAGGTATAAGTGTTGCCTGACGCGGGGAGGGCGTCAGCCGGCGCGCCCGGATCATAATGGTGACCGTGCGCCCAATTCTCAGGCTGGAAGAAGGTATCGCAGACGACGATATCGGCCGGAATCGCGCCGCCATCAAAACTCTCGATCAGCGCACGCCACGCGAGGCCATCGGCCTTCGTGCGAGTGCGGCCATTCGTGAAGTCGCCGCGCCAATAGCCGCCGCCGTCCGTCTCGATCGGTTCGCTGATGCCGGAAAGGGATGTCCCGCCATCCGTGGTCGTGCCGACGCGGCGGAAATCCACGTCCTGAAACTGGTAGCGGCACAGGTGGACGGGGGCGGACACGCTGAGTGGTATACGGAGCGGGGAGTGGGAGCATTACGGCGGATGGAAAGGCGCGAGGATGTCGATCGCGTCAAGCAGAGCTTGACACGGACAGCCGTGTCACGTATAACTTGACACATGGAAATCGAGAGCATCCGGGACAAGGCGCTGCGCAAGCTCGTCGAGAACGGCTCGACGAAAGGCGTAATCGAGCCTGAGCGGGTGTTGGATATGGTCGCCTTCATCGCCGCGGCTTCCGCGTTCGACGAATTGGCAACCCCGCCGAACTTCGGCTTCCATGCGCTGACCGGCGACCGCAAGGGCACCTTTGCGATGACGGTCACGCGGAACTGGCGTTTGGCATTCACCAAGATCGACGACGCGACAATCGGCGACCTTGATCTGGAGGATTATCACTGATGGCTATCAAGATTCACCCCTCGGTCCACGTCCATCCCGGCCCGTGGCTCAAGCGCCAGTTCGTTGAGCCTTATGCCGTGAACGTGAAGGCGCTGGCTGCGCATTTCGGTGTCTCGCGGCAGGCGCTCAGCAACCTTCTTCACGGGCACGCGGCCTTGACGGCGGACATGGCGATCCGGTTCGAGAAGGCGTTCGGCGTCAAGGCGGACACGCTCATGCGGATGCAAACCGCCTATGAACTGGCGCAGGCTCGCGCGCATGAGGGCGATATCCACGTCGCGCGGCTGGAGATGGCCGCGTGAACACCACTAATTATCGCGGTTACACGATCAAAACCCGAAGCGCCGGAGGCTGGTCGGCGCTGATTTTCCGGCCTGGATCAATCCGGCCGATGTCCATAGTTGCTGAGGCAAACGCGAGCGAGGGGGAAGCCGTCGCTATCGTTCGCGCTAAGGCTATGATTGATAACGAAGAAGGGCCACCTGCCTGCTCGACTCCCTGACTTGCGATTGACCTCCGCCCACCCGCGCCGCTAGCGTGGGGTGACGGGGGATGGGTGGTATGAAATCATTGCTTGGCATCGTCGGGATAGCGACGCTGCTCGTGCCGGCGTTGGGCGAAGCGCAAAGTCGAAACGAGGCGCAAATTGTGGCGCTCGTCTCTCGCTCTCCCGAAAATCTGGAGTCTCTGTTCAAAATCACAGGGGACAACCTAGACACAGATGTGACCATTAGCAGCTATGGCGTCACGTCAATTGTCAGCAAGGGTCTGTTGGCGAGCACTACCAACGAGGATAGCTTCCTGCGCGCCTTCGTTGACAAAAAGAGCGGGGTCGTAACGGCGCAGGAGTACCATATCGCGAAATACGGCGGCCGTGGCTTCGACAGATTTGAAAAGGCGACATACGATACCGGCGGCGGCGTTCGGGAATCCCGAGTGTCTGAGACTTCAAATGATGTTTCATGCGGTAGGTACGGGTGCACGCATTACCAAGATCTAGTTTTCTCCGTCGACTTAAGCGCGCTCCGCGAAATTGCCGCACAATGGAATCCTGCCAATCCGCTTCAACCTTCATTGCAGTATCGAATTTTTGGGCAATCCGGCTCGAACGTCGACAGCGTGATTCCAGCGAATGAAATCACAGCTTTCGTTCATATTATTGACCGCGAACAACGCAAGTACCTTACCCCAAAGCCTTAATTCCCCAGCGTCTGCACCCGGGTAATCCGCCCTGGCGACGCTTCCACCGCTGTTCGCCCAGCCATCGCCGCCGCGCGATTCGCGTGGGCGTTTGCTTGCGTCAGTATCTGACTGGCAAAATCGCCCGGCGTCACCGAGTTGCGGCCATCGACCGTGATGTACTGAGTGACGCTCGATCCACCACCGGCTCCAATGTTCGGAATGGAGCCGTTCGGATAGACCTTGCCCGATTGCCCGAATTTCACGACTTCGGGGCCATTTTCTCCGACAATATAGGCGCCTCCGCCCACCACATTGCCACCAGATGCCCGGCCGCCGAGGATTGAGGTTAAGGCGCCCCCAGCTCCGCCCGAGCCCGCACCACCGAACAGCGCGTCCGCGATCGGCCCAATGATCGCACGCTCGACCCCGATGCGTATCAGGTCCGAGATGATCTGGTTGGCGACCTCGCCGAACGCCCCGCCGAGTTTGAACACCTTGGAGATGCTGTTCGTGATCGCGTCATCGAGCGAACGGAGGCCGTTGACCTTCACATTGTCGAGCGCCTCGTTCATTTGGTCGGCGGTCCGCGGAAGGCTGTCGCGATACTGATCGAGCGGACTGCGGTTGCGATAGTTGGCTTCCTGCCGTTGCGCATCATAGCGCTGGTCGAGTGTCCCGAGCCGCGTTTTCGCATCGGCCGCCGCTGGGTCGCCGGGCTTCGCGGAATCAATTACCCCCTGAAGACGCGTGCGCTCTTGCTCTTTGGCGTTCGCCAATAGCTTCAGTTCGATATCGCGACGCTCCGCAATCGTCTTCGCCATCCCAAACTGCGCGCTGAGCAAGGTCTGTTGCACATCGAGGAGCGTCGAAGCTGCCGTCGTCAGCGACCGTTCTTTATCGAGACGGCGTTCCTGCTCGATCGTCTCTTTGTTCGCCGCATGAGCCTGATTTTCCGCCGCCGATAGTTGATCGGCTCGGGCCTTTTCCAATCCCGCATCTGCGCCAGCGAGCACGTTCCGCTTCCGCTGGCTCTCGATGTCGGCGAGACGCACGTCATGGGCCGCCTGCAACAATTGCTGCTCGATATCAGCGCGCTTATCGATGTCGCCGGTCATCTGCTGCTGAGCGCGGAGGAACTCCTGCTGTGCAGAGGCAAGCTGGTCGTTGAACTGGCGGGTGCGTTGCTCGGCTGCGCGCTCCAACTGCTCGGCGGATTTGCCCTTCGGACCCTTTGGTGCGCCGAGCTTACTCAATAGGCTGCGATCGACGGCGCCACTCTGAACATCTGGTGTCGCGGCCTCCCGAGATGCCGCCTCACGGGCTGCGATCTCGGTCTTTTCGGCGCGGACGGCTGCAAGCGCCTTATTGCGCTGCTGTTCAAACGAAGGCGCCCCAGCGCCAGTTTTGAAGCTACCGTTGCCCGCGGTCAGATCGCGTTCGCGCGTCTCGGCATCGGCGAACAATTTCACCCGGCCGCTTCGGCTATTGAGAAGGTAGTCGCGCGCGCCCTTGCGATCATTGTCCGACGTAAACGAGGCGAGTGCGCCGCCTTGCGCCTGAAGAGCGGCCCACTCGGTATATTTCTGGATCGCGCCCGTGATCTTGGATGCGACTTTCCCAAACGCATCCGCCAACCCAATGATCGCATCAGCATTCCCGGAAACGATGCGGGCGAAATCCACTGACAGTTGGTTTTTCACGTCGGCAAGTTTGCGGGCCGTCTCGTCGAGGTCCTGAATTTCTTTCTGGCTTAGCGCCTTCCCTGTCTCCTGCAACGATGCGGCCAATGCGCTGACTTTCGCCGCACCGCCGGAAAGCAACGGATCTAGCTTGCGGCCCTCCTCGCCGAAAAGCCGCGTCTCGATCGCCGCGCGTTGGAGCGGGTCTTTCAACTGAGAGATGCGATCGATCACGGTGGGGAGCGCATCGCCGGCCGATGAGAAGTTCTTGATATCAACGCCGAGTGCCTTGAATACCTTCGCCTGCTCTTGGCTCCCCTGCTGGGCGCGCCCGAGATTGCTGGCGAACTGGCCGAATGCACTGGAGAGGGCAGCCTGCTCAACACCCGTGTCATGAGCGATCTTTAGATACGCTTGCATGTCGCCGGTCGTGATGCCGAGCTGCTTGGACAGGTTGTCGAGTGCTTTGCCGTATTCGATGGCGCTGCTGATCGCTGCGACCCCGACACCAACGCCAACGGCCGTGGCAATGCCAGCAACCGCCGCTCCCGACCCGCCAAAGCGCCCGATGCCGGCGCCTTCCGCGAACCGACCAGCGTTGTGGGTTAGATCGCTGCGTTTCTGGACCGTCTGCTCGCGGGCGATGAGCAATCGCCGTTCTTCCAACCGTAGCGCGATTGCTGTCTCGTCGAGCCCGGCCTTTTCAAGCTGCGTGCGCAGTCGGATTTCACCGAGCTGCTCGCGGATGATGTCGCGGTCACGCCCCCGCGCGAAGGTGAGGCGGGTTTGCAATTCGGCCTGAGCGGCGAGCAGATAATTGATCTCCCGCTCGGCTGCGACCTCGGGAGCCGCGTTCAGCACAGATGACGGGATTGAACGCTGGCCGCTGCCCTCGCGCGCGATCGTTGCGCCGATGGACGAGTTTGTTGCTTGACGAACACCTCCGCGCGTCGCAGCCCGAGCGGCGACATCACGATACCGCGCCGACCGCTGCGCCTCCGCAATCTCTGCGTCCGCCTTTGCCTTGGCCGATACCTTCGCCGACCGAACCTCGCGCTCATCCTGCGCGACGGCGACATCAGCACGCGCCTTGCGGGTCCGCGTTACCTTCGCGGTCGCGTCTTCCTCACCTTTGACAATGTCCAGCGACGCCTTCTTGTGGCGATTGGCATATTGCTCGACCTGCTGCGGCGAGAACTCACCCACCTTGTCGGGGCGCGTTTTGGTGAACCGCTCATGGGCATCCGCCGCCGCGTTGAAGTCGCGGACGTAATTACCCAACCGGACCTCAAGGCTCGCGATAATGCTATCGACTACCTCAGACATCAGTGCACCGTCCTAACCAGCCCGCGCTTGGCGAGCCGCGCCTGTCGTTTCGCGACGAAATCTGCATCAGGGGCTTCCGCCGGAGATGCGGTGCCCTCAGGATCGTGCCGCGCGCTCCACGTCGCCACCAGCGCCTGATATTCCCACCACGAGAGCCGTTTGAACTCCGATGGCGGGATGCCCATCATTGCTGCGTTCGTGAGCGCGCCCGCGTAGTCGAACCGTTGGTCGAGGTCGCCGGCTCGTCGGCCGGCTCGGCTTTTGGGTCGGGGTCGTACCCCTCGATCAACGCGGAGAGGATACCGGCCGCGAGCGCCCATAGCGTTCGCATCGCAATGCGATCGTCCTGCGACAGCACATAGCGCTGGATCAGTTCGTTGGCACGGATCGACGACACCGACGCGGCGACGCCATCGACGACACAATGACCACCGCCGATGAGGGCCTGCCGGAGAACCTCGATCAACTCGGCAAAGCGATAGTCCGCCTGTTCGGGCAGAATGTCGCCTTCGTTCAAGCCGTATCGACCTGCCAACGTCCGGCCGTAGATGCGCCCGATTCCGGCGTCGCACTTCTTCTCAAGTTCGTGGATTTGCGCCGGCCCGAGGAAGAACCGGTATTCGCCATCCGCGAACTTGAGATCGACCCACGTTTGCACGGGTTATGCCGCCGAGACGTTGATGCCGATTTTCGTGATTTTCGGCGAATTGGTTGCGCCCACGAGCGTTTCCGTGATCGTAAGAGTCTTGTTGCCGGCGGTTGCGAAGGTGCCCGCGATGCTCGTGCCGGTGACGGTCAGCGCCGTGCTGTCGCTGCTGGTCGCGGTGATGGTCGAACCGGTGGTGGCGCCTGCGACAGTGCCAGTCCACGCCACCGACTTCACGGCTACCAGCGGAGACACCGAGAGCGGGTCAAGCACGTCCTCGGGCGGGGCTGGATACCAAAGCACCTGGCCATCGGAGACGAAGGTCGTCTGGATCGTGACGTTCGCGCCATCCTGAGCGCCGTACTGGATGTTGGAGCAGACGAAATTGCCCTCGTAGAAGCCGCCATCGACCGGGTCCTCGGCGTCCTCCGACATGATGAAATGATACTTCATCGATCGGCCCGCGATGCGGCGCAGAAGATCACCCTGCGCGCGGTTAAAAAGCCCGGTGCCGGAAATATCGAACTGCTCGCCAGTGACGTTCACGACACGGAACGGCACTGCACTCGGGTCCTGACAATCGCGAATGAACTCGTCGTTCGTATTGAACTGGTGCGTGAAATTACGCGAGGTCAGGCCGCACAGGATGGTTGGCTTGCCGGGGTTGTTCGGATCGAAAACCGCGACATCGAAATACTGGCCTTTGATAATTTTCGGCGCGGACATGGTGCATGCTCCCTCGGGATTTGTGCGAGGGATAAGGTGTGGGGGTTCGCCCGATTACGGCGGATGCTACCCCGCCACGTCAGCCGAGAAGTTGGCCACGGCGTGCCAAAGGTCGGCTTCGGCTGGGTCCTGAAGCTGGTTCGTGCCGATCCAGACGATAGACGCCTTGTGGCCGCCAACATCAAGTGTCCGCCCGCCCAGCGACTGCGCGATGGCGTCCGCGATGTGGTGCGACTGATCCTCCGCCGGCCGGATCAACTCGCCGCCGGTACCGTAGAGCGGCTTGGTGAAGCTGTGAATTGTGAAGCGGATCGTGCTGCTGTCGAGGCCTGTAGCGAGGAACGGCGACGCGATCGGCGCGCCGTAGCGGGTGAGCGGGAAGGGGGCCTTCGCGGGCACGGTCGATGGATATTGCGACCCAGCCGGAATGAGCGACAGGATCGCGGGCGCGCGACGCATGGCCGCCATGACCGCTTGGCGGACGGGGAGTGAGAAGTCCTGCGCCATCAGCGGAGCAGCTTGCCAAAGGTGCTGGCGACGCGCTCGATCACGCTACGGCGGTTGCGTTCAACGGCCGGCCGCATGAATGGGCGCTCGGCGATCGTGGAGGTCCCAAGCTCCATGTAGAGCGCGTGGTCACTGTCTGCGATCACCGCCGTCTGGATGCGGTCGGGCATCTCGATCAGGTCGCCGACATGGATGCTCTGGTCGAGGTCGTGGGTGTCAGCGTTCGGGGGCTGGCCGGGTGCAGATGGGACGTGGCCGGCTCCACTGATCGCGCCGTCGCGGATCGAGAAGGCTGCATCCTCCGCGATAGCCTTCGCGCCATCTTCCAATGCCGAGCCGAGAGCGAGGATAAGCAGGTCGGGATGGATGCGCGCTAATGTGGGGGCGTGGCTGTCCTCGATCTTGATCATGCTGGGCGCCCCTTCGCACTCCACCCGATGCTGGCGGGGTCGCGGCCGAGCTGGGAGATCATCCAGATACCGGCGCGCGGGCCTGATGCGATCTGGACCCGCATATCGGTGTTTAGGTCGATATCCATCGAGGCGGACAGGATGATCATCACCACGTCACCGTCTGCGAACCCCTCATTGGCGCGCATGAACTCGGTCGCGTCATCGACCTGCACGCGGCACGGATGGCGCGACGGGGGTGAACCGGGCTGGTAGACGCCGTCATCGTCATAGCCGCCGCCGGTGCCAGGCGCGACTATCTCGCCGTCCCAGAACGGCGCGCCCATGGCGGCGGTCACGCGGTTGGCGATCGAGAGGAACGCGCCGGGGAGGTTCATTAGCGGCCCCCGAAGCGGGCGGGATAACCGAGCGGCCCGGCGAAACCGTTGAAACCAGCGTTCGCGCAGGGGACCGCGCCCGGTAGAGTGGATCTAGGACCGCCCTTGTTGCGATAAAGCAGGTCGAGATATTCCTGCCCCGGCCGCGATGCCTCGTAGCCGCCGGCAAGCGCCCTCTGAATCGCGGCATCGGAGAGCGCGACCCGGAAACCTTCCCGTCCACCCGACTGAAATTGCGTGACGCCGGATGCGAGCAGCCCGGACACATCGCCATCGGCAATACCGGCGACCGCAGACGCCATCATATGATGCGCAGCCACGGCCATCATCGCCGGATCGCGGTCGCCCTCGATCGGCCAGCTATCGTCAACGAAGCGACCTGCGTCGGTCAGCCAATATTCGACTGTGACATCGGGCACGTTGGCAAACGCGGGATACCGGATGCGGAAGGTCGCGAGGTCCGGCACGTCAATAGATCAGCCAGCAGGTCGTGGCGCCGGTCATTGCGGTGATCCTGGCTGGCACGAACGGCAGCGGGTATCCGGCAGCGACCGGGAAACCGGTGCGCGCTGCGGTGTCGCCGGGGTTTTTGAAGCTGATGCTGCCGACCGCGTCGAACACCACCGCCTTCACGTTGATAGGCAGGTCGGCGTCGGCCGGGGTGTAGGCGATTGCTGAACCGCCCAGCGATAGGGCGGACCATGCGCGCTCGTTCGTGTATTTGTCACCCATGTCTCACCTCAAGAATAAGGCCGCCCCACCAATTGGCGGAGCGGCCCGTCCCCGCGCGTAATGCGGATTTATGCCTTGGCCTTGAGCTTCTCATTCTCAGCCTTCAGCGCGTCGCGGTCTTTCGTCAGGTCATCGACCTGCTTTTTTAGGTCGGCGAGGGCCTTATGGTTCTCGGCCTTCAGCGCGCGATCCTCCTTGGTGGAGGGCGCGTGGCCGAGATCGGGAACGGCGCCCGCAATCGCTTCGGGATCGAGTTCGACGGTCTCGCCCGGCTCAAGCCAGCGCGTGCCCCCTGCCAGCAGATTGATCCCGCGAGGGCCGGCGGTGTGGTTGGTGAAGCTCTTCACTGCCTTGCTCCCTTACAAGCCGTCGCGGTACGTGACCGTCTTCGGGCGATAGATTTCGAGCTGGCCGACGTTCATTACGCCATCGACCCGCCACGTCATCGAGGATGTTGGGAATTCCGGCATGAACTCGAACATTCCCGGATAGAAGAACTCCATGTTGTCGGGGTTCTTCTCGTAGGCGACCATGCGGCCGGTCCCGCTGCTGCCGGCGGTTTCCAATTCGCGGCTCGGGCGAATGTCGAGCGGCTGCTTGGTCATCGCAGTGTAGCTGTTGTTCTGCGCGAGGAACGTCAGCACCGACGTGGGGGTGTTCGGCAGTTGGGCGTTGTTCGCTGTCAGGAACTTCGACGTCGGGATCACCAGCGAGTTCGGCATTGCCGTCTCCTTGGTGTTCACGATCACGTCGTTGAGGGCCGCGTTCACGTCCGCCAGCATCTGCGCCGGGGTTGCGGTGGCCCACGAGCCGTTAGGTGCGCTCGCGGTCGGCACGCGCGCATCATTGACGAGGCCGGTGAAATTCTTCTCGGTCGATCCCCGAATAGCGCGGTCGTAGACAAACTTCGCCGCGACCATGTTCGCCGCGTTCGCCTTACGCTGTCCGAGCGACGCCGTGCCCGAAGGATTCTGCGTGATGATCCGGGCAAAGCGGTTCACTTCGCCGAGCGACAGTTCATATCCGGCACCGGCAAGGTGGAAGTTACTCAACCCCTGCGAGAAGTTGACCGACACGTTCGGGATATCGAACGCCTTGCGGCCGATATAGTCCGCAGCGCCTGCGATATCGCCGGAATAGACCAGCGTGCCCACGTCCCACATGTCGCCATCGGTGTTGACAGGCACCAGCCCAGCGAAATCGAATGACGGATACCGCTGCTCGATGAACGAGTGCGTGCGATAGAGCGACGGATTGACGAAAGATGCCGCCTGCTGGGCATCACGGAAATCACGAAACATCGTTGATGCCCCCCTTACTGCTGGACGATGCGGATGCGCACAGGCGCACCGATTGCGGCGGTCTCGCGGAACGTCGCCGGGATGGCGGTGTTGCTGGTCGAGACGTTGGTGAAAGCGCCGCCGGGCGTCACAAAGACGGGCTGACCCGGAGTGACCGCGACGGATGTGGTGACGAAGATGTCGCCCATGTCGAGCAACGATGGCGTCGAATACTGCGGTAAGATATCCGGCGATGCGGCCACCTGCGTGATCAGGCCAACGTCGGCGATCACGACACCGAGGAATTTAGTCCCCGGCGTGCCAGTCAGGCCGTGATCCGTCGTGCCCTGAAAGGCCGCCTTGCCGAACGCGATACCGGCGGCATCTTCAACGGTGCGGCTGATGCGGTTCTGCGTCGCGCCGTCCGCCAACATGCCGGGCATTCCGCGCTGGTAGTCGGTGAGATAGGCGCTCTGGATGGTGATGGTCATGGTCGCGGCTCCTCAGGCTTCGCCAGCGAAGGGCTGGCGCCATGCGTCGGCCAGCGCCTGCTTCTGCTTGTTGCGGGATTCGGCGTAGCTGGTGGCGGCATCGCTCATGGTGATCGGCTGGGCCGCCAGCGCATCGCGCAGCACGTCGGGCTTCTTCTCGCCGCCGGCCGAAGATGCGAACGCCGCGAATGCGCCATCGATCGCCGCATCGGACAGGCTCACGGCTGCATCACCCATCTTCTTCGCGACGGCTTTCTTCTTGATGTCGGCATCGCTGTCGGCGTCGGTGATCTCGACACCCATCGCCAGCGCGGCATCGATCAGCACCGCGCGGGCCTTGACCATATCGGCGAGCTTCGCGGGCGTGACCTGCGCGTCAGCAAGCTGCGTCTTGAGCGCGGCGATCTCGCCGTCCTTGCCCTCGATCGCCGTGCTGGCGTCCGCGAGTTTGGCGGTGACGGTGCCGAGCGCGGTTTCGCTGTCGCCCAGCTTCTTGTTGAGGGCCTGAACTGCGATCGAGACGGCCTCGCCGTTCGTCGCATCGACCTCGGCGTCGCCGATCCTGATCTTCATTGGTGCAGTCTCCAGATGCTCACGGAGGTGAGAGGGGCGCTCGTCCACGATGCGAAGTTCGGCACCACCACGGGCGGCCGGCACGAGGGCGAGGTGATTGACGCGGATCGAGTGCATCGCCCCGTCGTATTCGGCGTCGCCGAAGCGGCCGGGCGTCATGTCGATCTCAGCGGAATAGCCGAGGCTAAATTCCTGATGCGTCGTGCGCGCGGCGTTCACGCCCTTCGCGTCCATCACCATCACGGGGATGCGGAGGAAATCGCCGTCGCGCAGGACTTCGCCACCGGTGTCGCCGACCGATAGGGCTTTCCAGTTGGTGGCGTTCACATCCTCTTTCGGATGCGTGATCGTGATCGGACGATGCGTCGCGCTGGCGATGGCGTCGCGGGCGAACACAGCCGCCTCTGGGCGGAAGATGCGATAAGGGGAGCCATCAGCCTTCGGGGCCTCGCCGATCTCGTCGGCGCGGTAATCCTGAATGTTGTTTGCCTTCGCGACGCGCGCCGATGCGACAAGGTGGCCTTCCCGCGTGATGCGGGCCGGTCCGTCGATTAGGGCGCGGTCTTGGAACAGCATGCCCGGCGGGATAGCGGGAACGGAGGTTTGCGATTACGGCGGGTAGATGAATATACGCGAAGAATTTGAGGTTCCCGCGCGCGGCTGGTGGGAACGCGGCAGATTGATGCAAGAGATCAATCTCGCTGCTGAGCGCATCGAGCATCAGGTTGAAGGTCTTGTCTGCGTAGGTTCACGAGGCACTGCCCAGAATTTCAGGCTCGTTTTTTGCGGTTTATGGGAAAATTCTGGCGACGCCGGGTTGGTTAAAATTGCACTCTGATTCAATCCCAGAGCGGCTCTTCCCAGCATTTACAGAACGGAAGAATCCCGGCCCTGTCGTTGGGCGCATTGCTCTGTGAATAAACCCGCTCATCCCGCGCCAGATGCTCCGGCCGTGGTCGCGGCTGGTCGGTATGATGCCAGCGGAACCGCCCAAGCCCGGCAGCCGTGCGCCGCGCCCGATCCATTTCCGCCGATATCCCGTCCGCCTGGTCCACCGCGATCCGGGCAACGCGCTTCTTCGCGGTCGTCGTGACCCGCGCGAACTCGCCAGCCGCAAACGCTGCTGGCGCCGCGATCGTCAGTGCGCCCAACAGAGCCGCCGCGATCTTGCCCTTCGTCTCGACATGCACCTGACCGAGCAGTTGCTCATTGCGGGCGACGGCGTTGCTGGTGACGGCGCGGGTATCGCTTGCGGAAGTGAACGCGGAAACGTCCAGCCCCGTCGCCGTCCGAATGCGCTGATCCCATTGGCGGGCGTGCCAGCGATCGAGCGATGCGAGCGCGCCGGGGAATCGACGGCTCAGGAACGCGAGCTGGCGGCCGATGCGGTTGGCCGCCGCGTCAATCTCGCGCTGGATCTGCGCGGAGGCGCCGGCCGGGAGCGGCTGACCACGCGCGGGCAGCACGGCGGAATATGCGGCGATGATCGCGGCTTGCTCGGCCTGCCAGGCGCGGACCAGCGCGAAATACGGAGCGGCGATTTCAGACCGCAGCGCCTCGGTTGGCTCGATGCGGCGGAAGGGGCGGGGTTTGATTCCGGCCGACTTGATGATGGCACGGAGATCGTAGCGGCGTAGGGATAGGAGCAGCGCGGCGGCTATCTCCGCGCGGTGGTCGTTCGCGGTGTTGGCGGGGTCTGGCTGGGTGGTGGGCACGGATCACCGGGATAGGGGCGGAAGCCTGCGCGCCGCTGTGTGGATTGCCTTCCCACAGACAGGGCAAGCGACCGTAAGGAAATCGCCGTCGCGCTGGTCGAATGTGAGACGGGCATCCGAGCGGAGGAAGCGGATCTGCGAATGGCAATTTCTGCACGTGGCTTCGTATGGCTGATCTTCGGGCAGCACGCCGCGCTTGATGACCTCGATCGTCATTCCTCACTCACCCCCTTGCGCCAGTCCTCATCAACCGCCTCGAAAATCTCCGGCCCAAACCGCAACTCACCCCGGAATGGCTCAAGCGCAGCCACGTCCAGCCCCGCCGGCGCATCCCAAGTGATCGTCACATGTGGCTGATATTCCGGATGATCCCACGTGGCCCCGGCGCGCACGATCTGCTCATGCCGATACGAGAGCTTCGACGACCCGAACATCAGCACGACGGCCTGACCGGAATCGCCGAGGCGCTCGATCAGCCGGACACCGCCGGGCGGTACGGTCAGCGTGCCATCGGTGTTCTGATTCCAGTCGTCCGCCTCGATCTGCATCCAGTCGAGCGGCTGGCGGGAATAGGCGACCGTGACGTGCATATCGTCGGCGGGAAGGGTGGTGTCGAAGCCGGCCTTCTTCGTCCATGCGATGACGTCAGCAGCGTTGATGAGGTTCCGGCGGACGTAGAGCGTGCGCGGTGCGGCATCCCCCACGGCACGACGGACGGGCGCGCTTCCATCGCCACCCGTCCCATCGGCAGATGCTGGATCACCTCCCTTCGTTTCCGCGATATCGCTGGGGAACCGCTCGTCCTCGGGCGTCTCGGCGAGCGCGCCGTCGAGGCCCGCGAGCCAGCCTTCCTCGACGGCGGTATGCTGGACGGATTTCGAGAACGCGGGCTCAGGAATCGCCCCCGTGCCCTGCAACGCGACGATCGCCGTCATCCGCTTGTTGAAGGTGTCGGCCTTCTCGGCGTCGGTTGGCTTACTCAGAGGCGGGAAGACGTAATTCGCCTCAGCATCGAGCATCACGCCGGCCGATGGCAGCAGCACGGCGTCGATGCGCCTCAAAGCCGGACGGACATGATCACCCTGATCCGTCGCGATCTTGCCGCGATAGTTCTTCTCGTCGCCTTCGCCGGTCGCGTTCATGCCATCAGCGGATTTCCCGAGGAACCGCGTGGCCGGGATATCGAACGCAGACGCCGCGACCGAGAGATAGGTGCGGATGATGTCCGGCATCCCGGCCCACGATATCTGACGAGTTTCCCACGTCTCGCCGGGGCTATCCTTGCCGCGCCCGCCATCGAGGATACGGGTGTTGTGCGTCGATTTGATCTGGTTGGCGACCGACACGCGCTTGAGGATCAGCGCCTCGCCCTCACTGGTCGCGAGCGTCTGTGTCAGGCCCGGGATTGTGACCGTATCAAGCTTGGCTTCCTCGATTAGCGCGGCAAACCCGTTGAGCGCGGCCTCGGCATTCTGCACCGAATCGATGCACGATGCGTACTCGCTGTCACCCCAATACCAGTCGTTATCGCGCCGGCCGATCAGGCTCGGCACGCGCTTGCCCTTGAATGGCACGACGCGGCTGGGATGGATGCGGACCTGCTTGCCGCCGCTGAATGACAGCTCGAAATATGATGGCTCGCCGAAGAACTGATCCGCCGGATCGGTGATCACCTCGCCAAGCCCGATCTGCCAGCGGTTGAGGACGTGGAGGTAGATCAGGCCGCCCTGTTTCACGCGCGCCGGATCGAGCGGGGTCAACGGATCGTCGTTCGCGATGCCGAGGATCATCGCACCGCCGCCGAGGCGACCGAGGACAATCGCCTGTGTCAGCTTCGGCCAGAGACCGAGCCGCTCCTCCTCCTCCTCGATCTTGTCGACCGCGTCCTCGTCGATCTGCCATTCGCGGCGCTCGCGAGTCATATCGGAGGCGGGGAGGTCGATTCCCTTCCGCATCATCCACGATGTGCGGTAGGCGGTTTCGATCTGGGTGGGATCGGAGATGCGCTGGGCATAGAACGCGCCCATGCGTTTGTCGGCGGTCGTGCCGGCGCCGGATACGAGATTTACGAGACCATCGAACAGGCGCCCGACGCGCGACGGGGTGGGCTGCGACATGGCCGCGACGGTATGGATGCGTCGCGGCCGGGATTACGGTGGGTTAGCCTAGCAGGGCCGCAAGATCATAGCCCTCAACGCCAAGCATCAATTCGGTAAGCGCCCACACCAGAGCGTCAGCCCGATCCGGCGACCCCTCGCCGACATAACCGCCGGCCGTGAAGTTGCACATCTGATCCTCAAGATCGCCGAACGACCCGACGTGCGACACGCGTCCCTGCTCGTATAGCGCGGCGACAGGCTCGGCGCGGACGACCTTGCCGCGCGTCGCGATCACCTCCTTGTAGCTGACGTTGCGATCGGCGACGCGGACGACGGCCTCCACCATCGCACCGCCGAAGTTTCGTTCCGCGACCAGCCGATCAGCCCCGAACTCGCGATAAGCCTCAATCGCACGGCGCGACCATCCTTCCGGCGAGAGATTGCACGTCCGGTCCGCCAGCACATAGGCGCGGCCATCGACTGCCTTCGCCGCAACGATGATCCCCACGTCATCGCCCATACCGTCGCCCTTGGTGCCGGACGGATCGACCGCGACGACGACGCGCACGAAATCCGGCACGTCGGTAACGCGGGTCGCGTCGATGCCTGGGATCACCTTGCCGTCATCGGCCTTGCGATCTTCCAGCGCCCACAGCGCCCCGTTGACCTCGCTGGCCCATTCCCCAGCCTCAAACCGTAGCCGCTTGGCCGACGACATCGACCCCAGCACCTCGAAATATTCCTCGGGTAGGTTCTCGCGGTTGTCGGACGGGTTGACCTTCATCTCGACGTAATCGTCGGGGTTCGGCAGCGGTTCTTTCGTGCCGGGCTTCAGCTTCGACCGGAATAGCTGGAACGACCAGTGCAGCTTGCTCGGCGGGTTGCAGTCGAAATACGCCTTGAGCGCGAGATATGTCCGGCCGGTCGCCGCTGCGATCTCCGGTGCCAGCGCGACTTTCTGCGCGAGGCGGGACATGGCGGTCTCGATCGAGCCCCACGGGATCTGTGAAGACTCGTTGAAATACAGCGTCGCGTATTCCGCACCGAGTATCTTCTCGACGCGCTCCTTGTCGTCGAGGCCCGCGATCCAGATCTGCGACCCGTTCGGCAGCTCGACGTAGAAATCGGTCTTGTCGAACCGCGCCCGCAGCGTCGGGAAGCACAGTTTCAGTACCTTGGGCAGCGTGTCCGCCCAGATGGAGGTTTTCGCGTGGTTGAACCGGAAACGGAATATCGCGTGACGGGAGCCGGGCGCGTTGATGGCGCGCTGGATGATGGCGCGGACGAGCAGGAACGTCTTGCCCGAACGCGATCCGCCGCGCAGCATGATATTGCGGGCCGGGCCGGCTAGGAGTCGGTTGGCTTCGCGTTGGCGGGGGGTGAGGGTGGCGGTCACGTCAGGCGGCGCGAATGCCCGCGGTCGGAAGCTTGCCCGCGAACCAGTCCGGCTCGATGGCTACAGGGTCCATCTTCTGCCGACTGATCTTGATCAGGCCACTCTTTTCGAGGCGGCGCGCCGCGGCGCGGTCCTGCCACTCGACCTCGATTTGATCGGGCCAGTTGCTGCCTTCCATCCTTGAAAGAAGCGCTAGTTCATCGTCGGGCAAGGTGACCGGGAAGACCGGCAAGGCGTCGAAAAGCATTACGACGCTCCCGACAAGCGATCTGCGAGCGCGGACATGAACTGGCTGTACTCGGGATCAAGGCTATCGCGCGCCTGCATGCGACACTGTGCAGCCAAGTCCTTGCTCTCCCACTCGGAAAATCGACCGGCATCGAAACCGTCACGAAGCCCAGCGATAACCGCCTCCACCGCCGCTTCCGCCATCGCGCGGTACTTGCGTTCAGCGATATGGGCATATCCGTCGCTGATATCGTCAAACTCGATCGGCGCCGTGCCATCACTGTAGGTGAGCGTGTAAGTCGATTCGCCATCAACGAGTCGGGTCAGCCGGAGGTTGTAGCCTACGTCGGCCTTGTCGATTGCGGCTGCGGCTGCAGCGATTAACTTGCCTCTCACAGCCCCGCGTCCTCATTGCTGACGACCAGCGCCATCGTGCCGGTCTGCGCCACCTGCTCGCGGAACGCCTGCACATCGATGTGCTTCCCGATCAGCTCCAGCCGCTTCACGCGATCGGACAGTTTCACCTCGCGGATCATGCCGATGATGTCCCCGTTCTCGTCGCGCTCCTCGATGGCCTTGACCCCGCCGACGAGGCCCTTGCGCCAGATCAGCGGCCAGTCTTTCACCGGCTTGAGCGCGCCTGCCTCATCGTACAGGTCGCTTAGGTCCGCATCGGCCTCATCGGCAAGGCGGGTGAGCAACCATGCGGCGTCGATGCCGGTCTGTTTCGACCGCTCCGCTTTGGCCGCCGTAATGGCCTCGGCAATCTCAGGTTTGCTCAGGTTCTCATTCCCGATCGAATAGGCGGTATCGGCGCTGTACCCGGCCCTGATCGCCGCCTGCGTGGCGTTGAGGTCGACGAGGTATTCCTCGACGAACCGCTGTTGCTTCGGCGTCACTTCCCAGCCCTCCGCCCACACGACTGCACCGCAGCCCGTTCCGCCAGCAATTCCGGTCCCCCGGCCTTCGCGATCAGCTGCATCAATACCGGCGACGACGACCCGTAATTCCGCTCGAGCCCGCGCCAACCGAGACGCAGGAACACGTCGCGGACTTCGGCCGGGTCGGCGGTGGCGACGACGTTCGGACGATGTGCAACACTCATAGATCAATCACCCCCAGATGAGATTCCTGCGCCAGTTCGATGAAGGCTTCCCGCGATGCCTTCGGTGCCCGGTTCCATGCCTGGGCGATGTGCCGCATCGCCGTGTCCTCGGGATCGTCGTCCTCCAGCATGCGCGGCTGGTGGAACGTCAGGCGGACCTCTGCCTTGAGCGCTGCCGTCGTGAGCCGCTCCGTCTCAGCCTTCGCGAGCAACCCGTCCGCCTCCGTGTCATCCGCGATCGACATGACTGCGAGATGGTGCCCGAACGTCAGTGCGGGATGGCGACGCGGTTCAGTAAAACGTCGGCACGTGTCGACGATCGGGCCGAACCTATCCACGTCGCTCCGGAAGATCTGGTTCGCCTCATCACGAGCCTTCTCCCCGAACCGTTCCGATCCCTCGATCAGCCAGTCGCCGATCAGCCAGTTGATCGTGCGGGCACCCATGCACAGGCGGCGGCCGAGATTGGACCAGTCCTCGAATGTTTCGGTGACGGGCAGGGCTAGGTTGGGGAGGGCGGGGGTCATTTCGAGCATCCCGCGGGAACGACCTTCACAGCGACCGTGCGACCGCGCTTCCTGCTGATCGGCGCCCCGGACCGCTTACAGTCACCGCATCGGCGATTAAGGGCCTTCGTCACCAACCCTGACGTGACGGTAAAACTCTCGCCGCACTTCGGGCACTCGGTCCGCCAGATCAGGATCGAAGACGGTGACCCGTCCTGCCTGACATGAGGATGGACTGCCTCCATGTCATATCGCTGGGAATCAAGATTGAGTGTCGTGCCAATGAGGGGCGTAGTTTCGAATTCGACATGGTTCATTGCCCGTTCCATTTTGCTCCACCTCGACCCACCGCTGAAATCCGACCCTGCTCCACTGCTCCACCACCCCACCCCGTTACACGGGGGTGGTGGTGGTGGAGCAGATTTCAGGGGTTGCAGCCGCTCCACCTGCTCCACATTGCTCCACCGCCTATTTTCGAGGTGGAGCATCACAGTTCTGCCCACTTCCCGACGACCACAAACTTGCGCGGACGGCGCCGATCATCTTCCATTTCGACAACCTCAAGCGCACCTTCCTTGATCCAAGCGCGAACCAATTTGGCGATTTTCTTGCGGTCCTTTTCCTGCTCTACATCGAGCCCGAGAGCGCATGCGACGGGGACGCCGACCCATGAATTCTTGGTCTGGATGTTCTCGCGCCATTGACCATCAGAGACGGCTTTCTGGACAGCGTAGAGGTGCCGCGCGCTCATGCCTTCGAACAGGCTGGGCGGGCTCCATGAGCAGGCCACGCCGACGCTGTCGCCGTTCGCCAGGTCCTCGTTATTCATGCGATACCAGTCGCCGGCCTCGGGCGGTGCGAGGTTCGCCTTGTCGTTGTCGACGCGGAAAAAGAAGCGGCGCTCGCTGTCTTCGACGCCGAGTTCCTTCGCCTCTTCGGCCGTCATGCGGTTGTAGACGAGCACGGAGCGCGCCTTGCCGATCAAGGCCGAAGCACCGCGGGCGCTGTCTGCGTTCGCGGCCTCACCGTTCTGCTTGCGGACGTGATGGACGAGATTGATCGCGGCACCGGTGCGCTCGGCGACAACGTTCCATTCGCGGGCAACGATGTCGATCGCGTTATTGTCGTTCTCGGAGACGGCGTGCGAGCTGATGAACGGGTCCACCTGAAGCACGTCGATCTTACGCTCGATCATCTCGGCGATGAGCGCGTCGACAACGGGTCGGACGATCATCGCGCCGTCTGGGCCTTCCGTTGCGATCACGAGCGGCTGGTCGCGCCCGCTGTCGACATAGAGCCGACCGTCGAGTTCCTCGGCCTTGATGTGGAAGCGTTGGGCCGTCGCGTGAAGGCGGCGCTCGATTTCATCGTGCGGATCTTCGAGGTTCCACATCCAGACAGTGAGCGGTCCCTCTGGCAGGCCCTTGCCGTAGAAATCGCGCCCGGATGCCATGGCGAGCGCCTCGCCGATCTTGAGCGAGGATTTGCCCACCCCACCGGCGGCTACGTCGAGCGACACGAATTTGCGCAACAGGTGGCGCCCGTAGAGCCATTCGCGTTTGGGGATGTCAGCAGTCGGTCGCCATGTGAACGGGGTCGCTTTGACGCAGCGTTGCGGCTCGTCCTGCTCGTACGACTCGTCGACCACGCGCAGCCGTGGAGGAGGGGCGCCGGCATCGTCCTGCGTCGGCGCCGGTATCGAGTCCCAATAGGCGTTGAGGTTGTCGGGATCGTCCGGCGTCATATCATCGTCCATCCGGCACAGCCCGTTCCAATGCGCGGGCGGCCTCGATCGTGAAATTGAGCGCGGAACCGACGCGCATGAGCTCGCTCGTTTTGGCGGGCGCGAAAACGTAGATCGCCGCGATCCGGTTGACTTCATGCAGCAGCACGGCCGCGCTCGGCTTGGCACCCTTTGCGATGCCCAACGCGGCTTTGTCCCGCATCATCGCGAGCGCGACGCGCGCAGCCATCGTGACCTCATCCTGCTCTGGGCAATGGATGCTGATCGACCGACGATATGCGGCCTCCGCCTCTGTCTCGTCGGGCTGGACCAAGCGCAGCGGCGTGATGCGGGCAGGGGCGTTCATCCGTGCACGCGACGCACTGGCGCCCCGATATCCGCGAGCCACGCGACAGCCGCTTCAGGCGTGAAGAAGCACGCGACGGGAAAGCCCATGTCGTGGAGGCAGTTACCGAAATCGATCTGGTTTGCGGAGAGCTCTCCGGCCCGGCGTTGGGAGTAGCCCTTGAACTCGATCATGGCATGACCGCGGTTCCACCAGCACGCGATATCGAACACACCGGACTTGATGCCCTCGCTGATCGCCTGGCGCGGGTTACGCTTCCCGGCGTTCGGATAGGCGCGGACCTCGACGGAAGGGCCAGCAAGCCGCATCAGGCGTAGGAATTCGGTCTGCCGTGGGAGTTCCGCAACATCACGTCGACCGTCCGGCGGCTCGACAGGAAATCGCGGCTCGGGATCGAGCGGCGTTTCCAGCGCATCAAAGATAGCGAGCGCGTTCACAGGTCGAACGACAACTGCATGCCGAGCGCCGCGCAGTATGTGGCGAACAGAGCGTCACCCTCTTGTGCGGCGTTCCGGTCGAGTTTCCGGCGCGCGACAACCTTGCGGATCGTCTTGGCATCGTAGCCGCGGCTCTTGGCCTCAGCATAGACATCGCGGAGATCGTCGGCGAACGCCTTCTTCTCTTCTTCGAGGCGCTCGATGCGCTCAACGAGCAGGCGCAATTCGTCGGCGGCGACAATATCGCTCATGACTGGATTCCCTCGTTTGAGATTTGCCCGGTGCGTCGCTGCCGGGCGATCGTCAGCTCGTACTTCGCGCGGTTTCGATCGACCCGATGCGTCGCGACCAGATGATCGACCGTGAACCCGGCAAGCGCCGCGTCCGAACAGTTCGCGAGCAGCATGATCAGCCGCGTCGTCGCTGACTGAACGGATTCCGCCTTGCTGGCGTTCGAGAAGCGCGGCCTCATGCGGCCATCTTCTCAAGCTGGGCTGGGCTATAATTCAGCACCAGCGCAGCCGCTTCGACCGAGCAACAATGTTCGCGAGCGACGCGCGCGTAAAGCGCGGTGATGGCTTCAGTCAGGCCATCACAGCCGCGATAAGCCGGCGCCCGTTTCTTGGGACGATACGGAGTCCCCCGATGCCCAGCGCGAGCCATACCATCGCTGACCTTTTCACCGAACGATGGATCTGCGGCTGTCACGCGATTTGCACATGCGCGGCAGCGACCCGACGTGTTGCGCGAGCCCACCGGCCCATCGCACTCGCTGCAAGATGGCGGCGTGAAGGGACGATCGCCGCCACCTGTCAGAACCTTGGCCTGACCGGCTGCTACCATCTTGGCGCGTTGGCGCTTCAAGCGGCTAACCGGCACGCGATCGTATCCGTTTTCAGTGATCAGCACCGCGACGGTTTCGGGGCCGAACTTCTCCAACAGGCTGCGGACGAGGTATTGCGGGGCCTCGGTCATGCGGCCACCTCGTAATCGGCGGCCCGCTCAAGCCGCTTCCGGCAGGGCGCGATCCAACCTAATCGCGCCGATGGTCGTGCCATCGTGCCGACCGACGAGGGACGCCAGATGATCCAGCAATAGGCCGTCGCGGTGGAGCCGGTCGCCGAGAGCTTGCCCTTGTGCATCACGACGCGCTCGGTGAACTGAAGCACGTGCGTTGGCTGGTGAGCCGAGAACAGGCGATTGAACCGCCCGACGCCCTCCAAGAAGGCAGCCCGCACAATCATAGCGACGCCGATCCTGCTGCTCGCGAGCGCCCGTTCTATGAACTGCTCAGCGAGACGGAACGGCGGATTGGTAATCGTCCAATCGACAGTTTCGGGTAGCGGGCCGAACAGATAATCGCGGACGGGGAAACCGACGCCGTAGTCGTAGGCGTCGCTCGGGTCGACTTCGTCGAAGGTTTCGCAGAGCGGCGCGACCATATGACCGCGATTGGCAGCGGGCTCCCGGCACGACATGCCGGGGCGCACAAGATCCTCGTCACGAAGGAACTCGCACAGCGCTCGTGTGGCCCATGGTGGCGTTGGGAAATCGTCGAGCGAATCGTGCGGCTCAGCGCGGCGCTGCATGACGGCGGTGGAGCGGTTCTGGCTCATGCCACATTCTCCCGAAGCGCGTCGATCGCTTCACCAGCCTCGACCAGCGAGCGCTGCATCCGGTGAATCTCGAGTTCGGTGAGAATTCCGTCCTCCATGGCCACCGACACCTCAAGCATCAGCTTGGCGAGGCGCGTTTGCAGCGATTGACCATTGGCCTCGCCGGCATGGATGGGGACCAGCTTGACGCCGATCAGCGCGAGCACATCGTTGGCGAACCGGCCGTTCCAGCGCTCGCAGCCGCGCAGAAAGGCGACGAGGCCCATCTCCGCCAGGCCGGTGCGGTATTTCGCGCCCTGATCCGCGCCTTTGCCGAGTGCCCCGCCGAGATCGGCGTCGGTCAGCTCGTCCTGCTCCTTGATCTCCGACAGGCTCTCGGCGAGCGTGTCGATAAGCTTAGAAGCGGAAGTTAACCGTGCTGGACGGACGATTAGCCTATCGGACATGATCTACCTCGACGCTGTGGAAGGAGGAAACGGCCAGCCCATCGTGTTCTGCTGCGCGCTCGCGGCCGCGCTCGATGGACTGCGTATCGCGGTGGACAAAATGGCGGCCGGAGAACTGGACCGGACCCCGGCCGCCAGTGGTGCCAGCGGCATCGCTATCGCCGGCAGGGAGATCGAATGGGGAGAGCGCGAAGGCCATCAGATGCCGGGCTCGTCGTCGTGACCACGCGACGCGTAGAAGAAGCGGCAGATCAGGCCGACGATCGCGACGTAGGCGACGACGGCGACGATCGAGACGAGGGCGCCACTCATGCGCGCCGCCCCGGCATCACGCCCGCGAACACCGCGTCAGGGCAGCCGCAGACGGGCTTGCCGCAGGGGGCGCAGCGCGTCAGGCTGGCGGGATGGATCGACGAACCCTTGAGCAGCGAATCGCCACCCTCGAAGCGCAGAACCTCGCCCAGAGCGTCGCCCTGCGCGCGATCATCGTGGCCGTGTTCAACACGAACACCCTCATGCGCGAGCGACGCGAAATGGTGTGCTCCGCGCTCGAGGGCATATATGCCGTGCCGGGGGCTAGCGAGGACGCTCATCACATCCTCCAGATTGCGCTTCATGAGGCGGAAGGGATGTTTGCTCCGGGTCTGCCCGCGACGCCACGTAGCAGCGGATAGCCTCCGCCTGATCGGACGCGGTGAAGGGGATGGCCTCCATCGCCCCCACAATCTCCGCCGCTGCGTCAGGATCGCGCGCGTCGGCGAAATGCGCGCCGTCGCAGAGGACTTGCTTCCCCGTGCTGGTGTAGCGCGGGGTCATGCGGCGGCCCCCAACTTGCGGGCGCGAGGCGTGAGAAACCCAGCCGGAACGGCGACCCCGTGAAGCATGGCGAGCTGCGCGCAGGCGGCGCGGTACTCACCGGGGATGCCGCGCGTGCGCCAGTTGTGCAGACGCTGGGGCGTGAGGTCGAAATTTGTTCGCAAAATGGCTGGGTCGATGGCATCGATCAGCGCACTATCATCATGTCGCATGCTCATGCGTCATGGCGTACACCGGGGGTGTATATTCTTCAAGGCCTATTATTTATGGCAATACAAGATGACACCGTCTCCCTAGAAGGGATGCTGGATATTCGCGATAGATTGAGAGAGGCGGTCACGCGCACTGGCGCCCGCCAGGTCGAAGTGGCCCGACGCGCGGGGATCACGCCCCAGCGCCTAAGCAACTACCTTCAACGCGGGACGTTGCCGGACGTTGAAACGCTCGTTCGCCTGGCACAAGCGACCGGCGTATCGACCGACTACCTGCTAGGGCTTAGTGATAGCGGCCCTGTTGAAATAACGCCGATTGTGAACAGGTTGCTTGAGTTGGAAGGTTTGTCGGCCGATCGGGTCGCATTGATTTCCGATGCCGTTCAAGAAGCTCTACGGATCCTGATAGCGCTTCCAAACGAAGGCGACGCTCTGCTGCGCTCTCGGATGGCGGCGCAAACTGCTTGGCACTCACAAGTCGGGTCAAAGCCAAACTGATTATATCTTCCGTATCCACTTACTCTGCCCCACCCGTCGAACATAATAGCAACAATATTAAGCATACCGTCCGACGGGTAGGAAAGCGAAATCGTCTCGCTTAAAAAAATACACCACCGGTGTTGACGATATAAACCGTTGGTGTATTGTCGCCCTCATCAACCGATGAGGACGCCCGATGGCAACCGCACCCGACACCGCAAACGAATACACGCCCGCCCGCGCCGAACGGCTTGCGCTCAAGGGCGAGCTTCCCGCGAATGCGGTGGTAAAAGGCTCGCTCGACCTGCGCGGCACGCAGATCACCGCGCTGCCCGAGGGCCTCACCATCCACGGCTCGCTCTACCTGAGCGGCACGCAGATCACCGCGCTGCCCGAGGGCCTCACCGTCCACGGCTCGCTCTACCTGAGCGGCACGCAGATCACCGCGCTGCCCGAGGGCCTCACCGTCCACGGCTCGCTCTACCTGAGCGGCACGCAGATCACCGCGCTGCCCGAGGGCCTCACCATCCACGGCTCGCTCGACCTGCGCGGCACGCAGATCACCGCGCTGCCCGAGGGCCTCACCGTCCACGGCTCGCTCTACCTGAGCGGCACGCAGATCACCGCGCTGCCCGAGGGCCTCACCGTCCACGGCTCGCTCTACCTGAGCGGCACGCAGATCACCGCGCTGCCCGAGGGCCTCACCGTCCACGGCTCGCTCTACCTGAGCGGCACGCAGATCACCGCGCTGCCCGAGGGCCTCACCGTCCACGGCTCGCTCTACCTGAGCGGCACGCAGATCACCGCGCTGCCCGAGGGCCTCACCGTCCACGGCTCGCTCTACCTGAGCGGCACGCAGATCACCGCGCTGCCCGAGGGCCTCACCGTCCACGGCTCGCTCTACCTGAGCGGCACGCAGATCACCGCGCTGCCCGAGGGCCTCACCATCCACGGCTCGCTCGACCTGCGCGGCACGCAGATCACCGCGCTGCCCGAGGGCCTCACCATCCACGGCTCGCTCTACCTGAGCGGCACGCAGATCACCGCGCTGCCCGAGGGCCTCACCGTCCACGGCTCGCTCTACCTGAGCGGCACGCAGATCACCGCGCTGCCCGAGGGCCTCACCGTCCACGGCTCGCTCTACCTGAGCGGCACGCAGATCACCGCGCTGCCCGAGGGCCTCACCATCCACGGCTCGCTCGACCTGCGCGGCACGCAGATCACCGCGCTGCCCGAGGGCCTCACCGTCCACGGCTCGCTCTACCTGAGCGGCACGCAGATCACCGCGCTGCCCGAGGGCCTCACCGTCCACGGCTCGCTCTACCTGAGCGGCACGCAGATCACCGCGCTGCCCGAGGGCCTCACCGTCCACGGCTCGCTCTACCTGAGCGGCACGCAGATCACCGCGCTGCCCGAGGGCCTCACCATCCACGGCTCGCTCGACCTGAGCGGCACGCAGATCACCGCGCTGCCCGAGGGCCTCACCATCCACGGCTCGCTCGACCTGAGCGGCACGCAGATCACCGCGCTGCCCGAGGGCCTCACCGTCCACGGCTCGCTCTACCTGAGCGGCACGCAGATCACCGCGCTGCCCGAGGGCCTCACCATCCACGGCTCGCTCGACCTGAGCGGTAAAACCAGTCTCCAATTCCCCACCGCGTGGTGGAGTAAAGCCGGCGAAGCTACCCGCTACCGTGCGATTGCGAGCGACGGTGTATACGCGCTGATCCAGACGGATACCGGGCAGTACCTTGCCGGCTGTCGCGGTCCGTGGACGGCGAAACGGGCACTGGCGCATTGGGGCAGTGCGAGCCGTGACGATGCGCGGGCGAAGTTGTTCGTCGCGACGATCGAAGTGGTCGAGGTGGCAGCGTGAACGCGCCGTTCGCCATCGCCGCATCCGGCCCCGCAGCCATCGCCCGCAGCAACGCCATCGCGGCGTGGGCGACTGACGAGATCACCCGCCAGCGTGGCCCGCGTCCTGCGATTGTGCGGATGCGTGCGGTGGCTCCGGCCACTGCTGAGCAGCGCCGCGAATACGTCGATGCGTTCGCCGCTGAGTTCGCCACGCGCGATGCGCAGAAGGCGTGGGACGTTGCGTATTTCGCGCTGATCCGGGCGTCGGAAGCGGGGAGGGCGGCATAATGGCCACCGTCCTCAAGCTCACCCCGGCCCGCGACGCAGCGACCATCTGCCGCGATCTCCGTGACGCCCGCGCATCGGTCGACGCCTTCGTCTCCAACGCGCCGAACCTCAACGACGACCAGCTCGCCGCGTGGGACAGGCTCGACGATCGCATCTTCGCGCTCCGTGCCGAACTCGACGCGATGCTGCTCGATCAGACCGGCGTCTCGCTGGGCCAGATTCGGGAGGCGATGGGATGCTGAGCTATTTCTTCGCGGTCGCGATCTTCGCAGCCGGTGCCGGCATCACCGTGTGGGTCTTTTGCTGGTCTGCCAAGCCGGCCGCGTCTTTCCTCAAGAGCAAGGATTTTCGTGATGCTCTCTGACCAGTTTCTCGCCCTAATGCGCGAACACGATCTGGCCTCGCTGGATGTATCGATCCTCCGCAGCAGCAACGATCCGGAAGAGTTCTTCTGGTGCTCGACAGCGCAAGCTTTCATCAACGAGGACCGGATCGGCGTGCAGAAAATCGCCGACAGCCCGAGTGCCGCAGTCGCGGGCGCCATTGCAGAACTCAATGAGCGTCGGAACCCGGCGGTTCCCGCTCCTGAGTTGGAGGCGGCGTGATGGCGACGCTCACGCGCACGATCGAGATCGCCGATCTCACGCCGGAAGAACTGGCGGCTGTGTTCGCCGGCATGGTTGGCGAGGATCAGGCTCGGTTCTTCTCCAAGGTCTGGGAGATCGCCTTGTATTGGCCGGGTGCCGGCTGGTGCCAGCAGTCCTACGATATCGTGGCCCATCTCGATCGCGACGGCCGAAGCGCCATCGCGACGCTTGCCGCTCATCTGGAAGGCGAGACGCAATGATCTGCGTCACCCACAACGCTGCCGCCCGTTACGTCGAGCGCGTCAACCCGCGCCTGACGCTGGACGAGGCCATCGCCGCGATCCGCCAGCACAGCCGCATCATCGAAATCGCCATCCGCGAGCGCGCGCCGATCGTGAAGCTCGGGACCGGGCAGAAACTCGTCATCGTCGGCGATGCCATCGTCACCGTGCTGCCGCGCGGGGCAATCAACTGGAGTGGAATGTGATGATCGTACTGAAGAAAACGCACGCTGTCATTCTCGCCCAGCGCGATGCGGCCCGTGCTCAAGCGGAACGTCTGGCGGCCCGTCGCATGGTCGAACACGCGGAGCTCGTGCGCCTTCGTGATGACACCAGCCATCTCCGCGAAGCCGGTATGAGGCTGAAGGAAGAAGCGGAAACGCTCAAGGTCGAGAACGATCGGCTTCGGGCGGAACTCGCCACCACCTACGTCCGCAACGGAAAGGGGCAGATCGTCCGGCACCCGTCTGCGGCTGCTCAGGTTCGTGCAGCATGAACGCGCCGGCGAACCTCACCGACGCCGCCTTCCGCGCGTCAGTCGTCGGCGCCTCCGAAGTGGCGGCGCTGTTCGACACGAATCCATGGCTGACGAAATTCGAGCTGTGGCACCGCAAGCGCGGCACGATCGCGACGCCGGCCTTCAACGAAGTGATCGACGGCCAGCCGGTCAACGAGCGGTCCTATTGGGGCGTCAAGCTGGAAGCCTCGATCATCGAGGGCGCGAAGGAGCGCTGGGGGTATACTGATCGCGAGCAGGTCAAGCGCCTGACGAACGGCGCTGGACTTGGCGGCCATCCTGATCGCCGGGTGGTCTGCCCCGAGCGCGGCCCCGGCATCCTCGAAACAAAGATGGTTGATTGGCTGGAGCGCAAGAAGTGGGGCGACGAGCCGCCGCTGCACTATCTGCTCCAGAACCTGACGTACCAGGGTCTAGATGGCGTCTTGTGGGGCGACGTGATCGTCCTCGTGGGCGGAAATGCGCTTGAGCGTCACTGCTACGATTTCCGCCCGTCGCTCTATGCCGAGATCGAAAGCCGTGTCGCCGAGTTTTGGCGCTCCGTTGAATCCGGCGAGGAGCCGCCCGTCGATTACAGCCGCGACGGCAAGACGCTTGTGGAAGCGCTGGGCGAACCGACCGAGGAAATCGCCGACCTGCGTGAGAACCTCGATGCCGAACAGGATGCGATTGATTTCATGGCCGCCAAGGCGCGCCGCGATGCCGCCGAAGCCGAGATGGAGATCGCAAAAACCCGGCTGATCGAGCGCATCGGCACGGCCGGGAAGGCGCTGCTGCCGTCGTATCGGATCGGCGCGAACATGACCAAGGGCACGCCGGATCGCGAGGCGAAGGTGGGTGAGATCATCAAGGGGCGGCGGGGATACCGGCGCTTCGATGTTCGCGAGGTCGCGGCATGATCTTGTTCTTCGACACCGAAACCACTGGCTTTTTCAACGAACGCCAGCCGGTCAACCATCCTTCGCAGCCTCATATCGTCCAACTGGCGGCACTGCTGACAGAGGATGATGGCACCGCTGTCATGAGCATGTCGACGATCATCGACAACGGCGTGCCGATCCCCGCTCAGGCGTCGAGCGTCCACGGCATCACGACCGAGATTGCAGATGCGCGCGGGATCGAGCCGGAAATCGCGATGCAGATGTTCGGTCATCTCTACCGGCTCGCTGACACGGTCGTCGCTCACAACATCAAGTTCGACAAGGGCGTCGTCGAGGCGGAAATCTTCCGTCGCCATGGCGAGGTGCGCCGCCTGACGAAGTCGCTGTTCTGCACGATGGAGGCAGCCAGCCCGATCGTTAACCTGCCGCCAACCGAGCGGATGCTCGCGGCGGGTTTCGACAAGCCGAAGCCGCCGAAGCTGGAGGAATGCATCCTCCATTTCTTCAACGAGCCTCTCGATGGCGCGCACGACGCGATGATCGACGTCGTCGCGTGCCAGCGCGTTTTCTTCCACCTGAAATCCCTTGAAGGAGCCGCATAATGGCGAGCCAAGCAATCGCAGAGCGTCCGCGTACCGCCGCCGATATTCTCGGGTCGAGCGGCCAATCGCGCGGCGTCGCCCGTTCGCAGGCAACGACGATCGAGCAGTCTCGCGCCATTGCGGAGGTGCAGGCGGCGGTCGTGGTCGCGCAAAGCCATCCGCGTGACAAGGCTCGGGCGTTGAACGAGGCGCTGGAATCATGCCGTACTCGTGAGGTTGCGGAGAATGCCTTCTTCAAATTCCCGCGCGGCGGCCAGTCGGTCAGCGGCGAAACCATCCATCTCGCCCGCGAACTGGCCCGTTGCTGGGGCAATATCGATTACAAAATCGCCGAATTGAGCCGCGATGATGAGGGCGGCTCGTCGGAAATGATGGCGATTGCCTGGGACCTTGAGACGAACTCGCGCGCCAGCCTGACGTTCATCGTCCCGCATCTTCGCGATAAACGCGGCGGGGCCGAGCGACTGACCGATGTGCGAGATATCTACGAGAATAATGCCAATATGGGCGCGCGCCGGCTACGGGAGTGCATCTTTGCGGTGCTGCCGAAGTATCTGGTGCAGGCTGCATCCGATGAGTGTCGGAACACGCTCGAAACCCGGAATGCCGAAGTCCCGCTGACGAAGCGGATTGCTGATGCACTGACCGCGTTCGCCAAGATCGGGATCGACAAGTCGCGGATCGAAGCGAAACTTGGGGCTACCGGCAATTTCACGGCCGTCGATCTGGCCAACCTCCAGATCAGCTACAAAAGCATCGCGCGCAATGAGATCAGCGCGGAGGATGAGTTTCCTCGCATCGAAGGAGCCGCACCGAGCAAGAGCAAGCTCGACATGTTGCAGGACGCGATCCAGTCGAACGACGGGGCGCTCTCCGACGATAATCCCATCGCTCACGAAGGTCGCGCCGACGAAGACCACGGCGACCAGCATGACGGCGGTGATGAATGACCAGTCATCGCATCATCCGCACCGGCCGCGATTGGACGACGCCGGGCCACATGACCGACATGCAGCGCGAGCGGGCTGAGCCTGCCTTCGAGCAGCCGAGCCGGTGGGTTCTGATTACGCCGTTTGCCGGCGCGGTTCTTTGGGCCGCATTGGCCGGTGTCGTCGCGGCGGTGATCTTATGAACCGCGACAATTCCCCCCGCGCCGGCCGGGGGTTGAGCGAGGCTCCCTCCGGCCAAGAGGAACGCCTGCATGGCTGAGAACACTAAGATCGAGTGGACCGACGCCACCGTCAATTTCTGGTGGGGCTGTACCAAGGTCGGACCGGGCTGCGATCACTGCTACGCGGAAACGCTGGCAAGCCGCTTCGGCACGGCGTGGGGGCTGGGCAGCGACCGGCGCAAGATCAAGTCGGCGGTGAAGCTGCTCTATCGGCTGCACAATGGCGCGTCGTGGTGGGCGGCCGATCATTATATCGGCAAGATCGTCACGTCTCCGCGCCGCCGCGTGTTTATCCAGAGCATGTCTGACCTGTTCGATACGGAAGTGCCGATCGAATGGTTCGCCGAAGCGTGGTCGCATATCCATGCCTGCGACAGGCTGGCGATCCAGATCGTCACCAAGCGCATTTCGGTCATTGAAAAGCGGTTAGAGGCGGCGGGCGATATTCGCTGGCCAGCGCACGCGGGGTTGATGATCTCGGTGGTCAATCAGGCCGAGGCCGATCGCGATATTCCGCGCCTTATCGCGCTTAAGGAAAAGCTGGGTATCCCGTGGATTGGGTTGTCGATGGAGCCGCTGCTCGGCGCGGTCGCGCTGAGGCCCGAATGGTTGTCCGCGCTGGATTGGGTGATCGTCGGCGGAGAGAGTGGGCGCGAAGCACGCCCGATGCACCCGGATTGGGCGCGCGGGCTGCGCGACCAGTGCGCCACCGCCGGGGTGCCGTTCCTGTTCAAGCAATGGGGTGAATGGGAGGTTGCGCTCGATCGCGAGCGGGACGATCCCGATTGGCGCGCAAACTACAGCAACGTCTATGTCGACGCGGGCAAGACACGCTGGCTGAACCTCGCCGGGGGCTGCGGCTTCCACGGGGAGCGTTTCCACGTCATGCGTCGTGTCGGCAAGAAGGCCGCCGGCCGCCTGCTCGATGGCATCCAGCATGACGGGGTGCCGGCATGAGCGCGGCAGTAGAGATCGCGGGGAAGCTGACTGCGGCGCGGCGCCTGATGATCCTCGCGTTGCCTGATAACGGCGATTGGGGCTCAGTTCCGAGCCGCAGCGTTGCGAAGAGGGCATGGTGGAACATGGTTCCCGGCCTGATCGACCACAAGCACTGCCCGGACGATGCCAACGAATGGGCGCTTAACCCTCTCGGCCTCGCGGTGCGCTCCATCTTGGAGGGCGAGTGATGGCCGTCGAGATCATCCCCGGCGATTGCCGCGACGTGCTGCCGACTCTTGATGCTGGCTCGGTTCATTGCTGCGTGACTTCGCCGCCGTACTTTGGCTTGCGAGATTACAACGCCGCCAACCAGATCGGGCTTGAGCAAACCCCGAATGAGTTCATCGAACAGATGGTCGCGGTGTTCCGCGAGGTTCGCCGCGTACTTCGAGACGACGGCACGCTCTGGCTGAACCTTGGCGATAGTTATGCTGGCAGCGGCAAGGGCGGGAATCCTGCCGACAGCCGGCACCAGAAGCAGCGCACAAATCGTGGTAGTGTCGCGCCGGTCGGCAATTCCGCGCGACAGGCAGCAGTCACCAATGCGACGCGCAACGTCCGATCGGCCGCCATCAAGCCCAAAGACCTGATCGGCATCCCGTGGGAGGTGGCTCTTGCCCTGCGTGCCGATGGCTGGTGGCTGCGCAGCGCGATCGTGTGGGCCAAGCCCAACGGGATGCCCGGCAGCCAAGAGGATCGCTGCACCTCGTCCTACGAGATGATCTTCATGTTGTCGAAGTCATCGACCTATTGGAGCGACTTCGACGCGATCAAGACGCCGCCGCGTGAATCTAGCCTGATCCGCACCGCGCAAGATGTCCAGTCGCAGGCTGGTTCGCATCGCGCCAATGGAGGGGCTAAGACGAATGGCACGATGCGCGCCGTTGGCGTCCTATCCGGCTCGCCACACGGCAGGCATTCGCTTGGCGACAATGTGCCACCGAAAGAGCGGCGCTCCGACAAGCAGCGCGGCCATAGCCGTCAACATGCAGGCTTCAACGATCGCTGGGACGCCATGGAAAAGGCGGAGCAGGTGGCCCGGCCGGCGATGATGCGTGACGTTTGGTTCGTCTCACCCGCGTCCTTCACCGGGGCACACTACGCCGTAATGCCAAATGAGATCGCCCGGCGCTGCATTCTGGCCGGATGCCCTGAAGGCGGGACCGTTCTCGATCCATTCGGCGGCGCCGGCACGACCGGGCTGGTCGCGGATCGTCTCCAGCGCAATGCCATCCTGACAGAGATCAATCCCGACAATGTTCAGATCGCCCGCGATCGCATCGATGCGGATCGATCAGATATGCTCAATGCGATGGAGGCGGCATGACCCACCTGCCTTCCCAAACGCCCGCCGAGCAGCGCGATTTCGAGATCTACTACGCGCGCGTCTTGATGCGCGAGGCTCGGGCTCGTCGCCGGGCGCGATCATTCTCCGCAGCGCTGTTGGAGTGGGCCGGCAATGCCCGACGCCGCGCGCTCGCGATCAACATCAGCCCGGCCCAGCCGGACCTTTTCGGGAGTTCCCCAGCATGACAGACCACCGTGCGCTGATCGAGCGGCTGGAGCGTATCCGGTCGAGCATGGCATTGTTGCAGCAGAACTCCGAAGGCTGCGCGCAAAATCACTATGGCGAGGACTTCGCGTTGTTCGGCATGCCGGGCTGGCTCGCAGGCACGCGGCGCGATCTCAACGCGCTCCCCGAGATCATCACCGCCCTTACCGCACTCGATGCGGGGCGGCTGGAGACGACGGACGACTACGCGAAGTTCGACGGCGTTGGCCCTCATGCAGAAACGGTCGAGACACGGGCGCGCATCGGCGAGCGATACCTTGAGGCGTACGAAAGCGCGCTGAGCGATCCGCGCGTTGCTGGTTACACCCCGGCCGATTGCCCGAGCGAACTGCTGCTCGACCTGCTGGAACGGTTGCCACCACCGGCCGCAGCGCCTGATCGCAAGGCGATTGCGAGGGTCATCAAGGGAGCCGACGATGGCGTTTGGGTTCTCGTACCGCATGACGAAGATGCGTGGACCGTCGCGTCATATGGACCACCGGCCGTAGCGCCTGAGCGGGAGGCGATTGCGAGGGTGATCGATCCTCTAGCATGGCAGGACCATGCCACGATCACACGCATGGCTAATGCAGCGAGTGGTAAACGCATTCGGCAACATCTTGATGCGGCGGATAACATAATCTCTCCGTCCCTCGCGAAAGCCGACGCCATCCTCACCCTCTACGCGGCACATGATGCTGAGGCGCGAGACAGCGCACAGTCTGCGGGAGAGGCGCGGTGAGAGACATTCTGTTCAAACTCCGCCTTTTGCGGCTGCTGCTCGCCAACGCGCACGAAGAATGGAAGCGCGAGATTTGGAAGTGCGATCTTGATGCGCCCTATTGTTGCGGTGGTCACGAGTGCGGCTGCATGGCGACAACAACCCGCGAGCTTTATTCTTGGCATCTGCGCAAGGACCAATCGAAATGACCGAGAACAACACCCCCGCTGCTGAGATTGAGCGGCTGCGTCACAAGCTTTGGATGATCGCCTGCCACGCAACCGGAGGCGGCATCCCTGAGATTGAAGGCATCGACCGCTCAATTAATGATATTTGCGTCCAAATTAGCGCGCATCATAACGCGGTCTATCAGGGCGGCAAAGACGCCGCCCTATCCGCCGCCCCTGCACCTGTGTCCGATCCTGTAGTGGCCGAGGTTGAGAAGCTGAGGGAGGCGGTCGAAAGCGCCGTGAAAATGCTCCGCTCGCCGGACAACTGGCATGACACCGACTTGGCCATCGAAGGTCGCTTGTTGATCGCGGCGCAGTTGGAGGACGCAATCAATGGCACGAACGACCAAGCCGACGAGTCCGTAATCTACGATCGGGAGGGGCCGCGATGACGGAGGATCAGTTTCGCCAGATCGTCGCCGACATGGTTGCTGAGACATGCGGTAGCGCCGCCGCGCTCGCCCGCAAACATGGCGTCCACCCAAAAGCACTGACACTGTTCCTTAGTGGCGCCCGTGGGGCAAGTGCGGAAGTTGCGGCCGCCTTCGGATATGAGCGACGCTATGTTTCTCTCGCCGCCCTCCCGCCGTCCAAGCCTGATGCTGTGACGGACGCCGCTGCCCCTGAAAGGGTGGAGGCGGCGCATATGGCGGCATTCCGTGCCATCTATGGCGACCGTGGTGACCCGTCCAAAAACCCCGTGGCATTCGACTTTTGCAGCAAGGTCGGTGACGCGGTTCTCGCTGCTACCGCTGGCCCCGCTGCGACGGCGGGTGAGGCGCTCGACGCGCTGAAATCCGAGATCGAACGGCAGTGCAGCATTGGCGCGGGGATGTTCAAAATAGACGATGGTCATGGGCAAAGCGGACTTTGGGAAATCAACGCGGACTTGGACCCGGCCGGGCTTGCTGCCTCCATATCCACGTCCGACGATCGCGCGGAGATCGAGAGGCTGCGGGAACTGGTTGAGCGCGCGCAATTCAACGTGCCCGCGCATTATGTGAACTGGCACGCAGACGCCCGCGCAGCCCTCGCCCAGTGGGAGACACCCCATGTCTGATAGCAAGTGGATGCTGGTGCCGGTCGAGCCGACGGCGGAGATGGTCAGCAGCACGCCCATTGTTTGCCGTTCGAACGGGGACTGGCGTGCCGATGCAGTGCGGGCCTATGCCGCGTTGCTCTCCGCCGCCCCTCCCGCACCGCATGACGTGGAGGGCGATATCCGTGTCGCAATCTGGAACGCAGCTAAGGCTCGCGGGATGAGCCAGGACGCTGCGATTGCACTTGTCGCCGCCGCAATGAACGAGCCGTCGATGAAACGCGCCCTCGCACTGATCGGTGCGCGGTCGTGAGCGGGCCTCGCGAAACATTCGAGACCGAGGGGCCGAAGTGCCCGTGCTGTGGCCGCCAATATACCGCTGACGAACCGATCTATTATGATGAACACCGATACACCGAAGAAACGTGCGACGACTGCGGCGAGACCTTCGACGTGATGGTCTATTCCAGCACGACGTGGACCTGCACCGAGCGGGAGAAGTCCGCATGACGCAGGCAGAGAAGCTTATCGCTCTGGCGGAGCGGGTGGAGGCTGGCGAGATTCGCGCGCTGTCGATCAAGCAGCCGTACCCGCACCACATCTTCCACGACGGCAAGGATGTGGAGAACCGCGACTGGCCGACGAAAGGGCGTGGCTGGGTGATTGTCCATGCCGGCAAAGCGACCGATGGCCCGACGCCCAAATCGCTCGGCGAACTGCCTCGCGGTGGCGTCGTCGGCATGATGAAGATCACCGATTGCGTCGAGCAGATGGACAGCGATTGGTTTTTCGGCCGCTATTGCTTCGTGATTGGCGAGGCGTTTCCGCTGCCGCTGATCCCGTGCCGGGGGATGCTGGGGTTCTTCCGGCTCGATGAGGCGACGAACGCCGCCACCGCCGCCGCTCTCCGCGCTCGCGCTGAAAGGGGGATGTGATGGGTGCCCGCGCATCCCATTGGCGGCAGGACGATATCAAACGCGCGATCAATGCGGCCGAGAAGTCGCGCCTCCGTCAGTACCGAGTCGACATCGCGACGGACGGGACAATCTCCATCGTCGTCGGCGGTCAGGCGAACGGTCCGATGCGTCGCAACACCTGTGACGATCTGCTCGACCCATGACCGCAAAAAAACGTCCGCGCTTTCTGCCACGGCACGTCTCACGATTCCGCGATCGGCACGGTAAATTGCGCTACCGCTATCGGCGGGCGGGCCACCCTGGAGGCTATTTCAAAGCCGAGCTAGGCACAGATGAATTCCGCAGCGAGTATCGCGATTTCGAGGCGCAGCCCGTCGTCGATACTGGCCTTGAGCGTCGCGCGGTTCCCGGATCGGTCGATGATCTGGTCACGCGCTATGTCGCAGTGCCTGATCGGCTCGGCCCGAGCACAACGACCCAGAACAAGGTCCGCGCAATCGTCGATAAATTTCGCGATGAGCATGGGCACCGTTTTGTGGCCGACTTCCGCTTCGACCATATCGACGCGATCATCGCCAAAAAGCGCGCGCGGTCAGTGGCTGCGAACGGGCGGCCTGTTGGCGGCATCGAGGCGGCCCGGAAATTGCGTAAGGAACTGGTGCGCCTGTTCGACCACGCGGAGAAAATCGGCATGCGACCTGACGGCAGCAATCCGGTGCGCAAGGCGGAGAAGGTGAGGGTGGCCGCTGGCGCACGCTCGACTGGCTTTCACACGTGGGCGGAAGAGGAAATCAGCCAGTATCGCGCAAGCCATAAGCTCGGCACGAATGCGCGGCTTGCGATGGAGTTGATGCTCTGGACTGGACAGCGTCGTGTCGATGCGATTCGGATGGGCCCCGATGACATCCGGGCTGGCAAGATCGCGCTGGTGCAGACCAAGACTGGGAAGGGCCTGCGCCTTACCATCGCTCCGCAACTCCTTGAGGCGATCAAGGCCATCCCGGCGCGGGCTGGCGCTGCTGCGTTCTTGCTGAATCACCTTGGCCGACCGTTTAGCAATGCTGGGTTCGGCAACAAAATGCGGGAATGGTGCGACGAGGCGGGACTGCCGCAATGCACGGCGCATGGCCTCCGGAAGGCGATGATGCGGCGGATGGCGGAACTGAATTTAGCCAATCGCACTCTGAAATCAGTGTCCGGCCACAGCCAGGACAATGAGGTTTCAGTATACACCGAAGCGGCAAATCAGGCGCGGCTTGCAGACGATGCGATTGCGCTTGTTGCTCAGTGGGAGACGGATTCGTTGGCTAACCCGGATTGTCTAACCGGTGACGAACCAGCCTGAAATGCTAGCAATTCCGCCATATTTGGGAAACCGCTGGAGGCCCGACCGGGAATCGAACCCGGGTGCAAGGATTTGCAGTCCTCTGCGTCACCACTCCGCCATCGGGCCTCGATATGCGGGAGCGGGCTGATGCGTCGCCAGCCGCTCGCTGTCAAGCGTGCCGCGATAGTTGGCGTGACGACGGTGACGCGATACAAGCCGCCGGCAGACATTAGTGTATTGCGTCAGTAAAACAGTTGTGCAACAGGGCATGTTGATGATGGTGACCTCTTCCTTGGCGAACGAATTCGAGGCGATGCGCACCGCGATGGTGGCAAGTCAGTTGCGCCCGAATGCGGTGAGCGACGTGCGCGTCGTGACCGCGATGGCGAGCATCGCGCGCGAGGCTTTCGTGCCGACGGAAGCGGTGTCGCTCGCCTATCGCGACACGGCGATTCCGCTGGGCGGCGGGCGCGCGGCGAATCTGCCGATCGCAACCGGCCGCCTGCTGACCGAGGCGCAGCTTCAGCCGAGTGATCGCGTGCTGCTGATCGGCGCCGCGACCGGCTACACCGCAACCGTGCTCGCACGGCTCGTGACGCATGTCACCGCGGTGGAGAGCGATCACGATCTCGCCGCTCGCGCGCGCACCGCGCTGGACGGCGTGGCGGGCGTCGAACTGGTCGAAGGGCCGATGGAGCAGGGCCATGCCGCCGGCGCGCCCTATGACGTGATGGTTGTCGATGGCGCGGTCGAGGAGTTGCCGGAGGCGCTCATCGCACAGGTTCGCACGGACGGCCGGATTGTCGCCGGGCTGATCGATCGCGGCGTGACGCGGCTCGCCGCCGGACGCCGCACCGACGGCGGCTTTGGGCTCGTCGGTTTCGCGGACATCGAGTGCGTCGTGTTGCCGGGCTTTGCGCGCCGGCGCGGGTTCAGTTTCTGAGGTATCCCTTGGGTCGCTATATTTCCTTCGTCGCGCTCGCCGCAGCGCTTGCGGCGCCCGCTTCGGCGGAAACACTGCGTGACGCGCTGGCGAAGGCCTATCGCGACAACCCGACGATCACCGCCGGCCGTGCGCAGCAGCGCGCGACCGACGAAAACGTGCCGATCGCCAAGGCAGCCGGTCGCCCGAGCCTTGCCGCCACCGGCTCTGTCACCGACAATTTTCTGCGTTCCGGCAATACCTTCACGACGCCGGAACGCGTCGGGCAGGCGGGCGTGACGCTCAACGTCCCGCTTTATTCCGGCGGGGCAGTGCGTAACTCGGTGCGCGCCGCGGAAACGCGGGTGGATGCCGGGCAGGCGGGGTTGCGCGGGACGGAGGCGGCGACCTTCACCAATGTCGTCAGCGCGTACAATAATGTCCTGCGCGACGAAGCGATCGTCAGCCTGAACGCGCAGAACGTGAAGGTGCTTGAAACCAACCTTCGCGCGGCGCGCGATCGTTTTCAAGTCGGCGATCTGACACGCACCGATGTTGCGCAATCCGAGGCGCGGCTCAGCGTTGCGCGGGCGCAGATGCAGGGCGCCGAGGCGAATTTGATCGCCAGCCGCGAGAATTATGTTCAGCTCGTCGGCGAAGCGCCGGGTTTGCTCGAGCTGCCGCCGCCGTTGCCCAACTTGCCCAGCGCGCCGGATGCCGCGGTCGATGTTGCGCTTCAGGACAACCCCACGCTGATCGCGGCGCGGCGCCAGAGCGACGCGACTCGCTATGACGTGAAGGTCGCGCAGGCCGGCCGACTCCCCACCGTCGGCGTTGGCGTCGGCGAGAATTACACCAATTATCTCGGTTCGCTGGGGGCGGGTACCAATCTTGGCGTTGGGCAGACCGGTTCCTCGAGCTCGATCGGTGTCAACGTGACGCTGCCGATCTTCCAGGGGGGGCGCCCGGCCGCGCAGATCCGCCAAGCGCAGGCGTTGCGCTCGCAGGCGATCGAGAACACCACCGCCGCCGAGCGTCAGGTGGTGGCCCAGACCCGTTCCGCCTTTGCGATCTGGCGCTCTGCGCTGGAGGTGATCCAGTCGTCCGAGGCGGCGGTCAGCGCGAATCGCCTGTCTCTGGAGGGCGTGCGCGCCGAGAACAGCGTCGGCAATCGTACGATTCTCGATATTCTCAATGCCGAGCAGGAATTGCTCAACAGCCAGGTGACATTGGTGACCGCGCGTCGCGATGCATATGTCGCGGGCTTCGCGCTGCTCGCGGCGATGGGGCGCGCGGAGGCGCGTTATCTGGGGCTGGACGGTGGACCGCTGTACAATTCGGCGGACAATTACAACGCCGTGAAGAACCGATTCTCCGATTTTGGCAGCGCACCGTCGCCGTCGGCAATTGCGCCGAGCACCGCGAAAGTGCCGCCGCAGAACGCCACGGTGACGCGTCCGCTCGACCCGGAACTCGATACGCCTGTTGACAGGAACGCTCCCTTAACCACAGGTGAGCATGCACCGAACCGCTAAACCGGCGTGTTCGCGAAACAATGGTGGAACGTCGCGTATGGGGGACGCTAGCGCCGAACCGTCGATGGAGGACATCCTGTCCTCGATCAAACGGATCATCGCCGAAGAGGGAGAGAGTGCCCAGCGTACGCGCCGCGCATCGATTCGCCCTGTTCCAACGATTGTGCCCGATCCGCCGGCCGACGAGCCGGATGAGGTGCTGGAGCTGAGCCACCCGATGCCGATCGCGCCCGAATCGCCGCCGCCCGCGGCCGCCACATCTGCGAAACCCGCGCCGGAGACGATCGTGTCGCAGGAAACTGCGCAAGCGACTCGTGGTGCGCTCGATGCGCTGTCTCGCCTGCTGGTGAAGCCGGAACCGGATAGCGACGGCACGCTGGAAGGTTTGGTGCGCGAAATGCTGCGGCCGATGTTGCGCGAATGGCTCGATGCGAATCTGCCGGCGATCGTCGAATCGATTGTCGCGCGCGAGATCGCCAAGATCACCAACGCCGGCCGCTGAGCCTGCTTTCGCGAATCACGCGCGGGAGATTGTCGCAGAAGTAACGATCTGCTCTATCTCCCGGCATGAAAGCGCTTTCCGTTGCGAGTCTGCTCGCCATCGCCGTTGCCGCTGCTCCCGCTGTGGCGCGCCCGCTCACCATCGCCGATGTGTCCATGTTGTCGCGGGTCGGTTCACCCACCGTTTCCGCGAACGGCAAATGGCTGGTCTGGGCACAGCGCGAGACAGACCTTGCCGCGAACAAGGGGCATACCAACCTCTGGAAGCTCGACCTGACGACGCGCGGTGCCCAGCCGGCGCGGCTTCTGGCCGATCCGGCCCTGAGCGAAAGCGGTCCGCAGATCGTTGGCGATACCGTCTATTTCTCGTCCGATCGTGGCGGCGAGGATGCGATCTGGGCGGTGCCCGTTTCGGGCGGGACGCCGCGCCGGATCACCGATTTCAAGGGTGGCTTCAACGGCTTCAAGGTCGCGCCGACGGGTGATCGGCTGGTCATATGGGCTGATCGCAAGCCGGGTGCGCCGTCGCTCGAGCCGGCGATGGTCAAGAAAGATCTGGAGGCCGGGGAAGCGCGGACCTACGATCAATTGTTCGTCCGCCATTGGGATACATGGGCGGACGGCAATCGCTCGCAGCTTTTCGTCCTCCCGCTGACCGCCGCCGGCGCGCAGGGCAACGGCAAGGCGATCGTCGGCGCGCTGGTTGGCGATACGCCCTCCAAACCGTCTGGCGGTGGCGAGGAGATCACCTGGTCGCCCGACGGCAAGACGGTCTATTTCGCGATGCGCGAGGCGGGGCGGATCGAGCCGCTGTCGACCAATCTCGATATCTTCGAAGCACCGGCCGATGGCAGCCGTGCCCCGGTGAATCTGACCGCGGGCAATAAGGCGACCGATAACCAGCCAGTCGTCTCCCCCGATGGCCGCAAGCTTGCGTGGTTCGCGATGCGTCGTCCCGGCTATGAGGCCGATCGGCAGGTATTGATGGTGCGCGATCTGGCGAGTGGCAAGGTGACCGCGCTGACCGACAAATGGGATCGCTCGGTCGCCTCGATCGCATGGGCGCCGGATTCGAAATCGCTCTACGTCACCGCCGAAGATACGCAGGAGGTGCCGCTGTGGCGCATTGATGCGCAGAGCGGCCAGCCTACGCGCCTGACGCAGGAGGGCAGCGTTTCCTCGGTCAACGTAACGTCGGGCGGCGTGATCGTGACGATGAACAGCCTGACCGCGCCGGACGATTTCTATCGCATCGCCGGCAAGGGCGCGCCGGAACGACTCACCTCGGTTAATGCGGCGAAGCTGGCGGGCATCGACATGCCGGAAGTGTCGCGCTTCAGCTTCAAGGGCGCGAACAACGACACGGTTTGGGGTTATGCGGTGAAGCCGCACGACGCCGCAGGCAAGGTGCCGATCGCGTTCATGGTCCATGGCGGGCCGCAAGGGTCGTCGAACAACAGCTGGTCATATCGCTGGAATCCGGCGGTATTCGCAGGCGCGGGCTACGGTCTTGTCGCGGTCGATTTCCATGGGAGCACCGGCTACGGACAGGCCTTCACCGACGCGATCCGCAACAATTGGGGCGGCTGGCCGCTGGAGGATCTGAAAAAGGGCCTCGCGGCCGCCACGGCGAAATATGGCTGGCTCGATGCGGACAACGCCTGTGCGCTGGGCGCGTCCTATGGCGGCTATATGATGAACTGGATCGAGGGGCAGTGGCCCGATCGCTTCAAGTGCATCGTTCAGCATGACGGCGTGTTCGACGCCCGCGCCATGGCCTATGAAACCGAGGAATTGTGGTTCGACGAGTGGGAACACGGCGGCAAGGCCTATTACGAAGACCCCGCCGCGTTCGAGAAGTGGAACCCGGTGAATTACGTCGATAAATGGAAAACGCCGATGCTGGTGATCACCGGCGAGAAGGATTTCCGCATCCCCTATACCCAGGGGCTCGCCGCCTTCACCGCGCTCCAGCGCCGCGACATCCCCTCGCGCTTGGTGGTCAATCCGAACGAGAACCATTGGGTGCTGAAACCGCGCAATTCGCGGCAATGGTATCGCGAGGTGCTCGGCTGGATGGACAAGTGGACGGGGAAGGGCGCGCAGTAACGCGCATCCGATCGTGCGCGCCGGCTTTTCTTTTGCCGCTTCGTGGCTAAAGCCGGCGCCATGACCGAACTGCCCAAGACCTTCGACCCCGCCGCCATTGAGTCCCGCTGGTACAGCCATTGGGAGGATAAGGGCCTGTTCCGCCCCGACCGGCCGGGCGCGGAGCCATGGACGATTGTCAATCCGCCGCCGAACGTCACCGGCTCGCTGCACATCGGGCACGCGCTCGACAATACGTTGCAGGATATCCTGACGCGGCACGCGCGGCTGAAGGGCAAGGATGCCTTGTGGGTGGTCGGCACCGATCACGCCGGCATCGCGACACAGATGGTGGTCGAGCGCCAGATGGGCGAGCGCCAGCAGAAGCGCACGGATTTCACCCGCGATGAGTTCGTCGCCAAGGTGTGGGAATGGAAGGCGGAAAGCGGCGGCGCGATCACGCGCCAGCTCCGCCGGCTCGGCTGCTCGATGGATTGGGCGAACGAGCGGTTCACGATGGACGAAGGCTTCAGCAAGGCGGTGCTGAAGGTGTTCGTCGACCTGCACAAGCAGGGCCTGATCTATCGCGACAAGCGGCTGGTGAACTGGGATCCGGGCCTCGGCACCGCGATCAGCGATCTGGAGGTCGAAACCCGCGAGATTCAGGGCAAGTTCTGGCACCTGCGCTATCCGCTGGCGGACGGCAGCGGGTTCATCTCGGTCGCGACGACGCGGCCGGAGACGATGCTCGCCGATATGGCGGTGGCGGTGAACCCGGAGGATGATCGCTACAAGGCGCTGATCGGCAAGCAGGTGCGCCTGCCGATCACCGGGCGCCTGATCCCGATCATCGCCGACGAACATGCCGATCCGGAACTGGGATCGGGCGCGGTGAAGATCACGCCGGGCCATGATTTCAACGACTTCGAGGTCGGCAAGCGTGCCGGTTTCAAGGCCGGTGAGATGCTTAACATGCTCGACGCCAAGGCGCAGGTGACGCAGACCGCCGATGGGCTGATTCCGGCGGAACTGCTCGGGCAGGATCGCTTCTGGGTCCGCAAGCTGGTGGTGCAACGGCTGGAGGACGAGGGCTTCTTCGAGCGCGTCGAGGATCGCGTGATCCAGACGCCTTATGGCGATCGCTCCGGCGAAGTGATCGAGCCTTGGCTGACCGATCAATGGTATGTCGACGCCGCGACGCTGGCCAAGCCCGCGATCGAGGCGGTGACCTCCGGCAAGACACGTATCGTGCCCAAGACGTGGGAAAAGACCTATTTCAACTGGATGGAGAATATCCAGCCGTGGTGCGTCTCGCGCCAGTTGTGGTGGGGACATCGGATTCCGGCGTGGTTCGCCGACGATGGCCGGATCTTCGTTGCGGAGAGCGCCGAGGATGCGCAGGCGCAGGCTGGCGAAGGTGTCGCGCTGCGTCAGGACGAGGACGTCCTGGACACATGGTTCTCCTCCGCGCTCTGGCCGTTCGCGACGATGGGCTGGCCGGACAATACCGATCCCACGCTCGGCGGCCGCTATCCCAATGATGTGCTGATTTCCGGCTTCGACATCCTGTTCTTCTGGGACGCGCGGATGATGATGCAGGGTATGCACTTCATGAAGGACGTGCCGTTCCGCACGCTCTATCTGCACGGTCTCGTCCGCGCCGCCGATGGCGCGAAGATGTCCAAGTCCAAGGGCAATACGGTCGATCCGCTGGGGCTGATCGATAAGTATGGCGCGGATGCGCTGCGCTTCTTCATGGCGGCGATGGAAAGCCAAGGCCGCGACATCAAGATGGATGAGAAGCGGGTCGAGGGTTATCGCAACTTCGCGACCAAACTGTGGAACGCCAGCCGCTTCTGTCAGGCGAATGGCATCGGCGGATCGTCCACGCTGGAGCCACCGGTGGCGACCGCAGCGGTCAACAAATGGATCGTCGGCGAGTGCGTGAAGGCGATCCAGTCGGTCGATCTCGCACTGGCCGAGCATCGGTTCGATGCGGCGGCGAACGCGATCTATCATTTCGTGTGGAGCCAGTTCTGCGACTGGTATCTGGAACTGATCAAGGGCCAGATCGACGATGAGACGCGCGCCGTTGCGGGCTGGGTGCTCGATCAGGTGCTGGTCGTGCTCCATCCGTTCATGCCGTTCATCACCGAGGAATTGTGGCACGCGCTGGCCCCGCGCGAACATGAACTGATCGTCGCGAAATGGCCGATGGCGGACGCGCGGGCGATCGATCCGCAGGCTGCCGCGGAGGTCGACTGGCTGATCCGGCTGGTGGGTGAGGTGCGCTCAAGCCGGACCGAGCTGAACGTGCCGCCGGGTGCGCGGCTGCCATATTCGGTGGCCGATGCCGGAGACGAAACCACCGCACGGCTGGAGCGCAATGCGGCGACGATCGCCCGCCTCGCGCGGATCGCGCCGGGTGAGGTCAGCGGCGGCAGCGCGCAGGTGGTGGTGGACGAGGCGACCTATCGCCTCGGTCTCGGTGAGGTGATCGATCTCGACGCGGAACGCGCGCGGCTCGCCAAGGCGATCGCGGGCGCTGAGAAGGAACGCGATTCGCTCGCGGCCCGGCTCGGCAATGCGAGCTTCGTCGAGCGCGCCAAGCCGGAAGCGGTAGAGAAGGCGCGCGCCGATCACGCGGACAAGGCCGCCGAGGCCGAGCGACTGGCGGCAGCGCTGGCTCGGCTGGGGTAAGGGAGCCTCAGCCGGTGCCGCCAATATGCGGCGTTGGCTCAGGCTCCCGAAAAAATGGAGTCGGGTGGCATCGTTGCCGTCCATGAAGGGATAGGTCGCCTGTGTCGGATCGTGATGAACCATCGGCGGAACGCGGCCCTCCCGCCGCGCGGCACGGGCATTCGCATAATCTGACGACGGGGCCGATCGGATCGGCGCTGCTGATGTTCGCGCTGCCGACGCTCGCGTCGAATGTGCTGCAATCGTTGAACGGTTCGATCAACGCGGTGTGGGTCGGGCGCTTTCTGGGCGAGGGGGCCCTGGCGGCGACCTCCAATGCCAGCATCATCATGTTTCTGACATTCGGCGCGGTGTTCGGTTTCGGCATGGCCGCGACGATCATCGTCGGGCAGAGCTGGGGTCGTCGCGACGTGGAAGGCGCGCGGCGCGCGTTCGGATCGGCGATCGGGCTGGTGCTGGGCACCGCGATCGTGGTGGCGGCGCTCGGCTGGATTTTTGCGCCCGGGATATTGCGCGTCCTCGCCACACCGCCCGGCGCGTTCGATCTGGCGCTCGCCTATCTTCGTGTCATCTTCCTCGGGCTGCCGGCGTCGATGCTGCTAGTGCTGATGTTCATGGGGCTGCGCGGCACCGGCGATTCAGTAACGCCCTTGTGGTTCATGGGGCTGTGCGTGGTGCTTGACGCGGGGCTGAACCCGGTGCTGATCCTGGGGATGGGGCCGTTCCCGCGCATGGGGATCGCGGGCTCCGCGCTTGCGACGCTGATCGCCAACGTCGTCGCGCTTGCTGCGCTGGTGGTCTATATTCAGCGCCGCGATCTGCCGTTGCGGCTGAAGGGCGCGGAACTGCGCTACCTCCTTCCCGCCGCGGCGCTCGTTCGGACGATCGTGGGCAAGGGATTGCCGATCGGCGCGCAGATGCTGGTGCTGTCCACCTCCGCGCTCGCGATGGTGGGGCTGGTTAATCGCCACGGCATCGAAACGGTGGCGGCTTACGGCATCACCCAACAATTGTGGGGCTATGTCCAGATGCCCGCGATGGCGATCGGCGCGGCGGTATCGGCGATGGCGGCGCAGAATATCGGCGCCGGCCGCTGGGATCGCGTGACGCGCATCACCCGCGCGGGGCTGATCTATAATGTCGCGATGACCGGCGCGCTCGTCCTGCTGGTGCTGGTGTTCGATCGCCCGATCCTCGCGCTGTTCGTCGGCAGCGGCAGCCCGGCGGTGCCGATCGCCCAGCATATCAATCTGCTCGCGACCTGGGGCTTCGTATTGTTCGGCGCGACGATGGTGCTGTTCGGCGCGGTGCGCGCGAATGGCGCGGTTTGGGGCCCGCTGGTGATTCTCGCGATATCGATGTTCCCGGTGCGGCTGGGGCTGGCGGTGGCGCTCAATCCGGTGATCGGGGCGGATGCCTTGTGGTGGAGCTTCGGCCTCGGCTCGACGGCGAATCTGGTGCTGGCAGCGGCCTATTATCTCTACGGCCCATGGCGGCGCGGCGGGCTGCTCGTGCCGGAGGAGCATGTCGATGAGCGCAGCCATGCCGATATCGAGCCGGCGGCCAATCTGAAGCCGGCGAGCTAGCCGTCGCAAGACTTGCCCGGCGCGGCGCGAAGGCGCATGTCGCCGGGTATCATGCATGCTTCTTTTCCAGCACTTCGCCTCCGCCGCACCCGTGTCGCCGATTGGAGCCGCCGCCTGCATCGCGAGACGGTGCTTACCCCCGCAGACCTGATCTGGCCGCTATTCATCGCGGATGGGCAGGACGTGGAGGAGCCGGTCGCCAGCCTGCCGGGCGTGTCGCGCTGGTCGGTCGACGGTATCGTCGCGCGGGCAAAGGAGGCTCGCGACCTCGGCATCCCGTGCATCGCGTTGTTCCCGAACACCCCGGCGAACCTGCGCACCGATGATGGGCGGGAAGCGCTGAACCCGGACAATCTGATGTGCCGGGCGATCCGCGCGATCAAGGATGCCGTGCCGGAAGTGGGCATCCTGACCGACGTTGCGCTCGATCCCTATACCGCGCACGGACATGACGGGCTGGTCGACGATCACGGCTATGTCCTCAACGATGCTACGGTGGAAATACTCGTCGGTCAGTCGCTCAATCAGGCGGCGGCGGGGGCGGATATCATCGCGCCGTCGGACATGATGGACGGCCGCATCGGCACTATCCGGGCAGCGCTGGAGGATGCGGGGCATGTCAACGTGCAGGTGATGGCCTATGCCGCCAAATATGCCAGCGCCTTCTATGGCCCGTTCCGTGATGCGGTCGGCAGCCGTGGGCTGCTGAAGGGCGACAAGAAAACCTATCAGATGGATCACGCCAACGCCGAAGAGGCGCTGCGCGAGGTGGCGATGGACCTGGCCGAAGGCGCGGACAGCGTGATGGTGAAGCCGGGGCTGCCCTATCTCGATATCGTGTGGCGCGTGAAGGAGGCGTTCGCCGTGCCGGTCTTCGCGTATCAGGTCTCCGGCGAATATGCGATGATCGAGGCGGCTGCCGCTGCTGGCGCGGGCGATCGCGATGCATTGGTGCTGGAAACCCTGCTGGCGATGCGTCGTGCCGGTTGCTCCGGCGTGCTTACCTATCACGCGGCGCATGCCGCACGGCTGCTCGGCGCATGATCGAGACCGAGCGGCTGATCCTGCGCCGCTTCGAGCCGCGCGACCGCGCGCCGTTGCACGCGATGTGGGCCGATCCGCGCGTGATGATTGATCTCGGGCCGGTGAAAACCGCCGAAGACAGCGATGCGGCGCTCGCGCGGCATGCCTCATACGATCCGCTTGGCTTTTTCGTGGTTGAACGGCGCGAGGATGGCGCAACGATTGGTTTCTGCGGGCTGAAACCGGGCGCGCCCGATACCCCGATCGCCGATATGCTTGAGGTCGGCTGGATGCTCTCGGTGCCTTATTGGGGCGGCGGCTATGCGCGCGAAGCGGCGGCGGCGAGCATCGCATGGGGATGGGCGACGCGCGATGATGCGGCGATCGTGGCGATAACTTCGCGCCGCAATGCCAAGAGCCGTGGGCTGATGGAGCGACTGGGGATGGGGAACGTCCCCGCGCTCGATTTCCAGCACCCGCTGTTCAAGGCGGACGACCCTTTGTGCGATACCGTGACTTACCGGATCGCGCGGCCGTGATCGAAACCCCAAGACTATTGCTGCGGCGCTGGCGGCCCGCGGATATCGAGCCGTTTTTCGCGATGGGTCAGGATGCGGAGGTGATGCGTTACCTCGGGCCGCCGACCACGCGCAACGATTGTGCGCTCGTCGTCGAGCGGCAGAATGCGCTGGCGGACAAGATCGGTAGCTGTTTCTGGGCGGTCGAGCGGCGCGGGGATGGCGCGTTTCTGGGCTTCTGCGGAATTAAGCCCGGTCCGGCGGGCACGCCGATCGCCGAGCGGCCCGAAATCGGCTGGCGGCTGTCGCGTGCGGCTTGGGGGCAGGGTTATGCGCGGGAGGCGGCGCAGGCGGCGCTCGATCACGCCTGGTCGACCACCGATTGGCCGCAGATCGCGGCGATCACCGTGCTCGCCAATGAACGGAGCTGGGGGCTGATGATCCGCCTTGGCATGACGCGTGATCCGAACGGCGATTTCGATCATCCGTCGCTCGCGCCGGGCGACCCGTTACGCCGCCATCTCACTTATTGGATTACCCGCCCCGCTCCAGACGCCTGAGCGTCTCAGCCAGCCGGTGCGAGACGGCGCTGGAGCGAAGCGATTCGCGCAGCGGACGCGTCCGCCGCCTGCTGAGCATCCGCGACGGCCTGATCCAGCGCGGCATAGGCTGGCGCCAGCGTCAGCGCGCGATCGGACGCGAGTTGCTCGAGATCGGTTAGCGCCTCGACTTGGCGGGCATGGGCCGCGTCGAGATCGGCCAATGCGGTCTGCGCATCGAGCCACGCATCGCTTCCCGCTGGCGCATTGCTCGCGGCGTTGGTCAGGCGCTCGGCACGAATCGCCGCTGTATCAAACGCGTCGCTCGCTTGTTTCAGCGCGTCACGTGCCGCCGCGATCCGCGAATCAAGCGTCGGATCGGCGGTCACCGGGGTGGGCGGCGGTGCGGGAGGCTCACGAAAATCCTGCCGTTCACCGGCGCGCGGCAACAATGAAGGATATTCGCGTTCGGCGCACGCACCGAGCAAAAGCACCAGCGCGGCAAGGGGAAGAAGGGGTTTCATCGCCCGCAAGCTGTACGGAGCAAGAAAAGTGTTCGCAACGCTCTTGCGCAACTCAAAACCCCCTTCTAAAGGAGCCCCTCCAAAGCGCCCGTAGCTCAGCTGGATAGAGCATCAGACTACGAATCTGAGGGTCGGACGTTCGAATCGTTCCGGGCGCGCCATTAAAAGCCCTGCTAAGTCAATAGCTTAGCAGGGCTTTTATGTTTTTGGGGTTTCGGCGGTTTTGAGCGTCAATCGCCACCGTGTCGTCACCGCGATTTGAATCGCTACATTCCGTTTGATGAGGCCAGCGCCCCGTGCGGAAGTGAACTCCCCCGATCCGCACCACTTCAAAATGGCTCGTTCTAAGCGTGGCCATGGCGCTCCTGTAGAAGGAGCAATCTCGATTTGGTTTCGATCACCCTCTCAATGCGCGGCTGAGCGTAAAATAGTCCGGCTCTCGTATTCCGCGGCGCGGGGCGAAGGGGGCGCATCGAAGGCGCCAGCGGACGGCCAAGAGACATGCGAGCGATGGCGATAAGTTGCTTACTTTCAATGGAATGGCTGGCTCGCATAATGGGGTGCACCGCTTTTCTCAGCTGCGGAGTCGCTGGACCACGCACGCGGCGCATTTCCGGCGCCGCCCCGCACCTTTTTGGGCGATATTTTGCAGATATATTGTTTAAATTCAAAATATTAAACGATGAGTGCTGCGGCTGAAATTCGCTCTTGCAAATAATTTTGTGCAACGCATCATAGAAGGAGAGAGCGAAGGAGAGCGGATGGCCTTTTTCGAGATGACCGATCAGTCTGCGGTGGTTCGGCCTTGTTATGCCGAAGTTCAGCGCTGGATTTACGAAGTCGGGATCGAAAGGCTCAACGCGCGGCTGAAGGAAGCCGAAACCATCTTTCGCCGGATCGGCATCACGTTTGCGGTCTATGGCGAGGGCGGTGATCCGGAAAGGCTCATTCCCTTTGATCTGTTGCCGCGGGTGTTCTCTGGTGCGGAGTGGCGCACGCTCGATCGCGGTATCCGGCAACGCGCGCAGGCGCTCAACGCCTTTATCTACGATGTCTATCATCGTGGAGAGATCATTCGCGCCGGGATCGTGCCGAGCGAACTTGTTTATCGCAACCGCGCCTTCCTCCCGGAAATGATCGGTTTCGATCCGCCAGGCGGGGTTTACAGTCATATTGTCGGCATCGACATCATCCGCACAGGCGAGGGCGGATTTCAGGTGCTTGAGGACAATTGTCGCACCCCGTCAGGCGTAAGCTACATGCTCGAAAACCGGGAGATCATGCAGCGCATGTTCCCCGAATTGTTCGGATCGACGCGCGTGGCGCCGGTCGATTCCTATCCTAACGATCTGCTCGCGACGCTGAAGGAAGTGGCGCCGGCTGGTGCCGGCAGCGACCCGACGGTGGTGGTGCTGACGCCCGGCCCGTTCAACTCAGCGTATTACGAGCACAGCTTCCTTGCCGACCTGATGGGCGTCGAACTGGTCGAGCCGATGGATCTTTATGTCGACGAGGACAAGGTGTGGATGAAAACCACGCATGGCCCGAAGCGCGTCGACGTAATCTATCGGCGGATCGACGACGATTACATCGACCCGTTGACCTTCCGAGCGGATTCGATGCTCGGCGTGCCGGGTTTGTTCGGTGCCTATCGCGCGGGTGGGGTAACGTTATGCTCGGCGCCCGGTGCCGGGATTGCCGACGACAAGGCGATCTACCTCTTCGTGCCGGAGATGATCCGTTTCTACCTGTCGGAAACGCCGATCCTGGAGAATGTGCCGACGTGGCGCTGCGCGCTGCCCGACGAATGCGCGCATGTCCTGGAAAACCTTGACCAGCTGGTCGCGAAAGAGGTGCATGGCTCGGGCGGTTACGGGATGCTGATCGGGCCGAAGGCGACGCGCGCGGAGATCGCCGCTTATGCCGATCGCATCCGCGCCGACCCAGCCGATTTCATCGCGCAACCGACCCTCGATCTCTCGACCGCCCCCGTGCTCGGTCACAAGGAGATCGTCGGCCGCCATGTCGATTTCCGTCCTTATTGCCTTGTCGGCAAGCGGATGCGGCTGGTCCCCGGCGGCCTGACGCGCGTGGCACTGACCGAAGGCTCGCTGGTGGTGAACTCTTCGCAGGGCGGCGGCGTGAAGGATACCTGGGTGCTGGACGATTGATATGCTGAGCCGCACCGCCGAGAACATCTTCTGGATGGCGCGCTATATCGAACGCGCCGAAAGCACCGCGCGGCTGATCCAGATGGGGCAGCGCATGACGATCCTGCCCGGCCCGATCCACCGCGAGGAATGGCGCTCAGTATTGCGCGTTACCGGCTGCGACGGCCTGATCGGCGGCGATCGCGCGGTGGCCGAGGCCGATATCGTTCACCTGCTGCTGCTCGACGAGACCAATCCTTCATCGATCCGTTCCTGCATGCTCCGTGCGCGGGCGAATGGTCGCGCGGTGCGGACCGCGTTGACGCAGGATATGTGGGAAGCGCTCAACGAGGATTGGCGTCGGCTGGAGCAATATGACGTCGCGAGTGCGCGACGGAACCTCGCCGAATTGCTCGACTGGGTGAAGACGCGTGCCTCGACCTTTCGCGGTGCGGTAGAGACCGGGCAGTTGCGCAACGAAGGGCACGATTTCCTGCGTATTGGCGGCGCGCTGGAGCGGGCGGAAATGACGCTCCGTCTGCTCGATGTGAAATATTATGTGTTGCTGCCCGAAACCGCGGTGGTGGGCGGTGGACGGGATCATTATCAATGGACCTCGGTGCTCCATGCTTTGGCGGCGGCGCGCGCCTATCATCACGTTTATGGCGGCGGCGATTATTCGCCGTGGCGGATCGCGGACCTTCTGGTGCTGAACCAGCAGTTTCCGCGCTCGATCTCTTTCTGCTTCGGTCAGATCGGATGGCACCTCGACCGGCTGGCGCAGGCGCATGGCCGCCGCAGTGACGCGCATGATACCGCGACGATGATGCTGGCCGAATTGCGCGACCGCGAGAGCGGCGAGATTTTTGAAGAGGGGCTCCACGAATTCGTGCAGAACGCGCTTGTCATCACCAATCGCCTGTCGCGCGAAATCGCGCAGGCCTATCATTTCAACTGATGCTGCTGATCATTCGCCACCTGACGCATATGCGTTACCCGGCGGGCGCGGCCAGCGTCGCGCTGCGTCTCAAGCTGTTCCCGCAGAGTTTCGAGGGGCAGCGGGTTATCGACTGGCATGTCGAACTTGATGGTGAGGAAATCACGCGATCGGTCGTCGACGGCTATGGCGAGCGGTTCGCGCAATGGCTGAGCCACGGCCAGCGCGATGAACTCGAGATTGTCGCGCATGGTAGGGTTGAAACCGAAGATCGCGCGGGCGTCGTCAAGGGTTTGCGCCGGGCCTGTCCGCCCGCGGTTTTCCTGCGCGAAACGCCGCTGACCAAAGCCGATGAATTGATCCTGGCGCTTGGTGACGGGCTTGAGCCCGGCGACAACGCGCTGGCCGGGCTTCATGCGTTGAGCGCTCGGGTGCGCGCCGCGCTGCCTTATCGTGGCGGCGCGACAACCAGCGCCACGCCAGCGGCAGCGGCACTCGCGGGTGGAGCGGGCGTTTGCCAGGATCACGCGCATATCTTCATCGCCGCGGCGCGGGCGCGCAACGTGCCCGCGCGCTATGTGGCGGGCTATCTGCTCGCCGGCGATGAGGCCGATCAGCAATTTGAATCGCACGCCTGGGCGGAGGCGTATGTCGAGGGCCTCGGCTGGGTCGGCTTCGATATAGCCAATGGCATGGCCCCGACCGATCATTATGTGCGCCTCGGCAGCGGACTTGACGCCAATGACGCGGCACCAGTACGCGGCGTTGTAACCGGCGGGGGGCCGGGTATGGTTACAGCCGATGTGCGGATCGCCCGCGGCGAAGGCGACGTAGAGGCGATCCAGCAGCAACAGCAGCAGCAATGATCCGGAACCACGATCTCATATGACTTACTGCGTCGCGGTGCGCGTGACCGAGGGGCTGGTGCTGTTATCCGATACCCGGACAAATGCGGGTGTCGATAATATCTCGCGCTATACCAAGATGTTCACCTGGGAAGTCCCCGGCGAGCGCGCAATCGGCATGATGTGTTCGGGCAACCTCTCCATTACGCAGGGCGTGATGACCCGTTTGGCCAAGGCGATCGAGCGGTCCGCCGACGATCCCGAGATCGAGACAATCCTCAATACCGACAGCATCTTTCGCATTGCCGAACTGGTCGGCGAAGCGATGCAGGCGCAACAGGATCGGTATCGCGAGTCGATCCAGGCGGGCGGTGCCGGCGCGGATGCGATGGTCCTCGTGGCCGGGCAGCGCAGGGGCGGGCGGCATCGGCTGTTCATGGTCTATTCGGCGGGCAATTTCGTCGAGGCGACCAGCGACACGCCCTATTTCCAGATCGGTGAGCATAAATACGGCAAGCCGATCCTTGATCGGGTCATCACGATCGACACGCCGCTCGAACAGGTGGTGAAAGCGGTCTGCGTATCGATGGATTCGACGCTCCATTCAAACCTCTCGGTCGGTATGCCGCTCGACCTCGCGGTGTTGCGGCGCGATAGCTTCGCTTTTCAGGTACGTGAACGGATCGAGGTTGACGATCCGCGCTTCCTGAACATCTCGCGTGAGTGGGGAGGCAGGCTCCGCGAGGCCTTTCTTGCGATGCCCGAGGTGATTTCGTTGAGTTGATCCGCCGTCGGATGTGCGTTTCTCTTCGGCGGTATGGTGCCGGGAATGATCGTTCTGCCGCGCACCGGTCCGCCGGTTTATGGTCGAGTATCGATCACGACAGGTTGTCCAGCGTTCATTCGAAGAGTGGGCCAACCATCTGCATACTTCTCCTTCGTTCTGGAGAGATCCGCTGACGTTAAGATGACCGGAGCGGTTAATATAGTGCGTGGATGGAAACATACCGGATCACGGGCTAACGTGTGCTCCACATGAGCAGCAACGACGAACTTCTCTCGGTCGATATCGACGGCCCGGATCCAGACAGTCTCAATGAGAATATCGAATCAACGGATCGGCAAGAAGCGCTAGCGGTCGCGCGGATTTGGGCATTTGTCGTGTTGGTTGGTATCGCTTTCCTGTCCTTTTTTTATGCCCTGGTCAGTTCGCTCTTTGATTTTCGCCTTTCCAGCTATTGGCACGTTGGTCGCGTTGTAGCGTGGCTATGGGTAAATTGCGGTGCGATCGGCTTGGGCATTTGGTCTTGGAAGAACGGGCGCTTTCCGATCGCAGACCGCAAATGGCTACGAGGACGGCGGCTGATCCTGACGTGGTTCGCCACTTCTCTCGCGTGGTTCATGCTCCCTGTCGTTCTCAAAGACGCTTGGGACATAATGTCGGCATGGCTGACCAAATGGTAAGACACGGCGATGGCCAACAGGTTCGCTCGTCCGCCGGAATGGTGCCCGTCACGCAGCGTGACGAGCACCATATCCAATTCCGAACACATAGCGCGATGGCGCGGTGCCGAAATCGAGCGCCGGTTTTGGCTTCAGTATTTCGTCGAGATCGACATGAGGTGGAAGCTTATCGCGAAATACAGGACGAGCAGCGAGGCGAAGAAGATCAGCAGGCTTCCCAGCTTGGCGGTCCATTTGCGATCGCCGCGCAGCGTTTCCCACAGGTTCCAGCTGGAAATCCCCACCGCGCCGACAAACACGATGGCGCTGGCTCCCTGCAATAGCAGCAGGAACGTATCGAACGCGCCGGCGAGGTTCTTCAGATTGCTGAACATCGCGCTGACGAGCGCCATCCAGCCGATCAACACGCCCAGCACGAGGCCAGCCATGATGCGCGTCGCGCGATGCGCTTTGAGTGCGCGGCCGGAGATAGCGATCGTCGCCCGATAGCGGCGGCGGATTGCCCAGCTGATCGGCCATGCGAGGAACGCGAACGCCAGGATCGCAAGGCTGAGATAGAGCGCCGGCTTCAGCCACGATCCGGCAATGCCGGCAGGCACGCGATCGAACACCATGAAAGGGGAAATCCCGTCCATGCTCCAGCGAACGACCTTGCCGTCGATCACCGTGGCGGCGACCCGATCGTGGCCATAACGGTCACGCCAGACGAACGGCGAGATTTCTACCCATTCGCGTGCGCGTCCGCCCGGCATCTTCAGTGCCGGAATGACCAGATTACCCTTTGCATCCACGGACACTTCGGCTTGGCTCAGCAGCCCCATCACTGAGATGAAGTTGGTTTCCGAGCGGCGGCTGTTTCTCCACAACCCGGTCATCATCTGCGCGTGCTGCCGCGCGGTTTGCGCATCGACCCGCGTTTCGCTGGGTTTGGCGGGGAAATAACGGTCCGCGAAATCCTCGAACAATGCTGTGCGCAATGCGCCGACCGCGCCCTGACGGCCGGGGCCGTTGAACGAGACATACAGCCCCACACCATCGTTCATGAACAGATGGAGCGACGTGTGGAACGCGGCGGTGTCGCCCAGATGGCCGATCACCTGATGCCCGTTCACATTGGTTTCGAAGAAGCCCAATTCCATCCGGTTAAGCGGCGGGATGAGCGAATAGGGGTTCACCCGATCGAGCGGGCTGTTGTGCATCATCGCGGCGGTCTGCGCGTTCAGGATGCGATTGCCGCCCAGTTCGCCACCTTGCAGATGAGCGAGCATGAATTTCGCCATATCCGTGCCTGATGCGGATAATGAACCGGCCGGGGCCGGCCCAACCAGCTCGAACGCCGCGGCCTCACCGGGCTTGGGATAGCCGGTTGCCATTTGTGCCGAGAGCCGCTGGGGCAATGGCTGGCGGAAGGTGGCGGTCTTCATCCCGAGCGGCGCGAAGATGTGGCGTTCGACATAACCGTCGAACTCTTCGCCCGATGCGCGCTCGACGATATAGGCCGCGAGCGCGGTCGCCCAGTTGGAATAAGCCGGCGTGGTGCCGGCATCATAGATGCGCGCCGGCAGTGAGCGTTTAACGAAATCGCCAAGCGGACGCAGATGTGCCGGATCGTAGAAAATGATGTCTTTGGCGGTCTCTTCGAACCCGGCCGTGTGGGTCATGATCTGGCGGAGCGTGACCGGCTGACCGTTTCGCGCGGGAATCTTGAAATCGATGTAGCGGTTCACGTCCGCGTCGAGATCGAGCTTCCCTTGCTCGACCTGCTGCATCACCGCCGTCCAGGTGACGAGTTTCGACACGGATCCGGGGCGGAACAGGGTGCGATCAGGATCGACCGGCGTGCGTTTCGCAACATCCGCATAACCGAAGCCGCGCGCGGTGAGCACCTGGCCGTCCTTGACGATCGTAACGACCGCGCCGGGGATGTCGCCGCTGCGCAGGGCGTAGGGCATATAGCCATCCAGCCAGACGTCGAGATCGGCTTTGTTGAGTGATGCCGGGCCAGTCGCAGGCGTCGCGGCTGTTCGTGCCGCTGTAGAAGCGATCGGGCCATTTGCAGGCTGCTTGTCGTTGCCTTGGGCAAATGCCGCGCTTGCAACCAGCGCGACAGCCCCCAAAGCCCAGGTCCGCATCGACCGTATCATCTTTCGCTCCCCTGATTTGTCCGTGCAGCCGTTCGTTTCGGCCTCATCGGAAGAAATGCGCCAATACTTGGCCAATGCAGGACATATGATCCCAATTGGAAAAATATGTCAATCATTCGCCGGTGCCGCACGTTTCGTTCGGCTTGTCGAAAATTTGCCTGAGCAGGCGAATCTCTATCTGGAAGGACGGAGCGTTGCGCAGTGACGCGCAACGATGCTACGCGCGTCCGGATCGGAGATGGAAAGATGACGGAATGTCGAAACGACGCTCGACGCTAGGCGCGGTGATCAGGCAGTTGCGGGATAGCAACGGATGGACCCTGCGCGAGATGAGCGAACGGACCGGCATTCCCGTCTCCACCTTATCCAAGGTAGAGCATAATCGCCTCACGCTGACCTACGACAAGCTTCAGGAATTGAGCGCCCGGCTCAACATCCGGATGTCCGATTTGTTCGTGGAGGGCGAAACGGTCCCGGAAGCCGCGCCGGTTACCGCGCGACGCAGCATCGGCACGCGTGACAATGCCTTTCGCGTGCAGACCGCGAACTACGATTATTACTATCTCTGCGCGGAATTGCGCCGCAAGCGGATGATTCCGAATATCACCACCATCCGTGCACGTTCGCTCGATGAGTTCGGCGAACTGGTGCATCATGCGGGCGAGGAGTTCATCTACGTCCTGACCGGACGGATCGTTGTTCACACCGAATTCTACGATCCCGTGACGCTGGAGCAGGGGGAATCGATCTACATCGATTCAAACATGGGCCACGCCTATCTCGCCGGCCCCGATTGCGAAGAGGCGGTGACGCTCGCGGTGATGTCCAGCGCGGAAGACGATCTGATGGACTCGCTCATCACCATGCACGGTGAACGCTGAATAGTAGTTCAACCGAGGCGTCGTCCGGCGCGCTCCATGCCTTCGATAGATGATGCGGCGAGCAGCGTCTGACACGCGGCCGCCGCATGATCGTTATTTCCAGGTTGCGCCGAGCAGTCGGCGGAAATTTCCCCCGATCACCGCGCGCACATCGCCGTCGCTATAGCCGCGCCGGACGAGTTCTTCCGTCAGATTGTATATCTTGAGCGGGCCGCTGAAATCGTCGATGTCGATCTTCTCGCGGAAACCGTAGCTGCCCTTATACCCGGCCTTGAGCATGGCATATTGATCGGGTGCCATCTTGTCGTAGCCATAGAGGTCTGCGTCAGTTCCGATCCCGACATGCTCGATGCCGATTAGCTTTCTGACGTGATCGATATGATCCGCGACATTGGCGATCGTAGTGGGATCTTTCCCGCTCACGAAGTTGCGCACGCCGGTGATACCCATCACGCCGCCCTTTGCGCCCAGCGCCTTGATCGCTTCATCCGTCTTGGTGCGCGGGTGATTGTTGATCGAACGGCAGTTGCTGTGGGTGATCGCGATCGGAAGGGGCGACGCCTCGATCGCGTCGAGCGTCGTGCGATCGCCGCAATGTGATGTATCGATAAGCATGCCGGATGCGTTCATCGCTTTCACGATCTCTACGCCGAAATCGCTTAGTCCACCGTCGACCCGCTCCGTGCAGCCCGATCCGATCAGGTTCTGGCTATTATAGGTCAGCTGCGAACAGCGCTGCCCCAGTTGATAGAATTGCTCGACGTCCTTGGGCGTGCGGAAATGATCGGAATCCTGCAGCCCCATGATGACCGCGACCTTGCCCTGCCGCTTCGCACGATCGAGATCGACCGCGTCGCGCACCAGCGTGAAGATCTCGTCATTGTGGCCGACGAAGGCATTCCACCCGGCGAGATATCTGAGCACCTGAGCGCAGGCATCGGGGCCACCTATTCCGAACGAATTGTGGAATGCGGTGATGCCGCTCGCGCGGAAATCGGCGATCTGAGCCTCGGACAATTTGGTTGCGACCGTTTCAGGGCGCAGATCGAGCGAGAGCGGCCCAAGCATATCCACGACGACCGAGCTTCGGACGAGATCGACCACCCGCTTCGAATAGAGGCGCGTCGATGCCGCATGAACGCGATAGGCGCCCGTATTGAGCATCGGAAAGACCATCAGGCTCGACGCGGTGGCCATCCCCCCGATCATCGCCCGGCGCGTCAAATGAGCCTTTTGCATGTCATTCACTCCGGTCGCAGGCGGCGTTGCGCCGCAGATGTCGTCTGATCGGCTGTCGCGCCATCGGCGCGCGCTTCACGGCTTCAGGTTCGCGTCGAGAAAGCGCACCATCGCGCTATCCGCTCGGAGCCAGGTGTCATGGCGAAGAAAGCCGTGTATCTCATTGGGGAAGATCAATTCTTCGTATGGCGTGCCCTGAGCCGCCAGCCGCCGCGCGAGATCGACCGTCTGGTTGAAGCGGACATTGCGATCGTCATCGCCATGGATCAGCAGCACCGGGGAGCGCCAACCCGCGATCGCGGATTCCGGCGAACTGTCGAACGCGATCCGCATCACCTCCGCGTGGTCGCCCTGTTCGTAGCGTTGCGGCGCGGTGCCGCCTATCGACCAGTCGTGCACGCCGTGGAAATCGACGCCGGCCTTGAACAAGTCGCTGTTGCGCGCGAGCGCATGAGCGGTGAGCAACCCGCCATAGGAACCGCCCCAGATGCCGATCCGCTTGCCATCGACGTCCGGCAGCGACTGGAGATAACGCCCACCGGCGAGAACGTCCTGATATTCCGAATTGCCCGCCGGGCCGGCCTTATCGGGATGCTGGAACTCACGGCCATAGCCGATGCCGAGCCGGTAGTTCACTGACAGGACGACATAGCCGCGCGACGCCAGAAATTGGTTCATCGCATAGCTGTGCGTGTAATAATCCATATAGGACCAGCCGAGCAGCATCTGGCGTGGCGGGCCGCCGTGAACGAAGATGAGCCCCGGATGTTTACCGCCACCGCGCGGCGTGAATAACTGGCCGTGAATGGTCAGCCCGTCGGGAGCGGTGAAGGTGACGGACTGGGGCGTCACCAGTTTATCCGACGGATAGGTTGCGGCGGCGGCTTGCAGTATGCGAGCGCCGCGCCCATCGGCGCTCGCCAGCGCGACACGGGGCGGCTCGCTCGCGGTCGCGGTGACATAAGCGAGCTTTCCGTCGTTTAACGGCACCGGTAACCATTCGAGACCGGCCCCGCTGCTGAGCGCGGACGGGGCAGGGCGATCGATCGGCACGCGATACAAATGGCGTCGATCGATGTCGCCTGCGGTGGTGCCGGTGTTCGCGCTGTAGAGCAGGGAGCGCCGATCGGGTGACATCGCGACATGCTCGACCATGAATGCCCCGGGCGTCAGCAGCATGGGTTCGCCGCCGGCGGCGGAGAGGGAATAGAGATGCGGCCATCCATCCATCTCGGCGCGGAAGGTCAGGCGGTCATTGGCGCCCCAATTGAGGAACAGGCCGCCGGGAACTGCCGGATAGGAACCGCGCATCGTCGACGGGCTTTGCCACACGCGTTTTGCTTCGCCGCTGTCGACGGCAGCGACCCAGAGCGAGAACGGGTTCGGCTTGGGAGCCAGCGGCGTTTCCAGAACCTCCGCGTTCCCCAGCCGGCGCGCGAACGCGATCCGTTTCCCGTCCGGCGACCATGATGGAGAATTGTCGAAGGCGGTCGCGGGGGCGAGCCATGTGATCGGCCGTTCGGCGCCGTTGTAAATGCCGATGAAGCTATGGTCGCCGCGTCGCGATACGAAGGCGAGTTGCTTGCCATCCGGGGACCAGTGGATGTCATCCACCTTGCCGCGATCATAGAAGAGCTTCTGTGCCTTTTCCTTGCCGTCCGGCAGCACGGTCCAGACCTGATTGTCCTTCACGAATGCGATCCGGCCGGTCGCGGAGATGATCGGATCTTCGCCCTCCGCGACCTTCGCGGGGGCGCCCCCATCGACCGACGCCCAGATTTCCATCGCCGGTTGGGCAACCACCGACGCGGGATTGGCGGCCGGAAGGCCATCCGCAAAAGGATTGTGCTCAACCGCGCCACGCACCCAGGCGAGCACGCGGCCATCGGGGGAGAAGGCAAGATCCGACAGTTCCTGCCCATCGTCGTCGGTGCCGTTGGTCAGCCGGCGAGGGCGGTAATCGGGGGCCTGCGCCAACCAGATATTCCGACGCCCCTGATGCAGTTCCATCCAGGCGATGCGATCGGCGGCCGCGGGGGCGACGACCTCGCTCGTGAACGTATAAGAGAGGAAGGCCTCAAGTGGCGCCGGGGATTGCGCAACTACAGGGCAGGTAATTGAAATTATAGCGATTCCAGCGAGCATTCGAGCGCGTTTCATCATGGTTTCGCTTCCCCCTCGTCGTCACTTCGCGCGATTTTTGGAAATCGCACGACCAATCATTGCGGCCAGCGTGAACCCGAACGCCTTACTGCCCGACTCAATTGGAATGTGATCCGATGCGGACGCTATTGTCCTAATTGGGACGCGTCAAATGGACTTTGGGATCGCGATGTTGCGGGGCGGCTGGCGGATCGCGAAGCGGCGCAGCAAGACTATCCACTGCTATTGCCGCGTCGCTCCTTCGCGGCCGCGATCGGATGTTTCGGATTGGGCGGCGCTTTTGCCGACTTCGTAAACGGCAAACCAACCTCGTGCTGCTTGCGACGGATCGTCGCACACTGCTTTCGAGGTTGCATCGTTTTGGGCGTTGCGCGCCCGCGGACGGTCGTCTCATTTTCAGTTTTACGCGCGTATTGACAAAATATTGCGTATGTGAAAATTATTTCTCCATACAGAAAAACAGGCGGCGCCGACCTTGAATGCGCCGCTTTGCAAAAGGGGAACTTATGGCACGGTTTTTGGCCGGATTCGTCCTGGCAGGGATGTCGATTGCGCCCGCGACAGCGGCGCCAGCGCCCCTGGCCGTGACAGCGCCCCGCGCGGTTGCACCGTCGGTGCAACAGGCGGTCGCCGCCCAGGTTCTTACTTTGGAAAAACGCATCCAGGGCCGGATCGGGGTCGCATTCCGGTTGGTCGAGACCGGTGAAACTGGCGCCGTTGCCGGGGCCGAGCGCTTTCCGATGGCGAGCACCGTCAAGGTTGCGATCGCTGGCACGCTCCTGTCGCTGGTCGACAAGGGCGAAATGCGCCTCGACCGGATGGTGACGGTCACGCAGGGCGATGTTGATCGGACTGGTGAGGTGGCGAATCGCCTGATCCATCCCGGCGTCGTCCTGTCGGTCGCCAATCTGATGGAATTGATGCTCACCCAGAGCAACAACACCGCAACCGACAAGATTTTGGCGCTGGCCGGCGGTCCGACTGCGGTGACGGCGTGGCTGCGAGCGCGCGGCATCACGGATATTCAGGTCGATCGGGACGTCAACGACCTTCTGAACGAATTCTACGGCGTGCCCGCCGGCTCCCCGTTCGTCAAAACCATCATGGCGCGTGGCTTGGCCGAGGCCGAATTGGAAAAGGCGGCTTATTCCGCCAACGCCGCTTTCGAGCAGGATCCACGCGATACCAGCGGACCCTCTGCAATGGTCGATCTGCTCGGGAAACTGCTGGTCGATCCACTGCTGAAACCCGAAAGCCGCGCGTTTCTGCTGGGCGTGATGGAGCGCTGTGAAACAGGGCAGGCGCGGCTCAAGGGAATCCTGCCGGCCGGAACCAAGGTCGCGCACAAAACCGGAACTATCGGCGGCACGATCAACGATGTCGGCATGATCACGCTGCCGGGCAATCGCGGGCGCCTGCTTATCGCGGTTTACACGAAGGGCAGCAGCCTGCCGGCGGCGCAGCGCGAACGCGCGATCGCCGAGATCAGCCGCAGCCTGTTCGACTATTTCGCTACGCGTTGAATTCGCGAAGAAAAATCCGTCAACATCATATCGAAGAGGGGGACTCATGTCGAAATCCGGATGGGAAACGCGGATTTTCCGCCGCTTCCGCAGCGATCTTTGCGCAACATCGGCGCATGTTCGTTCGGGCCAAACCGCCGTCGCGATCGCCTTCGCCACGCTGATTGGCGCAACCCCGCTTCATGCGCAGCAGGTGGCTGCACCAGTGGCGGAAGCCAAGACGAACGAGAGCGCCGAGGTCGTTGTTACCGGCTCGCAGGTGGCGCGTTCGGGCTTCGTTTCCGCCACGCCTCTCACGGCGGTCAATTCCGATGACATCCTGCGCGTCGGCGCGGTGAACGTAGCGGATGCGCTCAACCAGCTTCCGGCGATGAAGCCGAGTGTGACGCCTTCCTCGGTCAGCAATCTGTCGAAACTGGCCGGCGGCAATTACATGGATCTGCGCGGTCTCGGTTATCTGCGCACCCTGACGGTGATCGACGGCAAGCGATATGTGCCGACAACACCCGAAGGCGTCATCAACACCAATCTTATTCCGCAGGCGCTGATCGGTGGTGTCGATGTGGTCACCGGCGGCGCGTCCGCGGCTTACGGCTCGGATGCGGTGGCGGGTGTCGTTAACTTCAAGATCGATAACAAGTTCAACGGTGTACGCGGTAGCGTGCAGGGTGGAATTACCGATCACGACGATAACCGAAATTACATGGTGTCGCTGGCCTTCGGAACGAAGTTCGCGGGCGATCGCGGGCACCTGCTGATCGGGCTGGAAGCGGCCGAAAATGGCGGCATCAAGGACGCAAATCAGCGAAAATGGGCAGGCAATCGCGGGATCATCGTGAACCCAGCCAACGCGACGGACCCGTCACAGCCGTTTTACATTCACGTTAATGATGCCCGCGCTTCTTATGCCGCGCCGGGTGGCGTGATCAATTCGGGCGTATTGAGCGGAATCCAGTTCGGCCCCAACGGCACGACCTTACCCTTCCGCTATGGCAATTATCTTACCGCCGATAACACCATGGACGGCGGCGACGGCGACGCGCTTGCATCGCCCTATGTGCTGGTGGCGCCGACCAAGCGGCAGAGCGCTTATGCCGGCCTGACCTATGAGGTTGCGCCATCGCTGACGGCCTATGCCAGTTTCACTTATGCGCGCTCGCGGCTCAACGAGCGCTCGATCCCGTCCGATGACGTCTTCACGATCAAGGCTGACAATGCCTTTCTGCCTCAGTCACTGCGGACCGCGCTCGCGACGGCGGGTGAAACCAGCTTCAGCTTCGGGCGCAGTCTGGAGGATTATGGCGTCGGCGCGATCAAGCAGAAGGCGACCACCTGGCAGGGCGTGGCAGGGTTGCGCGGCGGCCTCGGCGGGTCTTGGAGCTTCGATGCGTCCTTCTCCTTCGGTAAAACGGATACGGTAACCCTGTTCACCGGGGATGTGATCAAGGCGAAGCGGCTGCTCGCGCTCGATGCGGTGGTCAATCCCGTGACCGGCGGCACGGTCTGTCGCTCGACGCTGACCGATCCGACCAACGGCTGCGTACCCCTCAATCTGTTCGGTGTCGGCACGGCTTCGCAGCAGGCGATCGACTATATTACCGGCACGTCGGTTCGCGGCTGGCGGCAATCGCAGCAGGTGGCGGACATCGTGGTTCGCGGCGAGCCCTTTTCCACCTGGGCAGGCCCGGTCTCCGTCGCGTTCGGTGGCGAATACCGCAATCTCAATGTCGATGTGACATCCGATCCGATCTCGGCAACGCCGAACGTAAGCCTGTTTCGCGTAGGCAACGTGAAACCCTATTCGGCGCGCGAGGCGGTCAAGGAAGCATTTGTCGAGGCGGTCGTGCCGCTGGCTACCGACGCGGCATGGGCCAAAAACCTCGAACTCGATCTTGGTGGCCGCATCACCGATTATCGCACGTCCGGTACGGTCGAGACATGGAAGATCGGCGTCAATTACGCAGTCAACGACAGCATCCGCTTCCGCGCCACGCGGTCGCGCGACATACGCGCGCCCAACATCAACGAATTGTTCGCCGCGGGACAGACGTTGCTCGGGGGAATCACCGATACCAAGACCAGCTCGATCTATACGGTCAGCCAGACGACCGGGGGCAATCCCTTTCTGAAGCCCGAGCGCGCCAATACCCTGACGGCGGGGGGTGGTGCTGACGCCCGCGTTCGCGCCGCGCCTAAGCCTCTCGGTCGACTATTATGACATCAAGGTGGACGGCGCGATCGCCTCGCTCACCGCTCAAACGATCGTCAATCGCTGCAACGGGGGGGATGCGGCGAGTTGTCTGCTCGTCCAGCGCGGCGGTGACGGCAAGATCAGCAACATCCTGCTGGCCCCGGTCAACTTTCAGCAGATCATCACCAACGGCATCGATGTGGAGGCGGCATATCGCCTGCCGATCGGCGCTGGTTCGCTCGATCTGCGCGGTCTCGCCAGCTACATCAACAAGCTCGATCTCGTTGGGCAGGCTGGCGATGTCACTAAATTCGCCGGCAATACCGATCAGCCCGTACTCGACGGGCCGGGCGGCACTCCGCATTGGAAGGGGAGTGCCAGCGCGACCTATTCCACAGAGGATTATCGCTTCGGGGTGACGGGGCGCTATATCGGCGGCGGCGTGATCACGCGCGACGATGTGACGCTGGACTGGAACCATGTGAACGGTCGCTTTTACGTCGATCTGTCGGGTGAAATCACCTTGTTCAAGACGAAGAACGACGGGAAAGTGGCTCTTTTCGGCGTGATCCTGAATGCATTGGATAATGATCCGCCATTCACCGGTTATCAGTTCCAGACCGCGCGTCAGCTTTATGACGTGATCGGTCGCCAATATACCGCAGGTGTTCGCTTCAATTTCTGACAGCCGCGCCGGTTATCCGGAATTGGATAACCGGCACTGGTTCGAGAGGGTGCCTTGCTGAACCTTCAGCCAATTCGCGAAATGAGACTGGAGCCCGGTGACAAGGGGCTCCCGCCGGGCTGCGATGGCATACGATTGGGCGATGTAGCGGGAGCGGGATGGTCGCTGCATGGCGATCTTCAATTGCCGGCGGCGGTGTTGCGGTGCTCGGCGATCAAGAACAACAGCGCGTGGATGCGGCGGTTTTCGGACGGGGCCGGAGTAGCGCTCTGTCCTCACGGCAAAACGACGATGGCGCCGCAATTGTTCGATCGCCAATTGCGCGATGGGGCATGGGGATTGTCGTGCGCGACCATGCCGCATCTGCGCCTCTATCGCCGTTTCGGCGTGCCGCGCCTGATCTATGCCAACCAGATCGTATCGCCACAGGCTGCCGCGTGGCTGGCGCGCGAACTCGCGGCGGATCCGGGGTTTGAAGCATTCATATTCGTCGATTCACGATATGGCGCCCATCTGCTGGCCGATGCGGCGGAGTTCGTCGGGCTGGAACGCTCGATCCCCGTGCTGATCGAGGTTGGTGCCGCTGGCAGCCGGACTGGCGTGCGTGGTGTGGAAGCGGCGTTGGCGCTGGCGCGGGCAATCGCGGCGCGGTCGGAATTGAGTGTCGCAGGCGTCGCGACCTTCGAGGGCATCGTCCCCGGCGGCAGCGATGCCGGGATGGAGCCGAACGTTGACGCGCTGTTGATCGATACGATCCGTGCGGCAGAGGCGATTGCGGCCGAACACCTGTTCGACCCGACCCGACAGGTCATCCTATCGGCTGGCGGATCGCGCTTTTTCGATATGGTCGCGCGACGCTTCCGATCGACGGACATCGGTGATGAGCCGCTCGTGGTGCTGCGCAGCGGTTGCTACATCAGCCATGACGCGATCCACTATGAGCTGGCGTTCGAGCGGCTGCTGGAGCGGACGCACGAAGCCGGGGACGCCGGGCGCTTGAAGAACGCGCTGGAGGTCTGGGCCGAAATCCAATCCCGCCCGGAGCCGGGCTGGATGTTCGCCAATCTGGGCAAGCGGGACATTTCTTACGACACCGATCTACCCCAGCTAATCCTGTCCCGCGCGCGGCTGAGCGGGAGCGTGCGCAGCATCCCGACGGGCGCTTTCAGTGTCGAGAAATTGTCGGATCAGCACGCGCATATCGCGGTACACGGTCAAACGACGCTCGCGATCGGCGATCAGGTCGGGTTCGGTGTCTCTCATCCCTGCACGACCTTCGACAAATGGCGGACGTTGTTCGAGGTCGACGACGATGGCCGCGTGCTCGATGCGATCGCGACGTTTTTCTAACCGCGCATTTTCAATCAGGAATGGGTCAATGCGTGCGTCGCGCAGCGCGTTTTTTGCGCCGCGACGCGGGCTCGATCGGCCGGAAATTTTCTAATTGGGATTGAAAATTTCTATTGAGGCAAATATTGTGTGGCCGTCTTAGGAGGAGGCTTAAGTGGCAAGGAAGAGGAGGGCGCAGCCCTCGGTTGCGCCGTTTTCAGACCGCAACCCTCGCTCTGATTGCACCTCGGCTTTTCCTGAACGTCCCCCATCCAATTAAATCCGGAGTTTCCCGCCATGGCCAAATTGTCGCTCGACGTGCAGGTCGAACGCCTGCCTTTTAAGGCGCCGTTCCGAATCTCCGGCTATGTGTTCGACGGCGTGGATTGTGTCGTGGCGACGCTGAGCGACGGCGAATATCGCGGCCATGGCGAGGCCAACGGCATCTATTACATGGGTGATAACGTGCCGCACATGCTGGCCGAGCTGGAGCGTGTCCGCAGCGCCATCGAGTCCGGCCCGGATCGCGCCGCGTTGCGCGACATTCTGCCCGCGGGCGGCGCGCGCAATGCGGTCGATGCGGCGCTGTGGGAACTGGAAGCGCGGCGAGCCGGCGTGCCGGTATGGAAGCTGGCCGGCGTGCCCGAGGTGAAGCCGGTGGTGACCACCTTCACGCTCGGCGCCGAGGATCCGGCGATCATGGTCGAGCGCGCGATCGCATTCGGCGCGGTCAAGGCGATCAAGATAAAGCTTACCGGCGATCTCGATCTCGATATCGCGCGGGTGAAGGCGATCCGCGCCGCGCGGCCTGATGTGTGGCTGGGCGTCGATGGCAATCAGGGGTTTGCGATCGGCGACCTGGATGCGCTGGTCGCCGCGATGGTGGAGGCGGAGGTTTCGCTGATCGAGCAGCCGCTCGCGCGCGGCAGGGAGAGCGATCTCACCGGCTATCGTTCGCCGATCCCGATCGCGGCAGACGAAAGCGCGCTTACGCTGGCAGACGTTCCGGGGCTGATCGACCGCTTTCAGGTGGTCAACATCAAGCTCGATAAATGCGGCGGCCTGACCGAGGGACTGATGATCGCGCAGGCCGCTCGTGAAGCGGGGCTTGGCGTGATGGTCGGCAACATGGGGGGCTCGTCGCTCAGTATGGCACCGAGTTTCGTGCTCGGTCAGTTGTGCGACATCTGCGATCTCGATGGACCGATCTTCCTGAAGCAGGATCGTGAGCCGGGGATCGTCTATCGCGACGGCACCGCCTGGTGCGACGAGCGCATCTGGGGAGCGGAGACCCGGGTCGGCGCATGACGGCGGCAATCGCGCCGCGCATGATCGCTGAGGAACGGGAGCCGACCTGGTTCGGGCAGCCGCGCGGGCTGACCATCCTGTTCCTGACGAACATGTGGGAACAGTTTTCCTATTACGGCATGCGCGCGCTGTTGATTTATTATATGACGCGGCAGTTGTTGTTCACGCAGCCGCATTCGTCATTCGTCTATGGCGCCTATACCGCCTGCGCCTATTTCACGCCGATCGTGGGCGGGGTGATTGCCGATCGCTATCTCGGCAAGCGGCGCGCGATCATTATCGGCGCCAGTATCATGGCTTCGGGGCATTTCCTGATGGCGTTCGAGACGCAACTCTATCTTGCGCTCGCCGTCATCGCGCTTGGCAATGGCTTTTTCCTGCCGAGCCTGCCGAGCCAGATCAACAGTCTCTACACGGCGGGCGATCCGCGCCGCGGCTGGGCGTATAATGTCTATTATGTCGGCATCAACATTGGCGGATTTCTGGCGCCGCTGATCTGCGGCACACTCGGCGAATTTTATGGCTGGCACTATGGCTTCGGTGCGGCCGGCATCGGGATGTTCGCGGGCTTGCTGATCTATCTGGCGGGGCAGCGTTACCTCCCTCCGGAAGAGCCGAGGGCGGCGGCCGGCGCGGTCGATACCGAAAATCGAGCGTCTGCCGGGTATCGACTGATCGCGGTGCTGGTCGCGATCGGCCTTGCGGTGACCGTGTTTCGCGGCGCTTACGAACAAGTCGGCAATACGGTCGCGTTATGGGCAGAGACCGGGATCGATCGGCGCATCGGCGGCTTCACCATTCCGATGACGTGGTTTCAGTCGCTTAACCCGCTGCTGGTGATGGTATTGACGCCGATCCTGCTCACGGTGTGGCGGCGACGGGCGGCGGTTGGGCGCGATACGTCGCCGGCACGGCGCATGGCATTCGGCGCGCTGGTCGTGGCGCTCGCCTATCTGCTGTTGGCGGTGGTGGCGTGGTACGCTGGCGACATGCGCGCGAACTGGCTGTGGCTGGCGCTGTTTTTCCTGATTTTCACGATCGGGGAATTGTTCCTGTTACCAACCGGGCTTGGGCTATTCGCTCGACTGGCACCACCCCGGCTCGGGGCCACCACCGTCGCGGCCTGGTATCTGGCCATCTTCACCGGGAGCCTGTTTGCGGGGCTCGTCGGTGGCTTGTGGAGCGTGCTCGATCGCGGCGCCTATTTCGCGCTGCTCGCGGCGATCGCGGGAGCCGCCGCGCTGCTGCTACGCCTTCTCGATGTGCCAATCCGCGGGATTGATCCATCGATATCGGAAAATTGAGTTGAAATTTCTCTGATTAGGATCATTATCCTGATCAGAGATTCATTCGGAAAAGGAATATGGCGATTCTACATCAGGCGATCGAAGCCGGCACGCTGTCGCTCCCGCAGCCTTATCTGCTGTTTTTGGGCGACGCGACTGAGCGCGGTTATGTCAAAACCGGGCTTGGCCTGGCTGACTGGGCACCGGACCGTTGCGTCGGCGAATTCGTATTGCCTGAGTGCACGGTCAGCACCGGGCTGGAGCGGATGACGCCGGCGGAGGCCTATGCGCGCGGCGCGCGGGCGCTCCTGATCGGGGTCGCCAATGTCGGCGGCGTCATTCCAGACCGGTGGATCGGGGCGCTGGTCGAGGCGCTGGAGGCAGGGCTCGATCTGATCAGCGGACTCCATGAACGGCTCGCGGATATTCCGGTGCTCGCGAAAGAGGCCGCGCGACTTGGCCGGCGGCTGATCGATGTGCGGACGCCCCCGCCGGGGATTCCCAATGGAAATGGGCGCAAGCGCAGTGGCAAGCGGCTGTTGACCGTCGGTACCGATTGCGCGCTCGGCAAGAAATATACCGCGCTGGCACTCGCCAATGGGATGAAAGCGCGTGGACTTTCCGCCGATTTCCGCGCGAGCGGTCAGACCGGGATCATGATCACCGGCACAGGTGTGCCGATGGATGCGGTCGTTTCCGATTTTCTCGCGGGCGCGGCGGAATTGCTCAGCCCCGATGCCGCCGACGATCACTGGGATGTCGTGGAGGGGCAGGGATCGCTGTTCCATCCGGCGTACGCGGCGGTGTCTTTGGGGTTGCTGCATGGCAGCCAGCCTGACGTGTTCGTAGTCTGCCATCAGGCCGGCCGTGAGACGATCATGGGGATGCCGCAATTTCCGCTGCCCTCGATCCAGATGGTGATCGACCAGACGATCGCGCTCGGGCGCCTGACCAACCCCGCAATTCGCTGCGGCGGCATCAGTCTCAACACCGCCGCGCTGGATGCGGATGCGGCAGCGGCTGAAATCGCGGCGCTCGCGAATAGCCATGGGCTGCCGGTCGCCGATCCGGTTCGTGGTGGGGCGGCCCTTGAACGGTTACTCGATTCTTGCCTCGCCTGAACTGATTTCCATCCTGAACCGGAGGCTTCATGAAGCGCGTCCTCACTGCCCTCGTTCTCGTCTCAGCCGCTTGGCCCGCCTCCCTGCTCGCTGCACCGCCTCAAGGTTTTGAGGCGCGTGTAGAGGCGTTGCGGCGCGCGACCGGCGTGCCGGGGATGGGGGTGGCCATCGTGGAAAATGGCGCGCCGGTGCTGGTTAAGGGCTTCGGCGAAAAGCGGATCGGATCGGGTGATCCGGTGACGTCGCATACGATTTTCCCGACCGGCTCGACGGGCAAGGCGTTCACGGTCGCTGCGCTCGCGGTGCTCGTCGATCAGGGCAAGATCGGCTGGGACGATCGGGTGATCGATCACCTCCCCGATTTTCGCATGTGGGATTCGTGGGTAACGCGCGAGATAACGGTCCGCGATCTGCTGGTGCACCGTTCCGGGCTTGGCCTGGGGGCGGGCGATCTTTTATTCGTGCCGCGCAGCAATACGCCGCGCGCGGAGTCAGTGCGGCGGCTGCGCTATCTGAAGCCGGCGACCAGTTTCCGCAGTACTTATGCTTACGACAACGTGCTCTACATGGTCGCGGGTCAGTTGATCGAGGCCGTCAGCGGGCAGACCTGGGAAGCCTTTGTTCGCGAGCATGTGTTCAAGCCCGCGGGCATGACGGATTCCACTTCCGATGATGCCGACCGCTTCGCTACCGTCGATCGCGCGCAGCCACATGCACGAATGAATGGCGGCCTGCGCGGCGCGGGCGATCAGGAACAACTCGACGAGCGCGATGGGCTCGGGCGCAATGCGGCTCCCGCCGGTGGGCTCGCGGTGAGCCCGGAAGACATGGCGAAATGGCTACAGATCCAGCTTGCCCAAGGGAAACTCCCGCACGGCGGCCAATTGTTCAGCCCGGCACAGTCGGCCGAAATGTGGAAGCCGGTGACGCCGATGCCGATTGCATCGGAGCCAGCACCGCTAAAACCGACCCAGCCCAATTTCATGAACTATGCGCTCGGTTGGATGGTGAGCGATTATCGCGGCGCCAGGATCGTGCAGCATAGCGGTGCCGTTTTCGGCTTTCAGACCATTATCGCGCTGATCCCGGAGAAGAATGTCGGCTTCGCGATCGAGATCAACAGCGAGGACGGCGAAATTCTGCGCGGGTTGATGTATGAATTGCTCGATCACTATCTCGGGCAGCCAGCGAACGACTGGCCGGTCAAATTCGCCGAGGTCAAACGTCAAAGAGTCACCGCCGGGTTGGCCGCTTTCAAGGCAAAGACCTCAAAACCGGCGAAGAGCGGGCCTTCGCTGCCACTTTCCGCCTATGTCGGCACCTATAACGATCCGTGGTACGGCGATATCGCGGTGACGCCGGATGAGCGCGGCTTGCGGATCGATTTCAAATCGACACCGCGCATGTCCGGCCGGCTCGATCATTTTCAATATGACAGCTTCATCACCCGGTTCGACGACAAGACGATCGAGCCGGCCTACGTAACGTTCAATCTGGACGCGGATGGCAAGGTCGAGCGCGTCACCATGAAGGCGGCCTCGCCGATCGCGGACTTCAGTTACGATTATCACGATCTGCTGTTCACGCCGGTGAAAAAGCACTGAAGCGGGTGATGCGCTGATCGCTGATCCGCGCGCGCCGCGCCATGCTCATAAAATACCGAGAGGGAGGGAAGAACGCCATGAGGAAACATCTAGCACTCGCGGCCGCGCTGCTGATCGGCACCGCGCTGGCGCCGATATCGACGCCTGCGCCGGCACAGGCGCCGGTGGCGGAGTATGACATCGTCATTCGAGGCGGCCGTGTGCTGGATGGCGCGGGCAATCCGTGGGTTTACGCCGATATCGCGATCAAGGATGGCCGGATCGCCAAGATCGGCGTGGTTCACGGTAAGGGCCGGGACGAAATCGACGCGCGCAATCGATACGTTTCGCCCGGCTTCATCGATATGATGGACCAATCGGGTGAGGTGCTGCCGAAATCGGGCGGAGCCGAAAACAAGCTGCGGATGGGCGTTACCTCGGTCATCGCCGGGGAGGGCGGTACGCCGGTCGATGCGGCGGAGATCGGCAATTATCTTTCGGGGATGGAAAAAAGCGGCATCGCGGTCAATTTCGGGACTTATTACAACGCGGCCCAGCCACGGGTGAAGGTGATGGGGGACGGCGCGGGAACGCCGACGCCGAAGCAGTTGGAGACGATGAAGGCCGAAACTGCGATCGCCATGAAGAACGGCGCATTCGGCGTATCGACCGCGCTGATTTATCCGCCCAACAGCTTCCAGTCGACCGACGAGGTGGTAGCGCTCGCATCGGTAGCGGGGAGATGTGGGGGCTTTTACGCCAGCCATATGCGCGACGAGAGCGCGAAGCTGATCGATGCGATCGACGAGGCTATCGCGATCGGTGAGCGCAGCGGCGCGAAGGTGGAGATTTTCCATCTCAAGGCTGCCTATCGTCCGCTCGCCGGCAAGCTGATGCCGCAAGCGCTCGCGCGGATCGCTGCGGCGCGCGCGCGCGGCGTTGATATCGCGGCTGACCTTTATCCTTATACCGCCGGCGGGACCGGGCTCGATATCACCGTGCCCAATTGGGTGTTCGCGGAAGGTGCGAAGGCGGGATATGAGAAACTGCGCGATCCCAAGGTCCGCGAACGCCTGAAGCGCGAAGTCGCCGCCGGGTCGCAGCCGGGCTGGTCCAATCTGGTCGAGGCTTCGGGCGGCTGGGATCATGTCGTGCTCGCAAATGCTTACGATCCCAAGATGGATCGCTACCGCGGCCAGAGCCTTGCCGCGATCGGGAAGGCCGTGGGGCGCGATCCTGCCGACGTGGCATGGGATATCGTGCTCAACGCGCTGCCCAATCGTGCCTATGGCCTCTATTTCATGATGGACGAGCCGGATATCGAACTTGCGCTGAAGGAACCCTGGACCAGCATCGGCACCGACGCCGGCGCGGCGGCGAAATTCGGAGAGCTGGATGCGATCGGCCTGCCGCATCCACGCGCTTACGGCACGTTCCCGCGCATTCTTGGTGAGTATGTGCGCAAACGGCACGTGCTCACGCTGGAGAACGCCGTGCGCAAGATGACTTCATGGCCGGCGGAGCGGATGGGCTTGGCCGATCGCGGTGTGCTGCGTGAGGGGCTGCGGGCCGACGTCACCATATTCGATGCCGACAAGGTCGAGGAAGGCAGCAGCTGGGAAAAGCCACTAGCAACCCCGAGCGGGATCGACGACGTCATCGTCAACGGCGTTGCGGTATTGCGTGGCGGCAAGGCGACCGGCGCGCGCCCCGGCGTGGCGCTGCGACACAGCTGTAGCTGACGAAGTGAGCGGGGTGGGGGAGGTCGTGGACGGCTTCCCCCGCGCCGGAATTTCGGCGACACCGCCCCAAACAGCCTCGCCGCACCCGATCGTTCCGTCGCGATAGACGGCACCGGGCGACGACCCTGCTTCAGAAATATCGGGCCGTCGAGATCATTAAGGTCGCGAAGCTGGCCCAGCATGAACCCCGGCGCGGTGCCGAGGCTGGCGCACGCCACGCTCATATAAGCGCTGCGCGGCGCCTACGCGATCATCAACATTCGGTCAGGGCGCCGCAAGGCGGCCTCCACCGCGTTGCGGGTGCCGTCGGGTGCTAGGATCGATGCAAATTCGTCGCGTGATCGGCCACTTCCGATCGCGCCGCGCGCCGGATCGAGCGCTGAGAGCATCCATGGCAGATCGTCGTTCACGTAGTTGAGCCCTGATGCCTCGCGGTGGCTGTCGGTTAGCATCACGACGGCCGCGTCACGCATGTCGATCCCTCGGAAGAGCGCGGCAAGGTGACGCGGCGCGACCGTGACGCCGAGCTTCAGCCGATCCATCAATAGTGGACTGACATAGAAAGCAGACCGAACGTCCACGCTGTATAAGCCAGCATCAACAGCGCGAGCAAAATGAGCACATTCCAGGCCTGGCTGAACCAGCCGAGTCTTTGTGAGAATGCGAGCCGCACATTCCAAACCGCCAGCAACACGCCGCCGATCAGCGCGAGCAGGCCGCCGATCTGCAACAGCCATAGCCACGGATCGAACGCGTCGACTGTTTTCAGCACGCTCAGGCAGATTAGCCAGCCGATCGCGAAGGCGAATGTCAGCCCGGCAAACCCGCGCACGCTGCGATAAGTGGGGGATGAGTGATGCTTTAGCCCGAAGTGTAGCCGATAATGGCGGCGGATCAGTGCTGCGATCGGCCATTGCAGGACCGTGAGGAGCAGGATCGCGAGGCTTGCGATCAGCGCCGGGGTGATCCATCCGGCCGAGCTGCCGAACGACACACGATCGAACACCATGAACGGTGCCGCGGAATCGATGCTCCAGCGCACGACCTTGCCACCGACCACCTTGGCGGCGAGCCGCTCGTGGCCGTTGACATTGCGCCAGACAAAGGGGGCGATTTCCACCCATTTCATCGGTGCGCCGCTGGGATCGCGCGCCACGGGCACCACGGGATTGCCCTTGTCGTCCACGCTTATCACCACCTGCCCCATCAGATTGGTGAGCGAAAAAAGAGTGGTTTCGGCCCGACGGCTCTTGATCCAGCGGCCTGCCAGCAGCTTCGCGTGTTCGGTGGAGGTTTTCGCATCAACCCGTCCGTCGGCCGGGCCGATGGCGGGGAAGTAGCGATCGGCGAATTCCTCGAACAATTGCTGCCGCGTCGGGCTGACCGCCGTATCTTTCCCCCAGCTGTTGAACGAGGCGAACAGGCCGACCTTTTCGTTCATGAACAGGTGAAGCGCGGTGTGAAACTGCACGGTGTCACCAAGATGCCCGATCACCTGCCGGCCGTTTATGTTGCTTTCGAAAAAGCCCAATTCCATCCGGTTAAGCGGTGGCAGCATCGTCAGCGGCGTATCGTGCATCATGCGCGCCGTTTCCGGCTTCATCAGGCCCGCACCCTGATCCAGGTGCGCGATCATGAACTGCGCCATGTCTACACCGGAAGCGGACAGGCCGCCGGCGGGCGCCGTGGGGAGAAATTCGAACTTCCCCGCCTTGCCCGATGCGAGCTTATATCCCGATGCCATGAACGGCGCGAGCGCCCCGGGCAGCGGCTGGCGGAAAGTGGAATGGGCCATGCCGAGCGGCGCGAAGACGTGGCGTTCGATATATTCGTTGAACGGCGTCTTGCTGACGCGCTCCACGATATAGCCGGCCAGCGTGGCGCCATAATTGGAATAGGCCGGCGTGGTGCCGGGCGTGTAGATGCGCCGGGGAAGCTGCGTCTTCACGAACTGGCCAAGCGAAATGAAGCTCTTCGGATCGTCGAACATCACATATTTGGCGTGTTCCTCGAACCCGGCAGTGTGAGTCATCAGCTCACGCATCGTCACCGGCTTGCCATCCTTGGGCGGTATCTTGAAATCAAGATAGGCGTTCACATCGGCATCGAGGTCGATCCGCCCGGCCTCCACCTGCTGCATCACCGCCGTCCAGGTGACCAGCTTCGATACGGAGCCATTGCGGAACATCGTGGTGGCGGGATCGACCGGGGTGCGCTTCGCGACATCGGCATAGCCGAACCCGCGCTGGGTGAGGACCTTTCCGTCCTTGACCACCACGACCACCGCGCCGGCGATATCGCCGCGCTTCAGCGCGAACGGTACATAGCCGTCGAGCCATGCGTCGAGATCTTGCTTGGTCATCGGTCGCGCGGTGACGGGCGGCGTTGCGGTGCGAGCGACGCTGGTCGCTTGCGCGGCCGGCGCTGATGTGTCGACGGATTGCGCGACCGTGCCGCTTCCTCCCAGCAACAGCAGCGCGGCGGCGAGGGCCTTGATCGATCGCATGGCCGGGATTCTCCCATTATGTCTTTGGTTTGCCATTTTCCGATCGGGAGCTGTGTCGCGATCGGGAAATGGCGGTGGAAATCGAATTGCGACCGGGAAGCGTGCCAATTTCCCGGTCGGCCTGGTTACGCATCCTCACCCGCAACGGGCGGTGCGGATCACGGCCTGGAAGCGACCTGTGGCAACGTTGCCAGGATGCCGGACAGATATTTGTTATGATCGTAACGCTGGCCTTCCGGCGTCCAGCCCAACCGCACGATCACGGTATCGCGTGAGGGAATGATCAAGACGCTCTGTTCGTTATGGCCCATCGCCATGAACGTATCGTCCGGCAGATCCTTGAAGATGCGCCGATGTTCACCGCCTTCTTCCGCAAGGTTCAGCCAGAATTGGCCGCCATAGACGGGGCGCGGCGCGGCCTTGGTCGGCGTCCGCACGAAATCGACCCAGCGCTGTGACAATATCCGCGTTTTCCCGACCATGCCGTTATTGAGATAGAGCAAGCCGAAGCGCGCCCAATCGCGCGCGGTGGCATAAGCGTAGGAACTGCCCATCGGCACGCCCGCTTCATCCGGTTCGATCAGTGCGCTGGCCATCCCCGCCGGTTCGAACAGGCGCTTGCGCGCGAAGCGGGTGACGTCCGCCAGCGTTCCGCCGGTCGCACGAGCCACGATGCCGGACAGGATATTGGTGGTGCCCGACGAGTAACTCCACACCGTGCCGGGCGCGTGATCGAGCGGCTGCGCGGCGGCGACCGCGCCCATGTCCGACGAATCGAACAGCATATGGATCGAATCCGAGCCGGGATTATAGGGTTCGGCGAAACGCAGGCCGCTCGACATCGTCAGCAACTGGCGCAAGGTGATGGCGCGGCGGGGATCACCGTCATGCTGCCATTCCGGCACCGGCGCGGGCGCATCCAGCTTGAGCACGCCATCATCGACGAGCAGCCCGACGAGCGTGGCGGCGATGCTCTTGCTCGCGGACCAGCCCAGCAGCTTGCTGTTGCGATCGAAGCCGGGGGCATATTGCTCCGCGACGATCCGTCCTCCCTGGATCACGACGATCGCGCGGGTATCCGGGTGGCCACCCTTATTCTGTTCGACGAATGCGTCGTTGACGGCCTTTGCCAGCGCGGCGCTGGTTTGCAACGGCGGGGTCTTGTCCCCCTGCGGCCAGCGCGCGGCGGGGCGTGCCTTCGGCGGCGTCAGATGCGCAACCTGACGCTCCAGCACGTCGCGCGCCACCCCGTCGGTGAGCAACGTGCACCCCACGGCAGGGCGGTACAATGCGGTGCGGGTGGCGCCACCGGGGGCGGATGCCGTGACGGTGCGGGCCGTGCGATCGACCGCCAGCGTTACCGCCTGTGTGAAAGGGGCCAGCGCGTGAACGTCGTCACGCAGCACATCCGCTTCGGCGCGCCCGGTGACGAAGATGCTGGCGCACGCGATCTGCGCGGAAACCGCCGTGCCCAGATCGGCCGGGGTAGCGATTGGGGACGCTTGCGCGGGAAGTGCGAGCAGCAGGGCGATCCCGGCAAGGCCGGCGCGCTGAATCGGACGGGTCATCGGGTTTTCCTTTGCAATCGCATTGCAGGGTGATGGTTGAGGATGTTCGCGAATTGTCCGTGGCCAATGACGGAAGGGTTTGTCCGCCGGCGCGGGGTCATTTGGCGTGGCCGGCTGCTTCCCCGGCGCGTACCATGCCGACCATATCGGCGACCGCCGTGATCACCACGTCCGGGCGATCGATCTGAATATAATGGCCCGCGTCGGGCACAATCCGCTGCTGGCCGCGGGTCGACCATTTTGTCATTTCCGCATGGAGTTCGCGCCAGATCTGCTTGAAGCGAACGCCTTCCTCCGGTTTCAGGTTCAGCATTTTCAGGGTGGCGGGCGGAGGCGGCGCCATCGAGGTCAAAACGATCAACGGCCGATTGCCGAAATCGTGCGACGCGCGCGCCTGATCCAGCGTCCGGTCGAATCCTTCGATTTCCGAGAGCGAGCCGCCGATCGAATGGCTGCCATAAGCGGCCATCGCCGCATTGGCGCTTGCCGGGAGCTTCGGCGATCCGCCACGGGCTGCGATCAGCCGCGGCACACCCATCCACGAAAGCGCCGATGCGACACTCACGACGCGGATATAGGATCGCGGATTGAGATCGGCCTGCGTGATCGTGCCCAACCGCGCAACCTGATCGGGATGGGTGGGGTCGACGAGAACCAGCCCGGCGACCTGACTGCCGTACTTCGCGGTGTAGATGGTGGTGTAGGGGCCGCCGACCGAATGCCCGACCAGCACGATCGGGCCGGTTATCCCGGCGCTTTTCAATGTGGCGTGGAGATCATCCGCGACCGCGGCTCCGTCCTGCGGCGTGGACTTGCTGTCGCTCCACATGATGCCCGCGCGATCATAGGCGCATGCGCGCGTCACACCGGCGATCTTGTCCTGCACCAATCGCCAGTCGACCGACCCGCCCGAGCCCAGCCCGGATTCGAAAACCACGGTCGGGGAGCCCGAACCGCGACAATCGATGTGCATGTCCCGCCCGCCGATATCCACGATCTTGCCGGGTGGCGGATAGAGGCGTTTCGCGTTGAAGCGGCCGATCCACTCGTATCCGACCCCCGCCAAGACGACGAGCGCGACCAAGCCGAGCGCACCTTTCCCAATGCGCTTCAACCAACGCATCGCCCGCGAGCGCGGCGCTTTGGAGGCGTCGAAATGTGCCATGATTCGGGGGGCCTTCTCCTAAGTGGGAGGCTTATGGCGGCGCTCTCCAAATTTTTCAATATATGAAAATTCTCGGATTGGGATTCTTCTCCGTCGCCGCGATACGTGAGTTCGTGTTCAGTTAAAATCGACAAATTGTAATGTATTTAGGTTAAAGTAATAGTAAAATGTGAGGTTTCTTCGAGAATGCTCGTAATGTAGTATGTCGCTTTCTAAATTAATGAGGCAAATTGAAAATTTCTTATTTCTGACAATGTCGACAATTAACAGGAGAAGTATTTTATATAAGCAGGGATCTCGAATCCAATTTTGGATTTATTGGGAAAAGTGCACCGATTTGCCGAATTTTCAGGGTGTGGCGGATTGGTCACGATGTTTTCGAAGGCGGCTTTTGCGTCCGTATTGGGATTGCATTCTCCAATGAGGCGTGCTCAATCCTGCCCGGTATTGCGGACCTTGCGTTTGGCAATCGGCCGACTGGCAAACGGCCCGGGAGGAAAAGTGGCATCGGCCATCGCCGGCGTCGCGCCATTGAAAAAGAAGAGGGGAGATCCATGAAAGCCAAGCGCGTATTTTGGTCGGCGGGCACCGCCCTGACGATGATACTCGGTTCGACGTCGGTCTGGGCGCAGACGTTGCCGGAAACGACCGCGGCGCCCGCCGATCGGGGGGAGTCGGATCGGGACGTCGTGGTGACGGGCTCGCGCATTCAGCGCCTCGGCTTTGATGCGCCGACGCCGACGACGGTGATCAGCGAAACCGAATTGCGTCTCGGCAACCGCCCGAGCATCGCGCAGGTTCTGAACGATATGCCGCAGTTCCGCGCCACGGTGACCCCGGCGACGACCGTGGGCAACACAACCAGCGGCACGGCCACCGCCGATTTGCGCGGGCTTGGCGCGGTGCGGACGCTGACCCTGCTCGACGGACATCGGTTCATGGGCAGCATGGATCTCAACACCGTGCCGCAGAGCCTGATCAAGCGGGTTGACGTGGTGACCGGCGGCGCATCGGCGGCATGGGGATCGGGCGCGGTCGCGGGCGTGGTGAACATCATTCTCGATGACGAGATGAAGGGGCTGCGCGTTGGCGCGCAAACCGGCATTTCGTCCCGCGGGGATGGCATGCGCTACAGCTTCGACGCCGCCTGGGGCACGGAGTTCGCAGGGGGACGCGGCCATTTCATGATCGGCGGTGACTATACCGACGACAAGGGCATCCTCAGCCGCAAAAGCCGCCCAAATCTGGAGGCGGGCGTTTTTCAACGTGCCAACGGCCAGCTCATTCTGGCGAATGATGTCAATTATACGATCATCAACCGCGGGGGTTCGATCCTCGGGCTGACGGGCGCGCCATATAATCTTGTGTTCAACCCCAATGGCACCGTCGGGCCGCTTCCGCTGGGCAGCGAAACCGCCGGCCAGTTCACCGTGGGTGGAAGCGGGCAGAACATCTACGATTATGTCGCCGTTTCATCGCCATACGAGCGGACCAACGTGTTCGCGCGTGCGACTTATGACCTTACGGATTCGCTGAAGCTCTGGGCCAATGGCAGCTTCAACCGCATGATGGCGAATTACGGTTTCTTCCCCGAAACCCCGCTCGCCGTGATCATGCCGGACAATGCCTTCCTGACCGCGACCGCGCGTTCGCAACTGGCGGCGGCGGGGGTGACCACGCCATTCGTGCTGGGGCGCATCCTTGACGATGTTGGCCCGAAGCGCATGCTGAACTTCAAATATAATCGCCGCAATCTGGAAGGCGCGATCGGCCTGAAGGGGAAATTCGGCGAAACCTGGGGCTATGACGTCTATTACGATCATGGCGAACTGCGGAGCGACCAGTCGCTCTATAATCAGCGGATCACCGCCAAGTTCAACAACGCGGTCGATTCAGTATTGGTGAACGGCACGCCGACGTGCCGCATCAATGCCGATGCGATTACAACCAACGACGATCCCGCCTGCGCGCCGATCAACTTGCTTGGCAACGGCAATATCTCGCCGCAGGCGGTGGCCTATGCCTTTGGCGGCACCCGCTCGATCTATACGAACAAGCTCGACGCGGCGGGCGCGAGTGTTCACGGCCAGCCTTTCTCGACCGGCGCCGGGCCGATCGACATCGCCTTCGGTACCGATTGGCGGTGGGAAAAGCTGGTCACCAGCTATGTGGATCCGTTGTCGCAGGCGAAAGCATTCTCGACGCTCAATTCGTCCGCGACGAACGGCAAATTCAGCGTCAGGGAAGCGTTCGGCGAGGTCAACGTGCCGTTGATCAATATCCCGGATACCATCCGGCTGGAGGTCAATGGCGCGGCGCGCTATTCCGATTATAGCACCAGCGGCGGCATCTGGACGTGGAAGACCGGCGGCACGATGCGCGTTGCCAACGATCTGTTGCTGCGCGCGGTCTATTCGCGCGATATTCGCTCACCCAGCATCACCGAATATTATCTCTCCCGTTCGACCAACATCAGCAATCTGCAGGACCCGTTCAAAGGCGCACCACAAGCCAATGTGGTGATCTATTCGGGCGGCAATGCGAAGCTGACCCCGGAAATCTCGCACACGCTGACGCTGGGCGGTTCGTATTCGCCGAGGTTCCTCAAGGGCTTCAACGTCTCCGTCGATTACTATTCGATCAGTATCGATAATGTGATCACGGTAGTGACCCCGCAGGACACGCTCAATCAATGCTATGCGGCGTCGAAGACCGATGTGACCTGCGGCGGCGTCATCAGCCGCAATCCGAACGGCACGATCGAATATCTCAATGTGTTCTACCGCAATCTGGCGTCTTACAAGACGCGCGGTATCGACATCGACGGATCGTATCGGACGCGCGCGGGCGACGGGGCGGTGACGTTCCGCGTGGTCGCCAACCACATCTTCGATCTGCGGATCAACGGGAATGACGTGGCCGGCGTCGTCGGTGGCGATACTGCCTTTTCGACCCCGAAATGGCGCGTGACGGGTGCCGTGAATTATTCGGACGAAAGTTTCGGTGTCGATCTGCGCGCCCGTTACGTTGGCGGCGGTATCTATAGCCAACTCCTCGGGGGCAATGGCCAGCCGATCCTCAACAATCAGGTCAGCGCGCGCACCTATTTCGATCTTGGCCTGCAATTCAAGGTTGGCGAGTTCACGTTGTTCGGGAACGTGAACAACATGTTCGATGTCAGCCCGCCTTATACGCCATATACCAATCCGAACTATGATGTGATCGGCCGCTATTACTCGGCTGGGGTAAAACTGAAGTTCTGACCATATAGATTAACCTGTAACAGAGATGCCTTAGGGGCAGCGACCAATGTTCGGTCGCTGCCCCTTTCTTTTTGTGGCCGTTGGATCGTTGAACGGGCGGCGATCTTGCTCCGTGGCGGCTGCCCGGTAGCGCTCGCCTGGGATGCGACGATCGGGCTGCCCGGTAGCGCTCGCGTGCTATGCGACGATTGGGCTGCCCGGTAGCGCTCGCCTGGTATGTGACGATTGGGCTGCCCGGTAGCGCTCGCGTGATATGCGACGATCGGGCTGGTCGGTAGCGCTCGCGTGCTATGCGACGATCGGGCTGCCCGGCTGTCGCTGCGCACTGACGGATTGAACGGTCGGCGCCCGGGGGGCGGCGGGCCGCCCACAAGCTCCGATCCAGCATAAGCTTTAGCACCGCATCGACGCTCATCACGTCGCTGCGGTGCTTGCTCTGGTCAGATTAGAGAAAGGCGCGATGTGTCGCCGTGGCGCTCATGCCACGGGACACAATCTCAATCGTCTCAGGCGACGCTTTCGTCGGCTATGCGGGGGAGGGGCTTCGGGCGCCACAGTCGGGCGACCCCGACGGTCAACAGCGGCACGACATAGATCACGAGGATCGCATAGCCCATGATCCGGTATCCCTGCGCGATAAGCGCGACGAGGCCGATGTTGGCGGCGATGAATACCGATCCGAGCGTGATGGCCGCCGGAACGAGGATGCGCAGCGATTGGGGCGTCTGGCGGCCGCGTCGCTCATTGTGCACGTCGACGCGGGCCATGAACGCCTGAACGAAGCCGACACTGCATTCGAGCAGGGCAAAGAAGACCATCGCTTGAAAGGCAAAGTGGAATGCGGGGATGCCCAGGGCCTTGAGCACGAAATCCGACGGCAAAGGCTCGTGGAGAATGCCGGGATTGAACGGGATCAGGCAGACGAAGAAGGCAAGCGCCGGGATCATCGCCAGCGGCCCGGACAAAAGCCCAGCGATTACAGCGTCGCGCCCCGATCTCAGATGCCGCAGCACGGGCAGGATCAGCACGGCGCCGATGACATTATACGAGGCATAGGTGATGCCGCCGACCGCCCATCCGGTAGTCGGCGCGACCTGGTTTAGCCCCGCGCGGATCTCCGGGAAGAAAGATGCGAGGCACAGCACGAGGAAAATCGCGTAAACGCCATAAAGCAGGACCGAGACATATTTGAACAATGTTTCGGCCGCCCCCTGTCCAAGTGCGATGACGGTAAGGGTAAGCGCGATGAGCGCCAGCGTGCCGACGATCTCAGGCAGCCCCAACAGCGACGCGCCGAGCGTGCCGGCGGCCGATCCAAATACCGAGAGCACGAGGATCAGAAACGCGAAATAGATAATCTCGAACAGGAAATCGAAGCGCCCGAGCAGGTTACGGAAGAAGTTGTGATAATCCGTCGCGCCGATCCTGAAGGCGAACAGAAAGGTCAGCGCGCAGACCGCGCTCCATATCAATGTCGCCAGAACCATGCCCTGCAGCCCGCCTACCGGACCGGCGGGCATGAAGAATTCGACCAGTTCGCGGCCGGTGGCATAGCCGCCACCGATAACCACCGCCTTGAACGCAAGGCCGGGCAACAGATATCGATTCAGCGCGCTCCAAAACTGCATCAATCTGCTCCCCAGGTGCTAGTTTTCTTTTTACGACAAATTTATCCTAATTAGAAATTTTCAATCGAGCAAGGGGAGCGTTGATTGATTGTGGCGCCGGCCATGATGAGAGGCGCCTGGCCCGCCCGGACCGGGCGAGCGGCGCGGCGATCAGCGGCTCATCGCGGATGGCACTCAGCTGCGCCGAACGGGTGGGGGAAGTCCATGGCGGCTCCCGGCAATTGAAAATCCAGTGGCGAATTCAGCTCGCGTCGATCGGTTGGAGCAAGGGTTTGAGTTCATCGCCCCCGGCGGAGCAGACGCACAGGATGCGACACGGCGCATCGCCCACCGCGACATAGGCGTGCCCCATCACGCCATCGAAATAGATCGAATCCCCCTGCGCCATGTGAACCGGCGCATAAAGATCACAGTGGAACTCGCACTGCCCCTCAAGCACCATGGCATATTCCTCGCCAGGGTGGCGCATCAGTTCGCCGAACTCTTCGATCGATCTGGCCTGAACATCCAAGACCATCGGATTTAACGATTTTTGGAGCAGATCGGCTGCGGGATAGACGTAATTGTAAGTCGCGGTGCGGATCGACGGACCTTTGCCTGCGCGAGTCAGGCTGCGGCGTCCGCTGGTCATCCCCGCGGAGGGCGCGCGGGCGGCGGGGCGCCGTGGAGCGCTGCTTGAGAACAGGCGCGTGATATCGAGATCCAGCCCCTTACTCAGGCGCAGCAATTTGCTGTAATTCAACGGCATCTTGCCGGTTTCGAGCTTCGAAAGCGTCGAGATCGGCAGGCCGGTCCGCTGACTGACTTCGGCGAGCGTCATTCCACGCTCGGTACGCAATTGCCGCAGGATCGCGCCGGGATCGGTCAATTCCCCATGCTGCGTCTCATCGTTTTTCGGATCTTGAAAATTGACTGCGGACATCGAAACCCTTCCTCGCGATTTCGTCGATCTAGCAGGCGCAGCTGCCTGTGTCAGGTCATGGGATCCTCCCAAATGGAGCCGATAACGCGGTGGCCTGACTAGAAAATAGTAGCGCCAAGTTAAATTTTCATCCTGAGTTGACAAAAATTCAGATTGTGAAAATTCTAACGAGTGGCAGACGCCGAACGATCCGGAAATTTTGCGGAGGGAAGAGATGGCGGAACTCCAACGAGGGACAGCGCAGGGGCGATCCACGCGGATTGTCGCTGCCGCCTTCCCACGCGAGGCGTGCGTGCGCTGGCAGATCGGGGAGCAGGCCATGGCCGCACCGCCATCGCCCGGTGGCCGCAGTTCCGCGCGCGTGGCCGTGACGCATTTTCTATTGGGAGAAGGTTGATGGGGCGAGCGATACGATCGCAGGATGATATGCGCTCGCTACGGCGTTCGGGCGGCAAATGGTTCGCGGCCGGGCTGTTGTTCGCCGCGCCGGCAACAGGGCTGATCGCGCTATCCCATGTGGAAGCCGCGCCCGCGCCATCGGAAACGCCGCTTACACAGGAGCAGGTCGCCGCGATCAGCGCGCGGATCACCGCGGCGGCGCAGGCCGAGATCGCGGACAAACAAATTCCGTCGATCGCCATCGCGCTGATCGATCGACGCGGCATCATCTGGCAACAGATGTGGAGCGGCGGCGGCGACACCCCCGTCGCGGCGGACAGCCTCTATCGCGCTGGATCGGTCACCAAATTATTCACCGATGTCGTGGTGATGAAGCTGGTCGAGCAAGGGCGGATAGACCTCGACGCGCCGGTGACCCGTTACCTCCCCGATTTCCACCCGCACAATCCGTTCGGCGTGCCGATCACCTTGCGCCAGCTGATGACGCATCGCAGCGGCCTCGTTCGTGAGCCGCCGCGTGGCAATTATTTCGATGCGGATCAGAAAGGGCAGGCGGATTCGGTCGCCAGCCTCAATGAGACGACATTGGCGGCGCGGCCCGGCACGATCACCAAATATTCCAATGCCGGAATCGCCGTGGTCGGGGAGGTGATCGCGCGCGTCACGGGCATGCCGTATGAGCAGGCCGTCAACCAGATGATCCTTTCGCCGCTGGGCATGACGGCCAGCGGATTGTCACGGAGCGCGCTGACACATCCCGTTGCCCGCGCGCAAATGGCCTCGTTCGATGGCCCGCGTTTCGATGCGCCGGCGCTGGAATTGGGCACCCCTGCCGCCGGCAACCTCTACACCAACGCCAGCGATCTCGGCCGGTTCGTGCAGGTTTTGCTGAACAGGGGGGCGCTGCCGAATGGAGCGCCATTCCTGCGGGCAGAAACGCTCACTGAGATGTGGCGCCCGCAATTCCCGGATGGAGGCGAGCGGCAATTCGGCCTCGGCTTCGTGCTGGGGGCGAGCGACGGGCAGCGGACGGTTGGCCATGGCGGCGCGGTTTACGGGTTCGCGACCGATGTTCGGCTGGCGCCGGAGGCGGGGCTTGGGGTGATCGTGTTCAGCACGGTCGACGCCGGCACCACTGCGCGTCGGCTGGGCGATTTCGCGCTCGGCAGCCTGCTCGCCGCGCGACAGGGAAAGCCGGCGCCGCAATGGACGCGATCGACCGCGATCGAAGGAGAACGCGCGGCGCGCCTGTCCGGACGCTTCGTCGATGGCGAGAACAGCCTCAACCTTCGGGTCTATAATGGTGCGCTGGTGCTCGACGCGCCGGAACAGGCGGGCGAGGTACGCGAGGCGCAGGGGCGTGCGCTGATCGATGACGCGCAGACGTTCGACGAGCACCTCGCGCTCGATCCCGGCGGCCAGTGGGTGGAACTCGACGGGCGCCGTTATCAGCGCGCCGAATGGCGTCGGCCGCCGCCGCCAGATGCCGAACTCGCCGCGCTGATCGGGGAATATGGATTCGATCACAATATCCTGCGCATCTATCAGCGCGACGGCAAAGCCTATGCCCGCATCGAATGGACCGATTGGCGTCCGCTTTCGCGCGTTGCCAAGGATATGTATGCCTTTCCGACCGATCGCGGCCTGTATCCGCATGAGCAGTTGCACTTCGAACGCGGCGCCGATGGGCGAGTGACGGCGGCGATGCTGGGCGGCATCCGCTTCCCTCGCCGGGATTTCGGGGCCGAGGCTGAGGCGGCGGTTCGTGCGGCGATGCGCACCGGCATCACGGATTTGCGCCGCGACGCGCGCAACGCGACGCCGCCGGCCGAACCGCCGACGGCACGGCCCTCCGATCTCGTAGCGGTTCGCCAGATCACCCCCGCCATCCGGCTCGATATCCGCTATGCGACGGCCAACAATTTCACCGGCCAGCCGATCTATGAAAGCGCAGGGGCGTTCATGCAGCGCCCGGCGGCGGAAGCACTGGGCCGTGTTGACCGTGCGCTTGGGGAACAGGGCTTCGGCCTGCTGATCCATGATGCCTATCGCCCATGGTATGTCACCAAGATCTTCTGGGACGCCACGCCGCCTAAAAACCGGATGTTCGTCGCCGATCCCAGCCAGGGATCGCGCCACAATCGCGGCGCCGCGGTCGATTTGACGATGTTCGATCTCAAGACGGGCAAGCCGATCGTCGCGACCGGGCGCTATGACGAATTTTCCAGCCGCTCCTATACCGATTACGTCGGCGGCAGCGACGAACAGCGCTGGCTACGTGAGGTGTTGCGCACGGCGATGGAGCGTAATGGCTTCACCGTCTATCCGGAGGAATGGTGGCATTTCGATCTGAACGGCTGGAATGCCTATCCGATCGGAAATCAGACGTTCGAGCAATTGAACAAGCGATGAGGCTGGCCGGTCGCCAGCCTCAGACCGGAAGCCGGGTAGTGGATTTGACGCATGCGAGCGCGAAGCTCGAATTGACCGAGCCCACTCCCGGCAAATGGAGCAGCACCTTTTTCAGGAAGGTCTCGTAAGCGGCAATGTCCGCCACGATGATGCGCATGAGATAATCGCGCTCGCCGCTCATAGAAAAGCATTCCAGAATTTCCGGGCGCTCGCTGACGGCGTGCTCGAATTGCGTCAGCGTTTCCTCGTCATGGTTCTTCAGGCGGATCTCCGCGAAGACATCGGCGCTCAGCCCCAACGCCTTGCGATTGAGCAACAAGGCGCGGCCCGCGATGGTGCCGTCCTCCTCCAGCTTTCTGATGCGTCGCCAGCACGGCGTATGCGACAGGCCAACCCGTTCCGCGACGGCGGCGGCGGACAGGCCGGGTTCGCGCTGCAACTCTGCCAGAATTTTTCGATCGAACTGATCCACGGAATTTCGTCCTAATTTCTATCTCTATTTGGGATGTATATTTCGCTGATCGCGGAATTGTCGACGAAATTAGCAATTCGAGGATGGCGGTATGCCCGCATATATCGTGGCGGAGATGCAGCCCATGCCCACACACGCCACCACTCGCCTTCACATTCCGACGCCGCTTGCCCGGCCCGGCGATGCACCCGATTTCTCAAGGCTGGACGTGTCCGCCCCCGGAGCGGTGCGCCGGCCCGATGCGTGCGCGGCCGAAACGGAAATGCGCGATTTGCCGTTCGAGTTGATCCGCGTGCTGGACGATGCGGCGCAGGCCGTCGGGCCATGGAATCCGCACCTGTCGCCCGACGCGTTGCGCCGCGGACTGCGCGCGATGCTGGTAACGCGTGCCTTCGACGACCGGCTGTTTCGCGCGCACCGGCAGGGCAAGACGAGCTTCTATATGAAATCGACCGGAGAGGAGGCGGTGGCGGTGGCGCCGTCGCTAATGCTCGGGCAGCGCGATATGTGCTTCCCCACCTATCGCGTGCTCGGCTGGCTTATGGCGCGCGATTATCCGCTCGTCGAACTGTGCCACCAGATATTTTCCAATGCGCGCGATCCGCTGAAGGGGCGGCAACTCCCGATCCTCTATTCAGCGCGCGACTATGGCTTTTACTCGCTGTCGGGCAACGTCGGTAGTCGCTTCGGCCATGCGGTCGGCTGGGCGATGGCCTCGGCCTATCGCGGTGAAGACGATGTGGCGCTGGCGTATATCGGCGAAGGGACCACGGCGGAGGGCGATTTCCACGAGGCGCTGACGTTCGCCAGCGTCTATCGCGCGCAATCGATCCTGTGCGTCACCAACAATCAATGGGCGATTTCGAGCTTTGCCGGGATCGCCGGCGCCGAAGCAACGACCTTCGCGGCCAAGGCGATCGGCTATGGGCTTCCCGGCCTGCGGGTCGACGGGAACGATTTCCTCGCGGTCTGGGCGGCGGTCGCCTGGGCGGCGGAGCGCGCGCGGGCCGGGCATGGCTCTACGCTGATCGAGTTCTTCACCTATCGCGCCGCCGGCCATTCCACATCCGATGATCCGACCCGTTATCGCCCGGCGGACGAAGCGGAGCATTGGCCGCTGGGCGATCCGGTCGATCGGCTCAAAGCGCATCTGATCGCGATCGGCGAATGGGATGAAGCGCGCCACGCGGCGCTGATCGAGGAACTGGACAGTGAGGTTCGCGCGGCGGTGAAGGAAGCGGAAAAGACCGGGACGCTCGGGAAATCCAAGCCACCCGTCGCCGAGATGTTCGAGGGCGTGTTCAAGGAACCCGACTGGCGCCTGATCGAGCAGCGCCGCGAAGTGGAGGCCTGACGCGATGGCGGTGATGAACATGGTCCAGGCGATCAACTCCGCGCTGGACGTCAAGCTGGCGGATGATCCCGATATGCTGATCTTCGGTCAGGACGTCGGCTATTTCGGCGGCGTATTCCGCGTGACCGACGGGCTGCAACAGCGCCACGGGCTGACGCGCTGTTTCGACGCTCCGATCAGCGAGGGCGGGATTATCGCCACGGCGATCGGCATGGGCGCCAACGGCCTGCGCCCGGTGCCGGAGATCCAGTTCGCCGATTATATCCTGCCGGCCTTCGATCAATTGGTGAGCGAGGCGGCCCGCTTGCGCTATCGTTCCGGCGGTGAATTCTCCGCGCCGATCACCGTGCGCTCTCCTTATGGCGGCGGCATCTTCGGCGGCCAGACCCACAGCCAGTCGCCGGAGGCGATCTTCGCCCATATCACGGGGCTGAAGACGGTGATCCCATCCACCCCTTATGACGCCAAGGGCCTGTTGATCGCGGCGATCGAGGATGACGACCCGGTGATCTTCCTTGAGCCCAAGCGGCTTTACAATGGTCCGTTCGACGGGCGGCACGATCGCCCGCTGAAGACCTGGGCCAACGAACCGGCGGCGATTGTGCCGGAAGGGGTGTATCGCGTGCCGCTCGGCAAGGCGGCGGTTTTGCGCGAAGGCGAGGCTGCTACGGTTCTGGCTTACGGCACGATGGTTCATGTCGCCGCCGCTGCCATCGCGGAATGCGGGATCGATGCCGAACTGATCGATCTCCGGTCGATCGTGCCGCTGGATATCGAGACGATCGTCGCTTCGGTGACGAAGACCGGCCGGTGCGTCATATTGCATGAAGCATCGCGCTTTGGTGGCTTTGGCGCGGAGCTGTCGGCGCTGGTGCAGGAACGCTGCTTTTATCACCTCGAGGCGCCGATCGAGCGCGTCACCGGGTTCGACACGCCTTATCCGCACGCATTCGAATGGGATTATTTTCCCGGACCGGATCGTTTGATTGCAGCGCTGCGGCGCGTCACGGGAGCAATATGATGGCGCGTTTCAAGTTCCGTTTGCCGGATATTGGCGAGGGCATTTCCGAGGCGGAGATTGTTGCCTGGCATATCAAGGTTGGTGATCGGGTCGAGGAAGACCAGCAGATTGCGGACATGATGACCGACAAGGCGACGGTGGAGATGGAGAGCCCGGTTGCGGGGACGGTCGTGGAGCTTGCCGGGGAGGTTGGCGATCAGGTGTCGATCGGCGCGACGCTGGTGGTGATCGAGATCGAGGGCGAGGAAGAGGCGGCCGAGCAGATCGAGGCGGAAACGCCGGGCACTGCCGTGATCGAGCCGGTGGTTGTCGCGGCTGCCCCCGCCGCGCCCGCGCCGGTCGCGGTGCCGCCAGCGGCTGTGGCGACCGAGCCTGCCGCCGTGAAGGCGGTGGCGGCTGAAGAGACAAGTGCGCCGCCTCACCACGTGCTCGCCTCGCCAGCGGTTCGTGCCCGCGCGCAGGATCTGGGGGTCGATCTCGCCGCGGTGAAGGCGGCGGAGGGCGATCGCATTCGTCACGCCGATCTCGATGCCTATCTGCGTTATGCCTCGGGGCAGGGCTATCATGCCCCGCACGCCAGCCGGGCCTGCGCCGACGAGCAGATCAAGGTGATCGGGATGCGCCGCCGCATCGCCGAGAACATGGCCGCATCGAAGCGCAGCATCCCGCATTTCACCTATGTCGACGAGATCGACGTGACCGAGCTGGAACGGGTGCGCGCGGACCTCAATGCGACGCGCGGGCAGCGCCCGAAGCTGACGATGCTGCCGCTGCTGATCGTCGCGATCTGCCGCACGCTCCCCGATTTCTCGATGCTCAACGCGCGTTATGATGACGAGGCGGGGATCGTGACGCGCTCGGGCCGGGTCCATCTCGGCATGGCGACGCAGACCGATGCCGGGCTGACCGTGCCGGTGATCCGCGATGCGCAGGATCGCAACGTGTGGCAGCTCGCCGCCGAGATCACCCGGCTCGCGGAGGCGGCGCGCGCATCGAAGCTGAAGCCGGAGGAACTAGGCGGGGGGACGATCACCGTCACCAGCCTCGGCCCGCTCGGCGGGATCGCCACCACGCCGGTGATCAATCGGCCCGAAGTGGCGATCATCGGCCCGAACAAGATCGTCGAGCGTCCGGTGTTCCGAGGCGACGATATCGTGCGCGCCAGGCTGATGAACCTGTCGATCAGCTGCGACCATCGCGTCGTCGATGGCTGGGACGCGGCGAGCTATGTCCAGGCGCTCAGGAAACTGCTCGAAACGCCGGTGCTGCTCTTCGCTCAGTGATGGCTGGTTCGGGAGGGCGTCGGGATGGCGGTCCTCGACGGTTTCACCGGCCAATCGGCGATCGGCGAGGGCGCCTCTTTCCGGCCGCTGCGCCCGTCACTGAGGTTCGACGTTCATGCGATTGCGCTGGATAGCCGGGCGCCCTCCCGGCTGGCCAGCGAGTTCCTTGATCTGCTGGCCGAAACAATCGACAAAATGGCCTAGCCAGGCTGACGTGCCGCAGCTTCTTCCGCGAGCGGCTCCGTGCCCTCCCAGCGCGCCACCAAGGTCGCGATGGTCAGGTTCGCGCTGGCGCTCGGCACGGTTCGCGTCATATCGAGCAGGCGATCGAACGGCAGCACAAGGCCGACGACCAGCGCGGTCTGTTCCGCGCTCACCCCAACGGCGGCCAGCACCGCTGCGAGCATGAACAGCGATGCCGAGGGAATAGGCGCGGTGCCGAATGCCGCCAGCGCCCCGGTGAGCAGCATCATGCCAAGCATCTCGATCGTCGGCGTTATACCGAGCGCCTGAAGCGCGAATACGCTGAGCAGGCCGACATACATCGCCGTTCCATCCTTGCCGATGCTCGCGCCGACCGGGAGCACGGTGGATACGATCGGCCGGGGAAGCCCGAGATATTCCGTCGCGACCCGCAGCGCGACGGGCAGCGTCGCCGATGAAGATGCGGTCGAGAATGCGACGACCAGCGCATCCATGATGCCGCGAAAGAAACCCAGAGGGGAAACCCGCGCTACGAACGCCAGCATCGCGCTGTGCACAAGAAGCATTTGCGCCACCGCGCCGATCAGGACGCAACCGGCCAGCCAGCCGATATTGACGAATACCGCCGTGCCGTTGGTGGCAATGGCATTGGCGATCAACGCGGCGACGCCGAACGGCGTGACCTCCATCACCAGCTCCACCACCCGAAACAGCATGCTGGCGGCGGATTGCAACAGCGCCGCGAGAGGGCGGCCATCCTCCCGAGCCAGCGTCGTCCCGATCCCGACGAGCAACGCGAAGAAGATGATCGCGAGCATGTCGCCCTGCACCAGTGCTTCGATCACGTTCGTGGGAACGATCCCGACCAGTTGATCATGAACCGATTTCGCTGCGCCAAGCGGATGCGCCGTTACGCCCGCGAGTTGCGCGCCTTTGCCCGGCTCGACCAGTAGCGCGATCGACATGCCCAGCAGCACCGCGATCACTGTCGTCGCGGCGAATAGGCCGACCGTGCGGCCACCGATTGCCCCGAGGCGTTTTGGATCGCCCAGCGACGTAACGCCGGAGGCGATGGTGATGAATACGACCGGCACCACCAGCATGCGGATCAGCCGCATGAAAACTTCACCGACGAACGCGATCCACGGCGCGGCATCGGGCCACAGGAGGCCCAGCGTCACACCCGCGAACAATCCGCCGAGCACGCGTTTCCACAACGGTATCCCGAACCATGCGCGCATGATCGTCACCGGCAGCTACCCGCCTTGGGCGTACGTGGCAGCGGACGGCCCGCTGCGATCCCGGTCGGTGCGCCGTCATCGATCGCGATCTTGCCGTTGACCAATACCGTGCGCATCCCCTGCGAGAATAACGCTGGATGGACATAGTCTGCGCGTGGGCCGTAGCGCGCGGGATCGAACACCACGACATCCGCGAATGCACCGGCTTTCAGATGCCCGCGCCCGGTGAGCGAGAAGAGATCGGCGGTGACGGCCGTGCTCTGATCGATGAAGGTTCGCAGGTCGATGACCTTCTTCTCCTTCACATAGACCGAATATTTGCGCGCGAAGGACGCATAATATCGCGGATGCCCCTCCGAAGCGTCTGAGCTTGTCACGACCCACGGGCGTTTCATTAACGCGGCAATGTCAGCATCGCTCTGGTTGAACGACGCGATGCCGGCCTCATTCCTTCGCAGGATGGCCACCGCTGTCGCGACCGGATCGGCGCCGGTTTCCTTGCTGATCTGCTCGAGCGTCTTGCCGATCGTTTCGGCTGGTCCCTGCGTGATCAGGATCGAGGCGGGGCCGCCCCGGCGACGCAGATTGTCGGCCATTGCGGGCAGGATTTTCGCCATTTGCGCCGGATCGTCGAAACGCGCGAGCGTGGCGGCGCGGCCGCCATCCTGCGCCCAGCGCGGCAGCAACGCGGCGGACAGCCCCGTTCCCGATGCCGACCACGGATATTGATCGGCGTGGACGATCTGCCCGGCGCGCCGCGCGGCTTCGATCTTTTCGATAATGACGCCGGCCTGACCCTGAACATCGACGCCCAGTGCCTTGATATGCGCGATATGCACCGGAATTTGCGCCTGCTTTCCGATTTCCAGCGCTTCGTCGACCGCGCCGCTCAGGCCGATCGTATAGCTGGATTCGTCGCGAAGATGGCTGTCGTAAACGCCCCCGCGCGCTGCCGCGATCCTTGAAAGGGCGACGACTTCATCGAGCTTCGCGAAGCTTTGCGGCGCATAGAACAGCCCGGTCGAAAGTCCGAGCGCGCCTTCGCACATCGCGCCGGCGACGAGATTTTGCATCTTGCCGAGTTCTTGAGGAGTGGGCTGCCGATCCGCCGCGCCGATCACCTGCAGCCGCACCGCGCCGAACCCGACATAGCTGGCATAGTTGATCCCGCTGTCTCGATTCACGCCCTTGCCGAAACTATCGGCGATAGCGGGGTTACCGACGCCATCGACGCCGATGAACGCGGTGGTCACCCCCTGCGTGAGAAAAGGAAGGACCAGTCTTGCAGCGGGCAGTTCGGATGTCAGCGCGTCGTCGACATGGGTATGCGTGTCGATGAAGCCGGGGGCGACAATCATGCCGCTCGCATCGATCACGCGCTTCGCGCTGGCCGGCGCATGGGGCCCGACATAGACGATCTTGTCGCCGGAGATCGCTACATCGCCTCGGAACGGCGCGGCGCCGCCCGGATAGATCGTGCCGTTGCGGATGATGAGATCTATCTCGCCCGCCTGTGGGGTTTGAGCCTTCGCGCCGGGCAATATGAGTTGCGAAAACGCACCGGCGGCGATGAATCCCGCACCGAGCAACAGACCAAGCCTGCGAGATCCCATTCCTATCCCCCTCAACAATATTCGGGTGATAGTGCAATTTGAAGCGAAGGATAGGAAGGTGCCGACCGATCACAAGGATTGGCGGTCATATAGACTGCGGTTATGCGCTGCTCCGTAAACCGGGGCCCGGCGCGAGCGCGGAGCGGCGGATCATCAGCCGGTGTTGTCTAGTCCAGGCGATAATAACTGCAGGCTATGCCGTTCATCGGAAATACTATTTGACGATGGGTGCAACCGGGCGTCGTTTGCCGCGCAGTGGATGTCCGGGAGAAGATGAATGAAATTGGCCGCCGTTCTTGCCCTTGCCAGTCTGGCCTCCGCGCCGGCCCCCAATGTCTCCGCGACGCGGGACATTGTCACCGATCCCAAAGGGGCGAATGCGCCGGGGTGCGCGGTGGGGGCATTCCGGGATGGGAAGACGCTGTTCACCACCGCGGCCGGAATGGCGGACCTTGAAATGCGCAAGCCGATTGACGCCGATACGTTGTTCTATGCGGCGTCCGTCTCGAAGCAGTTCACCGCTCTGGCGGCGGCGACGTTGATCGAGCGGGGCAAGATCGGGCTGGATGACGATGTTCGCAAATACCTGCCGGAATTGCCGCGCTACGACGCGCCGATCACGGTGCGGATGCTGATCCATCATACTTCGGGAATACGCGATTCACTGACGCTGATGCGCTTTGCCGGGGCGGCGGGTGCGAACGAAATGACGAAGGCGCAGGGGCTCGATCTGCTGTTCGCGCAAAAGGGCACCAACTTTACGCCGGGCACGTCCTATACCTATTCCAATGGCGGCTATCTGCTGCTGGCGGAAATCGTCGAGCGCGTCTCCGGGATGCCGTTTGCGGATTATGCGGCGCAGGCGGTGATGAAACCGCTGGGGATGAAGCGGGCGATGTTCATGAATGATCGCCGCCCCGATCTGGCCAATTTCGCCCATGGCTATAATCCGAAGGGGGATGGCTACGCCGTTCGCGACACCTATCCCTATTTCAGCGGCTCGGGTGGATTGCTCATCTCGATCAATGATTTCGCCAAATATGATTATGATCTGACCGTCGGTCACAAGGTGTGGACGCCCGCAGTGCAGGCGATCATGCTCACGCCCGGTGCCTTTACCAATGGCGCGCCTGCTATCGAGCAACGCAGCGGGCTGGCCTATGCGGGGGGCCTTCAGATGGGGATGCGCGGCGGCCAGAAGATCATTCAACACGGCGGCGCCGCCGAGGCTTTCAAGACGCATTATGAGCGTTTTCCAGACCGCAAATTATCGATCGTCGTGCTTTGCAATCGTGGCGACTGGGTGTCGCAGGACAAGGCCGATGCTGTCGCGAATATCGTTGACGGCCACTTCCTTGCCGCGCCGCGAAAGCCTGCGCCCGGCCGCTATGTCTCGGACGAGCTGAAATCGAGTTATGATATTGTATTTGATGGCGATAAGCTGACCGCTGGGATCAGCTCGACGTATAAGCCGCAGGGAGAGCCGCTCGAACTGACACGCGGTGCGGGCGAGAGTTGGACGGGTGACGGCGCGACGTTGGTTTTCGATGCCGATGGCCGCGGATTTACCGTCGGCACCGATCGCGCCGAAGGATTGCATTTCCGCAAGGTGAATTGATGGCGTGGGCGGCCAGGCGTGGGCGGCTCATAACTATACGTTGTGGAGACGACCCACGCCGTCGGGCGGTGTCAGCATCTCCACCATTCCGCAGGCGCTGGGGCGCGTCGGGGGCTATGGCACGACGCGGGCGCTCTACGATACGATCGGCCGTATCTATACGGTCGGCGCCAGATTTTCCTTCCAGCGACACTGTTCGCGTGACCGGGGTTCGGGGCTGCGGCCTTCTCCCTATGGGGAGCGCGGTTTGGAGCGAGCGATCCTCTTTGAAAGCTTGAGCATCATGCGGGGAATGCGCGCCGTTCGCCTGGGCATCGTGCGTGGCACAGCCAAAAAAGGCTGGACGCAGACGGCATTACAACGTTTTCTTCCGACAAAGCGATAACGGGAGGATTGCTGTGACCGAATCATCGATTTCGATCGATCGCCGCGCGCTGCTGCAAGGGGCGGCTGCGGGGGCCGCGCTGCTGGCGCCCGGCGGGGCACTCGCCGCGTCGGGGGACATGGAGGCGCTCAGGAAGGCGATCGCGGCCAATCACGACGCCTCCGTAAAGCGGTTGCAGGACTGGATCGCCAACCCCTCGATCGCCGCCGAGAACCGGAACATGCCGGGTGGCGCGGAATATATGATGAAGCTCGCGCTCGATGCGGGTTTCAAGAAGGCCGAGGTTGTGCCCACCGACGGCGGCCCCGGTGTGTTCGCGACAATGGATAATGGCGCGAAACGCTGGCTCGCGATCTATTTCATGTACGACGTGAAACAATTCGATCCTGCCGAATGGTCATCGCCGCCGCTGGAGGCGCGGATCGTCGACAAGCCCGGTTACGGCAAGGTCGTCATGGGGCGCGGCGCGGTGAATCAGAAGGGGCCGGAAAGCGCTTTCCTCGCGGCGCTGCACGCGTTCAAGTCCGCCGGACGCAAACCGCCGGTCAATCTGGTGCTCGTCGCGGAGGGTGAGGAGGAGATCGGCAGCCCGCATTTCTCGCAGTTCGTTCAACGCCCCGACGTGCTGGCCGCGCTCAAGAAATGCGTCGGTGTCATCATCCCCACCGGCTGGCAGGGAAGCGATGGCGGCGTTGCCATCAATCTGGGCGCGAAGGGCGTTGTGGAGCTGGAACTGGTGGCCAGCGGCGAGAAATGGGGGCGCGGCCCGGTGCGCGATCTCCATTCCAGCCAGAAAGCGCATGTCGACAGCCCCGCCTGGCATCTGGTGGCCGCGCTCAACACGCTTGTCACGCCGGATGGCAATATGCCCGCGATCGAGGGCTTCATGGATCACGTGCGCCCATTGAGCGCGCGCGAGAAGGCGCTGATTGCCGACACCGCCGCGCGGACCAGCGAGAGCGAGGCGATGAAGGCCGCCGGGGTTACGCGCTGGGCCTATGACGAGCCGTGGCAAAAGTCGCTCGAGCGCCTTGCATCCGTCCCGACGATCAACATCGAAGGGCTCGTCGCGGGCTACACCGGCCCCGGCGGCAAGACGATCCTGCCCAGTCGCGCGGTCGCCAAGATCGACATGCGCCTAGTGCCGAACATGACCAAGGACGATACGATCGCCAAGCTGAAGGCGCATCTGGCCAAGCACGGCTTCGGCGATATCGAGGTCAATGTATCGGGTGGGTATAATCCCACGGAGACGGCAGAGGATGCGCTGATCGTCCGCGCTCAAAAGGCGGTTTATGAGCGCGCGGGCGCGAAGGTGACAGTGTACCCGCGCCTTGCCGGCTCGTGGCCGGGCTGCACGTTCACCGATGCGCCCGTCAGCCTGCCCGCCGGCCAGTTTGGCCTTGGCCACGGCAATGGCGCGCACGCACCGGACGAATATTATGTGATCGAGAGCAGCAACCCCAAGGTGCAGGGCATCGACGGCGCCGCATTGGGGTTCGCCGACTTTCTCTATGAGGTCGCCGCGATCCGTTAGGCGCAGAAGTGCATCGGCCCGGCTAAGCCGCGTTGCCCCAGCTCCTCCTTTAATATCTGGGCGGACGGGGCAGGGGAACCGGCTTAGACGAGGACGATTATCCGAGGCATTCGAATCGAACCCGGCGCGAAAGCGCGATGAAATCCGCCGTTGATCCGCCTTTCGCAGGGTCAGCGGAGATCATACAATCATACAGTCTCCGACGATTCTTCAGAAATCGTCATCGCGGCGGTGACCGCGAATTAACGACTCGTCCCTAAAAAGAACTGCATGAAGCACACGCTATTCCCGGCGCTGGTGGCGCTGATTCCGCTCGCTGGTTGCGGTGGCACGAACGCGGCTGCCAATTCCGACTCCGTCATATCGATCGCGGCGCCCCCCGCCGGAAAAGGGCCGAACACAACGCTCACAACAACACCAACGCCGACCCCCACACCTACGCCAACTCCGACTCCGACTCCGACGCCAACGCCCCCTCCCGTGGTTGTCGTCACTCCCCCTTCCGCACCCGGCACGCCGATCAGCGCGGCCGAATGGACCGCGATGCTGAAAGCGGCGAAGCCCGGCAGCACGATCGACCTTGGCAATCGGCCGGTGACGTTCGCGCGTTACAAGGGGCTCGCGAATGTCACCATCAAGGGTGGCGTTTTCAGTGCGATCACGCTGGATCAGTGGCAAAATGTCACCTTCTCCGGAACGCGTTTCGCCCCGGCGGCGACCGACGATCCGCGTGGTGCGATCGTGCTCGCATATCAGCCGGACGGCCTGCACTTCGTCAGCACCACCTGGACTGGTGGGTATGGGCCAGACGGGCAGCTGACATATGCGTCGATCAGCGTGCGCGGCGGCAACAATGTCACCGTTCAGAAATCGTCGTTCACCGATATCGCCAACTTCATGGCTTTCCTCCGCACGACCAACGTGGAGGTATCGGACACCACGTTCCAGAACGTGCGCGAGGGCGTTCAGCTCGTCGGTGTGACCACGGCTGTGGTGGCGCGGAACAAGTTCGGCCCGTATCGGCCGGCCCCCGGCGACCATGCGGATGCGGTTCAGTTATTTACTGCGGGCCTGACACTCGCGGGCGATCACGGCGCGCGCGACGTGCTGATCGAGGATAATTTTGTCGATCCCGGCCCCAATTTCCATACCCAGGGCGTCTTCATGCGCGACGAGGCTGGCCTCTATACGCAGGGGCGTGGCTATTCGAACGTTACGATCCGCAACAATGTGCTGATTGGCACGGGGTGGCACGGCATTAGTGCGCAGGACCCGATCCAGAATCTGAAGATCGACAGCAACAGGCTGCTGATCCGCCTCAATGGCGATGGCGTAACCGACAATTGGATTATGGTTAAGGCCGGAGGAGGCGTTGTCAGTAACAATTATGCCGGCAGCTATCTCCTCACATCAAGCGTGACGACGACCAGCAACACCTCGGTTAAGCGGGCGGCGACAACCTCGGAGATTTCCGCCGCGATTACCGCGTTCACGCAATTGCTGCAGGCAGCGCTGGCCGCGCTTTAGGCCGACCCGGCGGCTTTTGATCCGCCAGCCATTTGCCAAGCCGGTCGCATGCGTCGGCCAGCACGTCGTCCGGCTTGGCAAAGCACAGGCGGATAAGGCCGCGCGGCGCGTTCCCGCTGACGTAAAACGGCGAAAGCGGGATGCTCGCGACGCCGGCCTCGTGCAGGATACGGCGGGCGAGGGCATCGTCCTCGCCGTCTATCCCCGAGGCGTTGAGATCGACCGTCACGAAATAGGTGCCCTCGCTCGGCAATGTCGTGAACCCCGCTTCTGCCAGCAACGTGACGAGATAGTCGCGCGAGCGCTCGAGATCGGCGCGGGAGCGCGTGAAGAAATCGTCTTCGAGACCAAGGCCGTGCGCTACAGCTATTTGCAGGCAGGGCGCTGTGGTGAAGGTCAGGAATTGATGCGCGCGTGCGATCGGTTGCAGCAGTTCCGGTGCAGCGATGACGAAACCGACTTTCCAGCCGGTCAGGCCGAAGATCTTGCCCGCCGAACCGATCTTCACTGCGCGCTTTGCCATGCCGGGCAGGTCGATCATCGGCACATGCGCAGCGCGATCGAACACGACATGCTCCCACACCTCGTCGCAGATCGCGATGAGATCGCGCGAGACGCATAAATCCGCCAGCGCGATCAATTCCTCATGCGAGAATACGCGGGCGGCGGGATTATTGGGATTGTTCAGCACGATTGCTCGCGTGCGCGGTCCCGATCGCGGCTGCGACATCGTCAATCGGCAAACGCCAGCCCGGCGGGCGCAGCGTCACGGGCCGCGCCACCCCGCCTGCGCGCTCGATCAACGGCCGATAGGCATCGTACATTGGCTCGAACAGGATTACTTCGTCGCCGGTCGAAACGATCGCGAGCAGCGCGGCGGCGATCGCCTCGGTCGCGCCAGAGGTGACGAGCACGTCTTGCGAGCGGATGTCGAGCGACTGAAAGCGCCGGTAATGCGCCGCGACCGCCTCCCGCAATACCGGCAGGCCGGGCGATGGCGGATATTGGTTCGGGCCCGCCAGCACGGCGTCCGCCGCAGCCTGCAACAGTTCTTTCGGTCCCACCGTATCGGGGAAACCCTGCCCGAGGTTGATCGCGCCGGTCTCGCGCGCAAGCGCCGACATTTCCTCGAAGATGGTCGTGGCCATCGTGGCGTAAACCGGGTTCACCGTATCGATCCTCAAGGTGGCGGGGCGCGATTTCGTTGGCGTAGCAGAATTCAACTCGGCTGGGTCGATCCGATATGCGGAGGAACGACGCTCCGTGCCTATCGCGCCAAATCCCCTGTGTCGGGAGCGGGCGGCGGCGGCGGCCGGGAATACCGTGCCGCCGCGACGAGCGACTGATATGCCGACCGGCCCCCGTCGTGCCTATTTTCGCTCTGCGGCGCTTTTGTTGCGCAGCGCGAGGAATTCGCTGCCCGCGCTCCACGTCGGCCACACGCCGGTTTTCGAGAGCTGCTTGCCCATCGTGTAGAACAGATCGACGTCCTGCGCCGCGCCGCCAAGGTTCCAGTCCGGCGACCAAGTGTCACAGGTTTTGTGATAGCAGGCCATGTAAGCGTCGAGCCACTTCTGCCCGGCGGGGAGACCGCCAGCCTTCAGGTCCGGCGCGCCGCCCAATGCCATCAAGATCATCGAGGGCACCCCGCGCCGCACGACCGAGAAATGGTCGGCGCGATAGAACAGACCGCGCTCGCTGGCGGTTTCGGGGGTGATCGTGCGTCCCTGCGCCTTGGCAGCGGCGGCGAGCAACGTGTCGAGCGAAGAATTGCCCGCGCCCACCAAGGTCACATCCTTCGCCGGCCCCGCTGTCTGGAGGATATCGAGCGTCAGGTTGGCGGCGGTCTTGGCCAGCGGATAGACTGGATGCGCAGCATAATATTCGGAGCCGAGCAGCCCGCGTTCCTCACCCGTCCACAATGCAAAGACGAGCGTGCGATCCGGCTTCGGCGCGGCCTTGAACTGGCGTGCCAACTCCAGCACGCCGGCGGAGCCGAGCGCATCGTCATTGGCGCCGGGACGCAGCGTCTTGCCATTGGCGTCCGCTGGGCCTTCGCCATAGGCGTCCCAGTGCGCGCCGAACATCACGGTTTCGTCGGGACGTTTCGCACCGGGGATCTTGGCGAGCACGTTGGCGCTCTCGATCCGCTCAGCCGTCACGGGCAGATCGGCCGAAAAGCGCGGCTTCATCTCGACGGGGCGGAACGATGCCGAGCGCGCCTCGACGCGGAGTTTCGCTAGATCGAGCCCGGCCGCCGTAAACAGCCGATCCGCCGCGTCATGCGCGAGCCAGCCTTGCAGCGGCACGCGCTGGTCGTCCGCCCCGCGCACGATATCGTAATTCTCGCCATTCGAGGCATTGGCGGTTGACCATGGATAGCCTGCCGCGTCAGTATCATGGACGATTAGCGCGGCCACCGCGCCGCGCCGCGCGGCTTCCTCATATTTATACGTCCAGCGACCGTAATAGGTCATGCGGTTGCCGCCGAAGCGACCCACCGCGTCCTCACCGGGCCTGGCGACGAAATCGGGATCGTTGACGAGGAACACGACGACCTTGCCGCGCACGTCCACGCCCTTGAAATCATCCCATTTCGCCTCGGGCGCGGAGACGCCATAGCCGACGAACACCATCGGCGCGTCTTTGATCGCGATGCGCTGATCGCCGCGCACAGTCGTCATGGCTACGTCCGTGCCCTGCACCAGCGGCATATCGCCCGCGCTGATCGTGCCGTCGCCGATCCGCGTGTGGATCAGCGGCACCTGTTGCACCCAGCCGCCATTGCTGGCGCCCGGTTCGAGCCCGAGCGTCTTTAACTGCTGAACCAGCCAGTCGATCGTCGTCTTTTCCCCGGCGGTGCCCGGCGCCCGGCCGCCGAATTCAGGCGAGGCGAGCGTGCGCACCATATCGGACAGACGCTGCGGATCGGTCTGTGCCGCCGCCGGCGCGGCAAGTGCGACAGTCAGGGCAAGAAGGGGAAGAAGACGCATGATAACTCCCTTGGGCGCGAGCCCGATCAGAACAATTTAGCGGAGGCGACGGACGAAGACGCGGCCATCGTCGCGGCGCTCCGTCGCGAAATTCGGGACCGACTGGATCAGGTCCGACAGGCGCTTGAAACCATAGTTGCGGACGTCGAAACTCGATCGGTTCGCCGCAAGCTGGCCCATTGCCGACAGGCTGACGAAGCCGCGCTCATCGCGCTTCACATTGTCGTAAGCGTCGATCAGCAGCTTCACCAGATCGGGATCGACATCGGCCTTGCGTCCGCCGCCATTGGCGGATTGCGGGGCCGGAGCGGCGGTAGTGGTGGCCGCCGCTGCAGCTGTCGCCGCAGGGGGCGCGGTTGGTGCGGGGGCCGCCATCAGCTTGTCGACATCGATGAAGCGGCTGCACGCATTCTGGAACGCCTGTGGCGTCTTGCTCGATCCGAAACCGTAAACGTCGTGCCCATCCTGTCGGATGCGCATCGCCAGCGGCATGAAATCGCTGTCGGAAGACATGATGCCGAACGCCTGCACCCGCCCACGATAGAGCAGATCCATCGCGTCGATCGTCATCTTCATATCGGTCGCGTTCTTGCCCTTGGTCAGGTCGAACTGCTGCTGTGGCTCGATGCCGTATTTCACGGTCATGTCGCGCCAGCCCTTCAGCCCCGGCTTGGTCCAATTGCCATAGACGCGCCGGACATTGACGCTGCCAAGCTCCGCCAGAACGGTCAGCACCGGATCGATCGCGTGCCATGACGCATTGTCCGCGTCGATCAGCAACGCGACGTTTCGATTGGGATTTTCGTCGGCCATATGGTCTGATCGACTTCGTGGGCCCGATCGTCAACCGTTCGGATATGCGATCGCCATCACCTCATATTCCCGCTCACCGGCGGGTAGCGACACGCGTCGCAGATCGCCGATCGCCGCACCGCGCAGCGCGCGGGAAAGCGGGGCATTCCAGCCGATCTTGCCCGCGCCCGCATCGGCCTCGTCATCGCCCACCAATGTCAGCGTGCGGTGATTGTCGTCGTCGTCGGCGATCGTCACGGTGGCGCCGAAGAACACGCGATCGCGATCGGGCGCCTGCGCCGGATCGACGACCTTCGCCGCCTTCATCCGTTTCGACAGCCAGCCGAGCCGCCGGTCGATCTCGCGCAGGCGTTTGCGGCCGTAGATATAGTCGCCATTCTCCGAACGGTCGCCATTGCCGGCCGCCCAGGCGATCGTGTCCAGCAACGCAGGGCGCTCCTTCGCGAACAGCGCCTCATATTCCGCGCGTAGCGTCGCATAGCCGGCGGGCGTGATGTAATTGGGGCGATCCATCGTTCAGCCCCGACGCGACCGCCCGAGATACCAGCTCAAATTCGCCGGCCCACGGCTGCGCGCGCGGGGTGGATTGAGCAGATCATAGACCACTGCATTTTCCAGCACGCGCTGAACGTAGTTGCGCGTTTCGCTGAACGGGATCGCCTCCACCCAATCGACCATATCGACCGATCCGGTGCGCGGATCGCCATTCGCCGCGAGCCATTTGTTCACGTTGCCGGGCCCCGCGTTATAGGCCGCGATCGCCAGCGGGTAGCTGCCGAACTGTTTGAAGATACGCTGGAAATAATTCGATCCGAGCTGGATGTTATATCCGGTGTCGGTGGTCAGCGCGCCGACGTTATAGGCCAGCCCCATTTTCGCGGCCTGCTCGCGCGCGGTGCCGGGCATCAACTGCATCAGCCCGCGCGCGCCGGCGCCCGAAACAGCCATGCGATCGAAATTGCTCTCCTGCCGCGCGATCGCGTGGATCATCGTCCACTCGTCTTCATACCCGCCGGGCACCGCGACGGTCGGGAAACCGGTTGCGCTATATTCCGTCAGCCCGTTCTGCATCGCGCTGCGCCCGACCAGCACGCCCAGATCGGGGCGACCGAGCGAGCGCGACAATTCCTCCGCCAACAGGTGATCGGAATCGCTCGTCGCATCGGTGGCGATTTGTTTCAGAAACAGGCTTTGATCCTGCCACGAGTTGATCGAGCCAAGGAATTGCGCGGCGCGCACCACTTCGCGATTATAGAAGGCGGTGCGGGCGACTGGGCTGATCGGGTTCGTATTATATTCCGGCGGCGCGACCAGCGCGCGGCCGAGATGTTCGTTGGCGAGCTGCCCGTAATATTGATCGCGGAAGCCCGCCGCGTGATTGAACAGCGTGCTGGAATCGGTCGCGCGACCAGCCTTTTCCGCCGCGCGGGCCGCCCAGTAAAAGCCCTTGGCGCGGGTTTGCGGCGCTACGCTGCCACGGCCGTAACGCTCGAACAGCGGCATCGCGTCCGCCGGGCGATTCAGCTTGTTGAGCGCGGTCTGACCGGCCAGCCACACGAGATTGGTGTATTGATCGCGCTCGCCATAGGATTTGGTCGAAACGTCGGTGCCGGCGGGATAGGCATCATCCACCTGCCGCGCGATATCATAAGCGGTCTGCCACTGGCCGTCGTTCGCGGCGCCACGGGCATTGGCATAGAGAACAAGGTAGAATTTTTCGGGATTGCCGGGGCGGTTCATTCCCGGCGGGCGGGTACGGGCCAGCCAGGTGCGAGCATCGATCGGGGAGGTCCGCCCGAGCCAGGTGGCCTTATCCGCGATATAGCCCGCGTCGCGTTCGCCGATCATGTCATATTGCCGGGCGATGTCGGCGGCATTGGTCGCTCCGCTGCGGAAGGCGAGCCGCGCCTCGAACAGCGGACGTTGCGACGGGGAGACGAGGGTGATCTGGCGCGCGGCCGCGCTGGTGGCGCCTTGCCACAATAGGGCGTCCATGCGCGCATCCTGATCGTCTGCTCGCAATGCGCCGCCGAATTGCTGGGTAAGCGCGCTCTCGTCGCTCGCGGAGAGGGCGCCGCGCCGCCATGCCAGTCGCGCCGCTTCATTGGCCTGTGCCATCGCGCCGGTCGAGGCGAGGGCCTTGGCGTAAGCGAGGCCGCCGGCCGCAGATTGTGGCGGGAAACGACGGAAATACGCGATCATGCCGGCCGCCGATCCCGTGCCGGCAGCGGCCTGCCGCTCCGCCGCGCGTCGGTTCGCTGCTTCACCGGGCCAACCGGGATGGGCGAGCAGGAACGAGGCGTAGCTGTCGAACGGCAGCGCATCAGTCTGCTGCAACGTTTTCCATTGGGCGATCGATTGCGCCATCCCGGCGGTGTTAACGCCCACCGGCGGCGATGCGATTGCGGTACGCGTCTCCATTTGCGTCGCACGCGCATTGGCCATGCGCGTGGCGTAAGAGTCATCCTGATCCTGCGCGAGCACCAAGGCCGCGCCGGCCGCTACGAACAATCCGATCAAAGCACCTGCCTTCAATCCAGTCACCGTTGTGGACAGACTAAAGGGTAAACCCGTATCTGTCCTGAACGAACCTACCATCTTCGCGCATTCAGGAACGCAAAATCATGTTTTCCGGCTCAATTCCGGCGCTCGTCACGCCGTTCGACGCGCATGGCGAATTTATCGAATCAGCTTATCGTGACCTTATCGAATGGCAAATCGCCGAAGGCTCGGCCGCGCTGGTTCCGTGCGGCACGACCGGCGAGGCCGCGACGCTTACGAAAGATGAGCAATTCGCGATCGTCCGTATCTGCGTCGATCAGGCGAAGGGGCGGGTGCCGGTGATCGCGGGCGCAGGTTCGAACGACACACGCGTCGCGGCGGCCAATATCGCCGCCGCGAAAGAGGCGGGCGCCGATGCCGCGCTGATGGTGCCACCTTATTACAATCGGCCCTCGCAGGAGGGGATCTACCAGCATTTCGCTGCGCTCGCGCCGCAGGCGGGGCTGCCGATCGTGCTCTACAATGTGCCGGCGCGCACGGTGACCGACATCCAGCCGGAAACCCTGATCCGCATCGTCGCCGATTTCCCGAAGGTGTTCGTCGCGGTGAAGGATGCGTCGGGCGTGCTCCAGCGCGTGTCGCAGCACCGCGCCGGGCTGGGCGATGGTTTCTGCCAGCTTTCGGGCAATGATGATCTCGCGCTCGGTTTCAACGCGATGGGCGGGGTGGGGTGCATCTCCGTCACCGCCAATGTCGCGCCGCGTTTGTGCGCCGATTTTCAGGCGGCCTGCGCTGCCGGTGATTCCGCCAAGGCGCTGGAACTGCACGACAAGCTTTTCGCGCTGCATGTTTCGCTGTTCACCGATGCCTCACCGGGCCCGGTGAAATATGCGATGACCAAGGTCCGTCCCGGCTTCCCCGATGGTTTGCGCCTGCCGATGACATGGCCGGGCGAGGCTTCGCGAAAGGCGGTCGACGCGGGGTTGGCGCGCGCCGGCTTCTGACTGCCGCTAGCCACGGGCGCGCCATAATTGGCGCGCATCGTGGTGGTGATGAAGCTGCTGCTGATCGCGTTACAGGCGGTTGCCGGTCCAGCACTGGATGATCCGCGCCTCCATGCCGTTCCTCGCCAGTGTGCGCTCGGGGAGGACGGAGAGGTTACCGTCTGCGCCCGGCGCGCCGATCCTTATCGGATCCCGCGCTTGCCCGATCGCTATGCGGAAAGCGCGCCGCCCAAGGCGGAAACCACCGTGCTCGGCAATGCGAAGGTGGGGGTGGAGGTTGAGCAAGGCAGTGTCGGCGGTGTTTCGAGCAACCGGGCAATGGCACGTCTGAAAATCCCGTTCTGACGCTGTTTTCGTTCCCCGGATCGAACCGCCCTTGCCGCCGGGGCCTTCGCCACCCTACATCGCGCGTCTTATGTCCCGTCCCAAACCCGCCACCTTCGACAAGAAGAAGATCGTTGCCGAGAACCGGCGCGCTCGGTTCGAATATTCGATCGAGGACAAGTTCGAGGCGGGGATCGTCCTGACCGGGACCGAGGTGAAGTCGCTGCGTTTCGGCGAAGGCTCGATCGCGGAAAGCTATGCCGAGGTGAACGAAGGCGGGGTGTGGCTGATCAACTCGAACGTGCCCGAGTTCAGCCATGGCAATCGTTTCAATCATGAGCCGCGTCGGCCGCGCAAGCTGCTGCTGCACGAGCGGGAAATCAACAAGCTGCACGGCGCGGTCGCGCGTCAGGGCATGACGCTGGTGCCGCTCTCGGTTTACTTTAACGGGCAAGGGCGTGCGAAGGTTGAGCTTGCGCTCGCCAAGGGGCGCAAGGATCACGACAAGCGCGCGGCGATCAAGGAACGCGAATGGAAGCGTGAGGCCGGGCGCGTGCTGCGCGAGCGCGGCTGATGGCGTCGCAAGCACCGGGGCTCTGGCAGCGGTTCGCCGCGTGGTGCCAACGCAATTTGCCGACCCGCGAATCGATGGAGAACAGCCGGCTGTTGCGCCCGGTGGCGCATCGCGTGCTGGCGCCGCACCTCTGGCGTTTCACCCGCCGTTCGGTGCCGCGAGGCGTCGCACTCGGGATGGTGACGGGCATTCTGTTTCCCGTGGCGCAAATCCCGTTTTCCGCGCTGCTCGCGCTGCCGCTGCGCGCCAATATTCCGGCCGCGGCGCTCACTACGTTCGTCACCAATCCGATCACTACCCCACCCCTGTGGGTCGCGGCTTATTGGATCGGAAAATGGGCGCTGCATATCGATAAGGCGCTGCCGGGCGATCCTGTGCGCGACGCGGTCGAATCGGGCTGGATGCAGTGGCTGCTATCCGATGCCGCGCCGGCCACCGCGACGGGCTTGCTGATCGTGACCGCGACGTTCGCGATCGGCGGCTACGTCCTGTCGGCGCTTGGCTGGCGGTTATGGATCGCGCGCAAGTGGAACAATCGTCGCATTCGTAACCATGATTGACGAGGCGTGTTATCGGCGTAAATCACGGAGCATTCTGTAAAGATTGAAGGGCTTCTCCTGATGCGTTCGATCCTCCTGGCCTCGCTGCTTGTATCTGTTGGCGCCGCCGCCGTCGCGCAAACCACGCCGCAATCCGCTCCCGCCGACCAATCCCGCCCGCAGATCGGCGATTTCGGTTTCGATTTGAGCGGCCGCGATCCAGCCGTCCCGCCCGGCAAGGATTTCTATGACTATGCCAACGGCGATTGGCAGAAGGTGACGCAGATTCCGGCGGATCGCGCCGCTTATGGCATGTTCCACAAGCTCCAGGATCTGTCGCAACAACGTCTGCGCGCGTTGCTTGAGGAGGTGTCGAAGCAGCCGGGCAACAAGTCAGGCGATTTCTACGCGAGCTTCATGGACGAGGCGACCGTGAACGCGAAGGGCGCGGCGCCGATCAAGCCGTGGCTCACCGCGATCAAGGCGGTGAAGGACAAGCGCGAACTGGCCGTTGAAGCGGCGCGGATGCAGCGCAATGGCGTATCGGGCCTGTTCCAGGTCTATGTCGGGCAGGACGACAAGAACCCGGATAGCTATATCGTCAGCCTCGCGCAGGGTGGTTTGGGGCTGCCCGATCGCGATTATTATCTGAAGGACGATCCCAAGCTCGCCGAAACGCGCACCGCCTATCAGGCGTATCTCGCGAAGATGCTGACACTTGCCGGCGAGCCCGATGCGGAAAAGCGCGCAGCAGCTGTATTCGCGTTCGAGAAGGAACTGGCCACCGCGCATTGGACGCGGATCGAGAGCCGCGACGCGGACAAGACCTATAACAAGTTTGCCTTCGCGGATCTTTCGACGCGCGCGCCGGGCTTTGCCTGGAGTGATTTCGCCACGGCGGCGGGTATGCCGGTTAGCGGTGACTATCTCGTCGCCCAGCCCAGCGCGCTGACCGGAGAGGCGAAGCTGTGGGCGGCAGCGCCGCTGGCGGTGCTGAAGGATCACCTGATGCTGCACACGATCGGCAGCTATGCGCGGTTCCTGTCATCCGATTTCGACAAGACGCGTTTCGCGTTTTACGGCACGACCTTGTCCGGCACGCCGGAGCAGCCGGCGCGATGGAAGCGCGCCAGCGATCTCATCAAGGATGAGCTGGGCGAGGATATCGGCCGGGCTTACGTCGCCAAATATTTCCCGCCAGAGGCCAAGGCGACGGCTGACGAGCTGGTGAAAAACCTGATCGGCGCGATGGGCGATCGGCTCCGCAAGCTCGAATGGATGGCGCCGGAGACGAAGGAGAAAGCGCTCACCAAGCTCGCCGCTTTCCGCCCGAAGATCGGCTATCCGACGAAATGGCGCGATTATTCGAAGCTTCAGGTGATGCGCGGCGATCTGTTCGGGAATGTCGCGCGCGCCAATGCGTTCGATTTCCAGCGCGATCTCGACAAACTCGGCAAGCCGGTGGACCGCGACGAGTGGTTCATGACGCCAATGGAGATCAACGCTTATTACAACCCGGCGATGAACGAGATCGTCTTCCCCGCCGCGATCCTCCAGCCGCCATTCTTCGATCCCAAGGCCGATCCTGCGGTAAACTATGGCGCGATCGGCGCGGTGATCGGGCATGAGATCAGCCATGGCTTCGACGATCAGGGTCGCAAATATGATGCGACCGGCAAGCTCACCGACTGGTGGACGCCGCAGGATGTGGAGCGGTTCAAGGGCTTCACCGACAAGCTCGTCGCGCAATATGATGCGTATGAGCCGTTGCCGGGGCAGCATATTCAGGGCGGCCTGACGCTGGGCGAAAATATCGCCGACCTCGCTGGCCTGACCGTCGCGATCGACGCCTATCACAAGACGCTCGGGGGCAAGCCCGCGCCGGTGCTTGACGGCACAACCGGCGATCAGCGTTTCTATCTCGGCTGGGCGCAGGTCTGGCGGATCAAGCAGCGTGAGCCGGCGCTGCGTCAGGCATTGCTGTCCGATCCGCATGCGCCGGGGCATTGGCGTGTTTTCACCGTGCGCAATCTCGATCCATGGTATTCGGCCTATAATGTGAAGGCCGGCGACGCCCTTTATCTCTCGCCTGAGGCCCGCATCCGCATCTGGTGATCGTATCTGCCGCCCGTCTGCGCTTGACGCACGGCGGGCGGCGAAGGATCACCCGCGATCATGGCATCCCGATCGCTCGCCTCGCAAACCTTGCTCACGCCGCGCACAGCCTTGCTGATCGCGGTGGCAGCAGGCGTCTTCGCCGCGCTTCTGGTGCTGTGGCTGGTAGGGGACCGGGTGTTCGCGGCCGGCTTCGCGGGTACCGCGATCGTGGCGGGGGCGGTGGCGGTTGTCTGGCGCTCGCTCGCCGGCGCTCGCGATGATGCGGTCCACGAAGTCGATTGGGGGCTGGCACGCGCGATCGCGCAAACCTCCGGCGAGGCGATCGCGGTTACTGATCGCACCGGGCGGCTGGTGTGTGCGAACGATCTCTATGAAACAATGTTCGGCGGCTTTCCGACCCCGCCTGCATTGTCGCTTGGGGAGGAAGACGCCTCATCGCTCGCCGCCGCGGGGCGGATCGCGTGGCGCGACGGGCAGGCCCGCGCCGAGCACATCCGGCTGGAGCACCAGACGGTCAACGTGGTTATTGTCCGTGCCGGTGAGCAACAGGATATGCTGATCTGGCGGTTCGAGCGCGCGGCGGATGCCAATCGCGCCGATCGCCTGACCGATGCGCTGGCCGGAGAATTCGGCAACCGGCTGGGCGCAGCGGGCATCATGGCGGCGATGATTGCGCCGGATGGCCGCATTCTATCCGCAAATCCGGTATTTCGTCATCGCGCGCTGGGCAGCGGCGGGGGAAGCGCTGCGGGCATGGATTTCGCGCGCTTCCTGATTACCGACAGCCGCGGGCTGGTCCGCTTCGAGCGCGAAGGGCTGGACGGAAACCCGTTGCGGCTGGTGCAAGTGCCGTTCGCCGATGGCGACAATGGCCCGATCCTGATCGCGATGCTCGATGACGAGGATCTGCCGACCACCGACGGCGCGACCGCGACGAGCCATATCAACACATTGGTATCCCTGATGCCGGTGGGGATCGCACTGGTCGATCGCGAGGGGCGCTTCGTTCAGATGAACGACGCGTTCGCCCGCGCCGCTGGAATCGATCCCGCCGTTCCACCGCTCTATCCCGGCGATCTAGTGGTGCGCGAGGACAAGGCGGCAGTGGCGGATGCCGTCCGGCGTTTCGCCAATGGCGCGGCCCAGTCCAGCGATATGGCAGTCCGGCTGCGCGATCACCCCGACGAGCCAATCGCGTTGACGATCGCCGGTGCGCGGGGGCTCGGTGCGGCAACTGTAGTGCTGAGCCTCAAGGACAATAGCGAGGAGTCGCGGCTCAAGCGCGAGGTGGCGCAGGTCACCAAAATGCAGGCGGTGGGGCAACTCGCCGGCGGCGTGGCGCACGATTTCAACAATATCCTGACCGCGATCCTCGGCCATTGCGATCTGATGCTGATGCGCCATTCGCCGGGCGACAGCGATTACGACGATATCCAGCAAATCCGCAGCAATTCGAACCGTGCGGCGGGGCTGACGCGGCAATTGCTCGCTTTCTCGCGCCAGCAGACGTTGCGACCGCAGATATTGCAATTGCCCGACGTCGTTTCGGAAGTGTCGAACCTGCTCAAGCGATTGCTCGGCGAGACGGTGACACTGAACGTCAGCCACGGTCGCGATCTTGGCCCGGTGCGCGCCGATCCGGGGCAACTCGAACAGGTTGTGGTCAATCTGGCGGTGAACGCGCGCGATGCGATGCTGTCGCGCAACCCGCACGGTGGCGGCACGCTGACGATCCGCACTCGGGCGGTCAGCATCGCGGAGGTGCGCGCGCGCGGCAGCGACATCATGCCGGCGGCCGATTATACCGCGCTCGAAATCTCCGATACCGGCACCGGCATCCCGCCCGAAGTTCTGCCCAAGATATTCGAGCCGTTCTTCACCACCAAGGAAATCGGCAAGGGAACGGGGCTCGGGCTGTCCACCGTCTATGGCATCGTCAAGCAATCCGGAGGTTACATCTTTGCGGATTCGAAGCCGGGACAGGGCGCGACTTTCACGATCTATCTGCCGGTACACAACAGCGGGACGGTAGCCCCTGTGCGAGTCGCGCCGCGTCCGCGTCAGGCCGATCTCTGGGGAACCGGCACAGTGTTGCTGGTGGAGGACGAGGCGATGGTGCGCGCGGTGGCCGAACGTGCACTGTCGCGGCAGGGTTATACCGTGCTCAGCGCCGAGAATGGCGAGGTGGCGCTTGAGCTGCTCGAAACCTGCCAGGCGCCCGATCTGCTGGTGTCAGACGTGGTAATGCCGACGATGGACGGGCCGACCATGGCGCGCCATGTGCGTGAGCGATATCCGCAACTCCCGATCCTGTTCATGTCCGGCTACGCCGAGGAACAGCTTCGCCGGTCGATCGATCTGGAAAATGTGTCTTTCCTGCCGAAGCCTTTTTCGGTGCAGCAACTGGCAGAAGCGGCGCGCGACGCGCTGACACAATCATGATGGGCTTGCGTCGGTTGCGGCGCTCGTTATGGCCCGATGCATGACCGCACAAGTCCTGATCGTCGAGGATGAACCGCTCATCGCGATGATGCTTGAAGACTTTCTCGACGCACTGGGCCGGCCTTGCGCGGGCACGGCGGATTGCAGCGCGGAGGCGCTGCCATTTATCGAGGCCGGCGTGGTCGGTTGTGCGATCCTGGACGTAAATCTGCGCGGCGGCGAGAAAAGCTGGACGATCGCGGATGCGCTGGCCACGGCTGACATTCCATTCGTTTTCGCGACAGGCGGTGGCGGCGAAACGATCATCGATCGCCATCGTGATCGCCCGCGCCTGATGAAGCCGTTCACCATGGAAGGCGTCGAGCAGGCGCTTAACCGGCTGGCACCCTGATACGAAGGGTTGCGCGGGTGCGGCACGCGGCCTAGCGAAGCGCGCATGACCCATCAATTCGACAAGTCTCGCCTGCCCAGCCGGCATGTTTCTGTTGGTCCGGAGCGTGCTCCGCATCGCAGTTATTACTATGCGATGGGTTTGACCGAGGAGGAAATTGCCCGGCCGTTCGTCGCGCTCGCCTCCGCCGGCAACGATAGCGCGCCCTGCAATACCACGCTCGATGCGCAGGCGGACGCCGCGCGTCGCGGGGTGGAGCAGGGTGGGGGCACGCCGCGCCGTTTCAACACGATCACCGTGACGGACGGGATCGCGATGGGGCATCAGGGCATGAAGTCCAGCCTCGTCAGCCGCGAGGTGATCGCCGATTCGGTCGAGCTTTCGGTCCGCGGTCATTGTTATGATGCGCTGGTCGGCTTCGCCGGGTGCGACAAATCGCTGCCGGGCATGATGATGTCGATGCTGCGGCTCAATATTCCGTCGATCTTCGTCTATGGCGGATCGATCCTGCCGGGTCGCTATCAGGGTCGCGACGTGACGGTGGTCGATGTGTTCGAGGTGGTCGGCAAATATGCCGCGCATGCTTGCCCGATCGAGGAAGTCCACGCGCTGGAAAAGGTCGCCTGTCCGGGCCATGGTGCGTGCGGTGGCCAATATACCGCGAACACCATGGCGTGCGTCGGCGAGGCAATTGGATTGTCCTTGCCTAACAGCAACATGGTGCCGGCACCTTATACATCGCGTGAGCAAATCGCGGTCGCGGCAGGCGCACAGGTGATGGAATTGCTGGCGAAGAATATCCGCCCGCGCGATATCTGCACGCGCGAGGCATTCGAGAATGCCGCGCGCATCGTCGCGGCGACCGGCGGCTCGACCAACGGCGCACTCCACCTCCCCGCGATGGCCAATGAGGCGGGGATCGAATTCGATCTGTTCGACGTCGCCGATATCTTCAAGACGACGCCTTATTGCGCCGATCTAAAGCCCGGCGGGAAATATGTCGCGAAGGACATGTATGAGGCGGGCGGCGTCTACATGCTGATGAAGACGCTGCTGGCGGAGGGGCTGTTGCACGGCAATTGCCTGACGGTCACCGGCCGCACGCTGGCCGAGAATATCGATGAGGTGACGTGGAACCCCGATCAGAAGGTGATCTATGACGCGAAAGCGCCGATCACTCCCACCGGTGGCGTCGTCGGGCTGAAGGGCAGCCTCGCCCCCGAAGGCGCGATCGTGAAGGTCGCCGGGATGCACCGCTTGCAATTCGAGGGGCCTGCGCGCTGCTTCGATTGCGAGGAGGATACGTTCCAGGCGGTGGAGAATCGTGAGATCGCCGAGGGGGAGGTGGTCGTGATCCGCTATGAAGGGCCAAAGGGTGGCCCCGGCATGCGCGAGATGCTCTCCACCACTGCGGCGCTCTATGGCCTTGGCATGGGCGAGAAGGTCGCGCTGATCACCGACGGTCGCTTCTCGGGCGCGACGCGTGGTTTCTGCATCGGCCATGTCGGCCCGGAGGCTGCCGAATGCGGGCCGATCGCTTTGGTCGAGGATGGCGATACGATCCGTATCGACGCGGAGGCGGGGACGATCGACCTGCTCGTCGATGAAGCGGTGCTCGCGGAACGTCGCGCCCGCTGGAAGCCGCGCGAAAATGGCTATGGCTCTGGTGCGCTGTGGCGTTACGCGCAGAACGTCGGCCCGGCGCGCAAGGGCGCGCTGACCCATCCCGGCGCGGCTGCGGAGCGCCATGTTTACGCCGATATCTGATCGCCCGGCCGCGGCGATCCTTCTTGCGGCGCTCTTGACGGGATGCGGCGCACGCGGCGGCGACGGGAATGCGCTTGCTGCCGTTGAGCAGGAGCATCGCGAACTGGCCAGCGGCAAGGGCGATCTCGATTGCGCGATCGGTGATGCTCGCGCCTTTTCGCGGTCCTGTGCGCTGGAGCGGGAGCAGAGCGAGCGCGGACTTGTGCTCACCGTGCGCCACGCCGACGGAGGTTTCCGGCGCCTGCTGGTGACGAAGGACGGACGTGGGGTCGTCGCAGCTGACGGTGCCGCGCCGGCAGAAGTGGTGATCATGGGCGCGAACGAGATCGAGGTTACGCTGGCCGGGGACCGCTACCGCCTGCCCGCAACGATCGGTGCCAGGCGATGACGCCGCTCGACGGCAAGCCGATCCTGACCGACGCCGAAATGCGCGCGGCGGAGAATCGAGCGATCGCGGCGGGCACGAATGTCGAGGCATTGATGGAGCGGGCCGGCGCGGCAGTGGCTGAGCAGGTCCGTCGGATCGCGGGCGATCGGGAGGTGCTGATCCTGTGCGGCCCCGGCAACAATGGTGGCGATGGCTATGTCGCGGCGCGGATATTGGCGGCGACTGGCCATGCGGTGCGGGTGGCTTCGACCGGCGAACCGCGCAGCCCGGCGGCGATCGCGGCCAGGCGCGGCTGGGGCAGCGCGGTCGAGCCGCTCGCCGCCGCGCAACCGGCTTCCGTGCTGGTCGATGCGCTGTTCGGCACTGGATTGACGCGCGGGTTGGAAACCGAAACAGCGGCGGCGCTCGTCCGGCTGGTGCAGGCGGCACAGCTTTCGATCGCGGTTGATCTGCCGAGTGGCGCGGCTACCGATGACGGGCGGTTGCTATCCGCTTCGCCGATTTATGATCTGACGCTGGCGTTAGGCGCGCTCAAGCCGTCGCATCTGCTGCTGCCGGCGGCCGCTCGTTCGCGTCAGCTCCTGGTGCTGGATATCGGCGTCCCGGTGGAAAGCGGTGCCACGGTACTCGCGCGTCCGAAGTTGGCAACGCCAGCGGCTCAGGCGCATAAATACAGCCGGGGAATGGTCGCAATCATTGCCGGGGCGATGCCGGGGGCTGCGGCATTGGCGGCTATCTCAGCAGCGGCTGGAGGCGCGGGATATGTGCTCCTGCTCGGCAGCGCGACCGACCGGCTGCCGCATGCGGTGGTGCGGCGGCGCTATGATCCGGCGTCGTTGGCGGATACGCGTATCGGCGCGCTCCTGATCGGTCCGGGGTTGGGGCGCGACGATCGTGCGCGTGATCGGCTGAGCGACGCCCTTGCCAGCGATCGACCATTGGTGGTCGACGGCGATGCGCTCCACCTTGTAAGGGCGGAGCAGATCGCAGCGCGCAACGCGCCGACGATCCTGACCCCGCATGGGGGCGAATTCGATGCGTTGTTCGGAAACGGCGACGCGAGCAAGATTGAGCGCGCGCGCGATGCGGCGAAAGCCACTGGCGCGACGATTGTTTTCAAAGGGGCCGATACAGTGATTGCAACACCCGATGGCGGGGTGAGTATCGCTCGCGCCGCGCCGACATGGCTGTCCACGGCTGGCACCGGCGACGTGCTCGCTGGCGTGATCGCCGCGCGGCTCGCAGTCGGCGGTGATGCGTCGATCGCGGCGGGCGAGGGCGTTTGGCTGCATGGCGAGGCCGCACGCCGCGCAGGAGCCGCGTTCATCGCGGACGATCTCGCGCGGCATTTGCCAGGGGCGATCGCCGCATGTCTGTGAACGAGATTGTTCGTATCGGCGCGCTCGGCGATGGCGTGACGGCGGACGGCCGCCATTTCGCCTTCACCGCGCCCGGGGATGTTGTGAACGAGAACGGCACGATCGTTCCCGGCCCGCATCACGCGCCGCCGCCTTGCCGCCATTTTCCTGCGTGCGGCGGATGTCAGCTCCAGCACCTCGACGATACGGCGTGGGCGGGCTTCATCACCGATCGCATCTCATCCGCGCTGGCGGCACAAGGGTTGACGACCGATATTCGGCCACCCGTCCTTTCTCCACCGCATACCCGCCGCCGCGCCACCCTGCATTGGGAGCCATCGGGGCGGTTGGGCTTCACCGGCGAAAAAAGCCACGCGATTGTCGATCTTTCGCAATGCCATGTGCTGGCGCCCGAGCTGTTCGCGATCGTCGCGCCACTCAAGCGCCTGCTCGGGCGGCTACGGTTGCGGCGGCGGCTCGATATCCATCTCGCGCTCGCGGATCAGGGCGTGGACGTGCTGATTTCCGGCGCGGTGCCAGAGGGGCTGGAAGCAGCGGAGGCGATCACTGCCTTTGCCGAGCAACACGGTCTGGCTCGTTTCGCCTTAGATGGGGGCTTTGGCCCCGAGGTGCGATGGGAGCCGGATGCAGTAACCGTGACGTTGGGCGACCTGCCCGTCCCGCTGCCCTCGGCCGCGTTTCTTCAGGCGACGCGCGAAGGCGAGGCGGCGCTGGTCGCGGCGATGCGTGAGGCGGTTGGGAGCGCGCCGACGATCGCGGACTTGTTCGCCGGTCTCGGTACGTTCGCGTTGGCGTTTCCGGCGAAGGTCTATGCTGCGGAGGGCGGGCGAGAAGCGGTTCTGTCGCTGAAAGCCGCGGCAGGGCGTGCGCAGCGGCCGGTGTTCGTCGAACATCGCGATCTCTATCGCCGGCCGCTCGCGCCGGCGGAGCTGGATCGCTTCGCCGCGGTGGTGCTCGATCCGCCGCGCGCTGGTGCCCGTGAACAGGCGGAGGCGCTGGCGACCTGCAAAGTGCCCGTGGTCGGCTATGTTTCGTGCAACCCGGCCAGCTTCGCGCGGGACGCCAAGGCGATGTGCGAAGGTGGTTATACGCTCGAATGGGTGCAGCCGGTCGGCCAGTTCCGCTGGTCAACGCATGTCGAACTCGCCGCGCGCTTCACGCGTCCGGATAGTCAGCGCCGATGAAGTAAAGCCCGTCGGGTGGCGCGTTATAACCGAGCGCCGCCCGGTCGCGTGCGTTCAGCGCGGCGGAAACATCGTCGGGCGACCATTTTCCCTGACCGACAAGCGCGAGGCAGCCGACCATCGAGCGCACCTGATGGTGCAGGAACGAGCGCGCGGAGGCGAAAATGTCGATCCGGGTGCCGTCTGTCACCACGTCGAGTCGGTCGAGCGTCCTCAACGGGCTATCCGCCTGGCAATGGGCCGAGCGAAAGGTGGTGAAATCATGCCGCCCGACCAGTCGCTCAGCGCCGGCCCGCATCGCCGCGACATCCAGCGGTGGCGCGACGCGCCACGCCAGCCCATGTTCAAAGGTGAGTTGCGCCCGCCGCATGACGATGGTGTAGCGATAGTGGCGGGCGACGCAGGAGAAGCGCGCGTGCCAGTCATCTGCCACTTCTTCGACAGCTAGCACCGCCACCGGCGCGGGCCGGACCCGCGCGTTGAGCGCCTCCATCAGGCGAAAAGGTGTGATCGGTTTCTCGATATCGACGTGCGCGCGCATCGCCGTGGCGTGAACGCCGGCATCGGTACGCCCGGCGGCATGGACCGCCACTTGCTCACCTGTGATCGCGAACACCGCGTCTTCCAGCGCCTGTTGCACGCTGGGGCCATGCGCCTGGCGCTGCCAGCCCATGAAGGGGCGGCCGTCGAATTCGATCGTCAGCGCGAATCGCGTCACAATATCGCGCCCGCCGGGATGGCGAAGCCGCGCAGCAAATCCCCCGTCGTCATCACTCCGCGCCCGGCGCGCTGAACCAGCGATGGCCGGATTGCTCCGCCTGCGCAGGCGATGGTGAGCCTGTCGTCGAGCACGGTTCCAGGCTCGCCGCCGATGTCGCGTTCTACCGTGGCCGCGAGCATCCGGACGCGCTCGCCATTGATCTCGAACCACGCGCCGGGCGGGTTGAACGCGCGAATCTGCCGCTCCACCATCGCCGCATCCTGCGTGAAATCGAGCCGCGTCTCGTCCTTTGCGATTTTCGCGGCATAAGTGATGCCGTCCTCCGGCTGCGCGACCGACGGGTAGGCATCAGGGTCAGCGAGTACTTGCACCATCAACCGCGCGCCGAGCAGCGCCAGTTCGTCGGTCAATTCCCCGGCCGTCTTGCCATGGATCGGGGTGCGTCCTTCCAGCCGCACCGGGCCGGTATCGAGCCCGGCCTCCATCTGCATGACGCCAACCCCCGTTTCCGGGTCTCCGGCGAGGATCGCGCGCTGGATCGGCGCCGCCCCACGCCAGCGGGGCAGCAGCGAGCCATGGACGTTGAGGCAGCCGAGCCGTGGCGCATCGAGCACCGCGCTCGGCAGGATCAGGCCATAGGCCGCGACCACCGCGACATCGGCCCCAAGCGCTGCAAATGCCGCCTGTTCCTCCGACGATTTCAGGCTGACCGGGGTGCGGGTGGCGATGCCATGCTCCTCCGCGCGACACTGCACCGGAGAGGGGACGAGTTCACGCCCGCGTCGCCCACCGGGGCGCGGGGGCTGGCTATAGGCAGCAACGATTTCGTGACCCGCATCGACCAGCGCGTCGAGCGTCGGCACGGCGAAGGCTGGCGTTCCCATGAAGATGATCCGCATGGCCCGTTCTCGACACGCTGGCGGCGCGGCGCGCAACCCCCTATCTGTTCCGCTTATGGCATCGCAGGAGATCGAAGCGCTGACGAGCGCGCTGGCACGGCTTCCCGGTTTGGGGCCGCGGTCGGCGCGTCGTGCCGTGCTGCATCTGGTCAAGAAACGCGAAACAGCGCTGGTGCCGCTGCTCGCCGCGCTGACGCGGGTGGAGGAGCGGCTCGCGACCTGCTCGGTCTGCGGCAATGTGGATACCACCGATCCGTGCGCGATCTGCGCCGATCCGCGCCGCGATGCGCGGGCTTTGTGCGTGGTGGAAGAGGTGGCGGACCTGTGGGCGCTGGAGCGCTCGCGGCTGTTTCCGGGGCAGTTCCACGTGCTCGGTGGCCGGCTCTCGGCGCTCGAAGGGGTAAGGCCGGAGGACCTCTCGATCGATTCGCTTATCCGCCGGATCGAGGCTGGCGGCGTCGATGAGGTGGTGCTGGCGATGAATGCCACGCTGGAAGGGCAGACGACCGCGCATTACCTCGCTGAGCGAATCGAGCGCTTCCCGGTGCGGGTGACGCAGCTCGCGCATGGCCTGCCGGTGGGCGGCGAGCTGGATTATCTCGATGAGGGCACATTGGCGCAGGCGTTGCGCGCGCGTCGCCCGGTCGCTTGACGCCCGCCGTCGGCGCTCCTAGCTCACATCCATGTCCGTAATGCCTATCGTCGAGATTCCCGATCCCCGTCTGCGTCTGGTCTGTGAACCGGTGGAGGCGGTGGACGATGATGTCCGCACGCTCGTCGCCGATATGTTCGACACCATGTATGCCGCGCACGGCATCGGCCTCGCCGCGAGCCAGGTCGGCGTGATCCGTCGCGTGATGGTGGTCGATCTTCAGGAGCGCGAGACCGAGGAAGAAGACGCCAAGCCGGAGGCGAAGCGCGATCCCCGCGCGTTCATCAACCCGGAAATCCTGTCGGTCAGCGACGAAATGTCGACCTACAGCGAGGGGTGTCTCTCGATTCCCGAGCAATATGCCGAGGTGGAGCGCCCCGCGCGCTGCCGCGTAAAATGGCTCGACGAAAATGGCGCGCCGCATGAGGAGGAATTCTCCGGCCTGATGGCGACATGCGTGCAGCATGAGATCGACCATCTGAACGGCGTGCTGTTTATCGACCATATCTCGCGCCTGAAGCGCCAGATGCTGGTCAAGAAACTCGAGAAGGCGCGCAAGGCCGCCGCGTGAATCCTTCGCATAGGCGTATTTGTCTCACTTGAGCGTTCTGTCATGCTCGCCTAAGTCGCGGGCATGACATCGACCAACGACATCCGCCGCGCGTTTCTCGACTATTTCGGCAGCAACGGCCATCAGATCGTGCCGTCCGCTCCGCTCGTGCCCCAGAATGACCCGACGCTGATGTTCGTCAACGCCGGGATGGTGCCGTTCAAGAACGTGTTCACCGGGCTGGAGACACGGCCTTATTCCACCGCGACCTCATCGCAAAAATGCGTCCGCGCTGGTGGCAAGCACAATGATCTCGATAACGTCGGCTATACCGCGCGGCACCATACGTTCTTTGAAATGCTGGGGAATTTTTCCTTTGGCGACTATTTCAAGGAACAGGCGATCACCCACGCCTGGACGTTGCTGACCCGGGATTTCGGGCTGGATGTCGATCGCCTGCTAGTGACGGTCTATCACACCGACGATCAGGCTTTCGATCTGTGGAAGAAGATCGCGGGCCTGCCCGATCACAAGATCATCCGTATCCCGACCAAGGATAATTTCTGGGCGATGGGATCGGACGGCCCGTGCGGCCCGTGTTCGGAGATCTTCTACGATCATGGCGAGCACATCCCCGGCGGCCCCCCCGGATCGCCCGACGAGGATGGCGATCGTTTCGTCGAGATCTGGAACCTCGTGTTCATGCAGCACCTGCAGGAGGCCGATCAGATCATCGGCGATCTGCCCAAGCCGTCGATCGACACCGGCATGGGGCTGGAGCGCATCGCGGCGGTGATGCAGGGCGTCCACGACAATTATGATACGGATACGTTCAAGGCGCTGATCGCCGCGTCGGGCGCGCTGACGCATACGCCGACCGATGGCGAGATGAAGGCGAGCCACCGCGTGATCGCCGATCACTTGCGCTGCTCGGGCTTCCTCGTTGCCGATGGCGTGCTGCCGGCGAACGACGGGCGCGGTTATGTCCTGCGCCGCATCATGCGTCGCGCGATGCGCCACGCCCATCTGCTCGGCGCGAAAGATCCGCTGATGCACCGGCTGGTGCCCGCGCTGGTCGCTGAGATGGGCGCGGCCTATCCCGAACTGGTCCGTGCACAGCCGCTGATCGAGGCGACATTGCAACAGGAGGAAACGCGTTTCCGCCAGACGCTCGACAAGGGGCTGAAGCTGCTCGATGAGGCCACCACCGGCATGAAGCCGGGCGACGTGCTGCCGGGCGAGACCGCGTTTCGCCTCTATGACACTTTTGGCTTCCCTTACGATCTGACCGAAGACGCGTTGCGCGCGCAGGATCTGTCGGTCGATCGCGCCGGTTTCGACAGCGCGATGGCCGAGCAGAAGCGTGCCGCTCGTGCCGCATGGAAGGGGTCCGGGGCGAAGGCGTCGGATGAGCTCTGGTTCGATCTCGTTGAGGAACTAGGCGCGACGGAGTTCACGGGTTACGCGAATGATACTGGCGAAGGCATTGTTCTTGCGCTGATAAAGGATGGCGTGCGCGTCGATCGGGCTGGCGCGGGTGATGCGGTGGATATCATCGTCAACCAGACGCCTTTCTATGGCGAGAGCGGTGGCCAGGTCGGCGATCTGGGCAATATCACGGGCGATCACGGCTTCGCGGCCGGCGTTTCCGACACCTCGAAGCAGCTCGGCAAATTGTTCGTCCACCATGCGAAGGTCGATGCGGGCGAGGTGAAGGTCGGTGATCCGGTGCGCCTCGCGATCGACGTTCAGCGTCGCGGCGCGATTCGCGCCAATCACTCCGCCACCCATTTGCTTCACGAGGCGCTGCGTCAGCGGCTCGGCACGCATGTCGCGCAGAAAGGCTCGCTCGTCGCGCCGGACCGGCTGCGTTTCGACGTATCGCATCCGGTCGCGATGACGGCCGCCGAAATTGCCGATACCGAGGCCGCCGTAAACGCGATGGTGCGCCAGAACGGCCCGGTGACGACGCGTGTGATGACGCCTGACGAGGCGATCGAAATGGGCGCGATGGCGTTGTTCGGCGAAAAATATGGCGACGAGGTCCGCGTTGTGTCGATGGGCACCGAGGACGGCGACAAAATCTATTCGCTCGAATTGTGCGGCGGCACCCACGTCAATGCGCTCGGCGATATCGGATTGTTCAAGGTCGTGAGCGAAGGTGCGGTTTCCTCTGGCGTTCGGCGCGTGGAGGCGCTGACCGGGGAGGCGGCGCGCGCGTGGTTCGTGCAACGCGACGAGAAACTGCGCGAGGCTGCGTCTGCGCTCAAAACCACGCCGGATGAAGTGCCCGCGCGCGTCGTATCGCTGATCGAGGAGCGCAAACGGCTGGAGCGCGAACTGGCCGAGGCGAAGAAAGCGCTCGCAATGGGCGGCGGCGGCGCTGCCGCGCCAGCGCAGGCCGAACAGGCGGGTGGCGTGGCGTTCATCGGGCAGGTGCTCGACGGCTTCGAGGCCAAGGGGCTGCGCGGCGCCGTGGATGAAACGAAGCAGCGGCTCGGTTCAGGGGTGGCGGTGCTGGTGGCGATCAACGATGGCCGCGCCTCGGTTGCCGTGGGCGTGACGGATGATCTTGTCGCGACGTTTAGCGCGGTCGAACTGGTGAAGAGTGCGGTCGCCGCACTCGGCGGGCAGGGCGGTGGAGGCCGTCCCGATATGGCACAAGGTGGCGGCCCGGATGCGGCGAAAGCGCAAGATGCGGTTGCGGCGGTGCGCGCCGCGCTCGAGACCGCCCCAGCGGCAGCCTGATCGAAAGGCTCGCCCCGGTGCTGCCGGGGCGAGCCGTTTTCGGTTACTGCTTGGGAGCCGCGCCCTTGATCGCTTCAGCCAATTGCTGGGCGGTCAGGCCGATCGTTATCCCTTTCGCGCCCGGGCCAAAGCCGGCAATCGGGAGCCGCGCATCGCCTTGCGATGCGGTGAGCGTAACGAACTCGGCATCGACTTCCTTGATCTTGCCGACTTCCGTACCGCCGCTGCCATAAACGACCGCGCCGGGGACTAGCTTGGCCTTGAATTCGGCCGAGTTCGGCTGCTGTTGAGAGGCAGCGGCTTCGAGCTGGGCCTTGGTCATGCCGAGCGTCGGACCCTTGGGGCTCGTGCCGAACGCGGTGAGTGCCAACGCTGCCTTTACGGTCCCTGTGTCCACCACGGCGTTCGTGCCGTCGTTCGATGCGATGGTGCCGACCACGTCGCCCTGTGCATCATAAACGGTTGCCCCGGCCGCTACGGCGTGAGGTGCGCTGGCGGCAGGCGCCGGTGCTGCGGTCTGCGCGAGCGCGGGGCTGGCAAGCATGGCGCTCGCTGCGATCAAAAACACCTTACGATACATATTCACTCCTCGGTTCTATCTTAGGACAACGATCCTGCCTCAAGCCGGGTCCGCAAGCCTTGGGCGACGGGCGGAGCCGGGAAGGGGATGAAAAGCTGGTTGAACCGGGCGATCGCGTGCCTACTTGCAAGGCGTCTCTATTCTCGCCGGAGCATTCAGGATGCGTGACCTTTCCGCCTTTCCGATCACACAACGTTGGCCCGCGACAGACCCCGATCGTGTTCAGCTCTATTCGCTGCCGACGCCCAATGGCGTGAAGGTTTCGATCATGCTGGAAGAGACCGGGCTACCCTATGAGCCACACCTGATCGATTTTGGGAAGAATGATCAAAAAACACCTGAATTTCTGACGTTAAACCCGAATGGGAAGATCCCGGCAATCATTGATCCAAATGGCCCCGGCGGCCGCCCCATAGGCTTGTTCGAAAGTGGTGCGATCCTGCTCTACATCGCCGAAAAGACCGGTAAATTCATTCCCTCCGACCCGGCCGCGCGCTGGCAGGCCGTGCAGTGGGTGATGTTCCAGATGGGGGGCGTCGGGCCGATGTTCGGGCAACTGGGTTTCTTCAACAAATTCGCCGGCAGGGAATGGGAGGATAAGCGCCCCCTCCAGCGTTACGCAGATGAGGCGAAGCGTTTGCTAAGCGTGATGAATGAGGCGCTGAACGGGAAAAGCTGGTTTCTTGGCGACGAATATACGATCGCGGATATTTCGATGCTCGGCTGGGTGCGCAACCTCATCACATTCTATGAGGCGCGCGAGGTGGTCGAGTTCGACAATTACGGCAATGTCGCTGCATGGCTGGAGCGCGGGCTGGCGCGCCCGGCGGTGCAGCGCGGGCTGACGATACCCGCGCGCGAATGAGCGCAAAGGGCTGATAACGGCTACGATGTTTCCGCCGGCCTATTCCGGCGATACTTATGTTGGCGTGGCGATCGCCCATTTGATCCCTTCGAGCGCCACCACGCGTCGATTGACACATATCGGCGCCGCCATCAGGCGCATCCATCGCGGCGCAGCCCCGTCGGCCGGCGCGATCTCGACATCGACGGTGAACCCGCGCCGATGAGAGATTGCGTGGGCGCGCAATTCCTCCATCACGTCACGCGACCGTCCGATATAGCGGTCCGCGGTCGTCCGGCGTGCGATAACCTCACCGACCGGAAAGCCGAACAGCGCGTAAATCTCCGGCTCCCACGTCAATTCCTCGGTTGCGAGATCGCAGGACCATTGGCCGCCCGGTTCGCCCCGCTCCAAGCGCATGCTGTTGAATCGAGAACGGCGCTCGGTCAGCGGCCAGCTATGATAAAGTGGCACAGGATCGATCATGCGCATCGCATCGTCTCTCGCCTGCAAAAGTTAACGACCTGTCACCGCTGTTCCCCTATCGTTCCGCTGATGCTACCGATGGGCGATGGCCAAGATCCAGAAGCGTTTCGTTTGTCAGTCGTGCGGCTCCGTCACGTCGCGGTGGCAGGGGCAATGCCTCGATTGTTCCGAATGGAATACGATCGTCGAAGAAACGCCGGCGATCGTTACGCCGTTTCAGGCGAAGCATAATCTGCAAGGCGGCGGCCGATCGATTACGTTGGTCGGGCTGGACGCGGAAGTCGCGCTGCCCGCGCGGCTGGAGAGCGGCATCGCGGAGCTTGATCGCGCGCTGGGCGGCGGGTTCGTTGAGGGCTCCGCCACGCTGATCGGTGGCGATCCGGGGATCGGCAAATCGACGCTCCTGCTGCAAGCGGCGGCGAAGATGGCGCTTGCGGGCGCGCATGTTGCCTATGTCTCCGGTGAAGAGGCGGCGGATCAGGTGCGATTGCGGGCGCGTCGACTCGGGCTGGGCAGTGCCCCGGTGCAACTTGCCGCCGCCACATCCGTCCGCGATATCCTGACGACATTGGGACAGGAACGCCCGCCCGCGCTGCTCATCATCGATTCGATTCAGACGATGCACTCCGATCTGATCGAAGGCGCGCCGGGGACGGTCAGCCAGGTCCGCGCCTCCGCCCAGGAACTGATTCGTTTCGCGAAGGAGCGCGGCACCGCGCTCGTGCTGGTCGGCCATGTTACCAAGGACGGCACGATCGCTGGCCCCCGTGTGCTGGAGCATATGGTCGACACCGTGCTCGCCTTCGAAGGTGAGCGCAGCCATCAATATCGCATCCTGCGCGCGATCAAGAACCGGTTCGGCGGTACCGACGAGATCGGCGTATTCTCGATGCAAACGGAGGGGCTGGCGGAGGTTTCGAACCCATCCGCTTTGTTCCTCACGCAGCGCGAGCAAGGGGTGACCGGCACCACCGTTTTCCCCGCCCTCGAAGGCACTCGGCCGGTGCTGGTTGAGATACAGGCGCTGGTCGTGCGGCTGGCGAGCGGGGCGACGCCGCGCCGCGCTGTGGTCGGCTGGGATTCGGGGCGACTGGCGATGATCCTTGCCGTGCTGGAGGCGCGGTGCGGCTTGAGTTTCTCTTCCGCGGAGGTCTATCTGAACATCGCCGGTGGCTATCGGGTGCAGGATCCGGCGGCTGATCTGGCGGTCGCGGCGGCGCTCGTTTCCGCGTTGAGCGAGCGGCCCGTGCCGGCGGAGGCGGTGGCGTTTGGCGAAATCGCGCTGTCTGGCGAGATACGCTCGGTCGCGCATGCCGCGCTGCGCCTGAAGGAAGCGGGAAAACTGGGGTTCGAACGCGCGCTGGTGCCGGTGGCGATCGCGCGCGAGAAAAGCGATTTGCAACTCGCCGGCTTCCGGACGCTAGGGCAATTCGTTGACCATATGCTGGGGCGCGGGTAGCGGCTCATGCGCACCCTATTCTCGAAGCGGACCCAATGAACCTCAACGGCGTTGATATCCTCGTTCTGATCGCGGTGGGGGGAAGCGCCCTGCTCGGCATCAAACGTGGCTTCGTAACGGAGGTGCTCGCGCTGTTCGCATGGGTCGCGATGATTTTCGCGCTGAAGCTCTTCCATCTTCCTCTGGCGAAGGTGCTGACAGGGCTGATCGGCACGCAATCGGGCGCGGCGGTGCTGGCATTCGCGGTGCTGGCGGGGCTGACTTATTTTCTTGGGCGCGTCGTGGCGAACGCGATCGGGGCGCGGGTGCGGACCTCGGTGATCGGGCCGATCGACCGCGCGCTCGGTTTTGGTTTTGGCGCGCTCAAGGGCCTGATCCTGTCGAGCCTCGCCTTTCTCCTGATCGTGCTCGTGCTCGATACGATCGGCGGCGGCCCGACGCACCGTCCGGCGTGGCTCGCGCAGGCGCGCACTTATCCGCTGCTCAACGCGACCAGCGCGGGGATCGCCGATTTCGTGGATCGCCGCCGCCGCGGCGAGGCGGTTTTCGGGGGCTTGCTCCCCGCGGCGGAGAACGCGAGCGCCGCGAAGGACGGCAGCCCTTGAACGCTCCGCTCTACAATGAACGCATTCTCCGGCTGACCACGCAGGTGCCGGATCGCCGGCTCGATGCGCCAATGGCAACGAGCGAAAAACGCTCCCCGATCTGCGGCAGCCGCGTGACGGTGGACGTCAATCTTGGCGCGGACGGACGGGTCAGCGAGATCGGGATGCTGGTTCGCGCCTGTGCGCTGGGGCAGGCTTCGTCAGCGCTGCTTGCGGCCAATGTCGTCGGTCGTTCGCCCGAGGAGCTTCGCATCGCGCGTGACGGGCTGACCGCGTGGCTGGCGGGAGCGGGCGCGTTGCCGGATTGGCCCGGCATCGACGTGTTCATCCCGGCGCTGAGCTATCCCGCGCGTCATCCGTCGATTCGCCTCGCGTTCGAGGCGGCGGCGGAGGCAGCCGAACAGGCGAGAGAAACACCGCAATGAGCGACCCCGGCGCGACGACCTCGCTGTTGCGCGATGGCTTCATCCTGCTGGGGGCCGGGCTTGGCTTCGTGTTGCTTTTCCGTCGGTTGCGGCTGGGTGCGACACTGGGCTTTCTCGTCGCGGGCGCGGTGGTCGGGCCGCAATTGCTGGGACTTGTCGGGGATGCCGAATCCAAGCTGGGCATTGCCGAGCTGGGCATCACCTTGCTGCTGTTCATCGTCGGGCTGGAACTGAACCCAGCGCGACTGTGGCGGATGAAGCAGGATATCTTCGGGCTCGGGCTGATCCAGGTCGTGGTGTGCGGGATCGCGATCAGCGCCATCATCGCGGTGTTCGCGCATTTCTCGATCCCCGCCGCGCTCGCGCTCGGGCTGCCGCTGGCGCTTTCATCGACGGCGCAGGTGTTGCCGATGCTGCAATCGGCGGGACGGCTGCGCACACCGTTTGGCGAGCGCGCATTCTCGATCCTGCTGTTCCAGGATCTGTCGATCATCCCGCTCATCACGATCATCGCCGCGATGAGCCGCAATCCGGCGGATACCGGCGGCCCGCCGGGCTGGCTGCTGGCGATCTACACCATCGGTGCGGTGGTCGGTCTGATCGCGGCCGGTCGCTTCATCCTGCGGCCGCTGTTTCGCGGCATCGGTAATCTGGGCGAGCGCGAGATGTTCGTGTTCGCCGCATTGTTCACCGTGATCGCCAGCGCGGCGCTGATGGAAGCGCTTGGCCTCTCCACCGCGCTGGGCGCGTTCGTGGCCGGTGTGATGCTGGCGGACAGCCCGTATCGGCATGAGTTGGAGGCGGATGTCGAGCCGTTCCGCTCGATCCTGCTCGGCCTGTTTTTCTTGACGATCGGGATGATGCTCAATCTCCACGCGATCGCCGAACGGCCGCTGTTCGTGGCGGCGATGGCGGCCGCGCTGATCGCGACGAAAACGCTGGTGATCTTCCTGATCGCGCTGGCTTTCCGCATGAACTGGCGCGGTGCGCTGGCGCTGGGCGTGCTGCTCAGCCAGGGCGGCGAATTCGGCTTCGTGCTGTTCGCGCAGGCGACCAATGCCTATCTCATCGCGCCGGACGCGGCATCGCTGTTCGGCGCGATCATCACGCTGTCGATGGCGACCACGCCGTTCCTGATGATGGCCACACGGCGCCTGCGTGAGCAGCCCGTCAGCGGCGATCAGGAACGGGAGGGGCCGAGCGCGGACGGCGCCAACGCATTGGTGGTCGGCTATGGTCGCTTCGGCCAGACGGTCGGACAGATCCTGCTGGCGAGCGAAATCCCGGTCACCTTGATCGATACCGATATCGAGATGATCGATATCGCCGCCGAATTCGGCGCCAAGGTCTATTATGGCGACGGCACGCGCATCGACGTGTTGCGACAGGCGGGCGCGGCAGAGGCCGAACTGATCATGTTCTGCATCGATGGAGATCAGATTTCGCCCGATATCATGGAGGGCGTGCATGAGGCGTTCCCCAATGCCGCGATTTACGTTCGCGCGTATGATCGCCGGGCGCTGGTGAAGCTCAAGGCCGGCCCAGCCGCGCTTGTGGTGCGTGAGGTGCTGGAATCCGCGGTGAAGATGGCGCGAAGCGCGCTGCACGGCCTCGGCGTCGATCAGACCAATATCGATCGTGCGGAGGAAATGTACCGTGCGCGCGACAAGGAACGGCTGCGTATCCAGATCGAGGCGGGCGATGCCCGTGTGGCGCGCGCGCTGACCGCGCAGCAGGTGCCATGGGGGACCAACAAATGAATCTGCTGATGATCCTTGCGGCGCTATCCGGCGCGATGGCGGTGGGCGCTGGCGCGTTCGGCGCGCATGGCGCGAGCGGCACCGCGGCGGAATGGCTCAAGACGGGCGCACATTACCAGCTGATCCACGCGGTGGCGGCGCTGGTCGCGCTGCGACTGGAGATGCGCGGGCCGGCATGGCTGTTCATTGTCGGGGGCGGGCTGTTTGCTGCGACGCTCTATCTGATGGCGATCGGCGCGCCGCGCTGGTTCGGCGCGATCACGCCGATCGGCGGCGTGTTGCTGATCGGCGGCTGGCTATGGCTCGCGTGGAGCGGCTTGCGCGGTTGATGCGGCATCAGCGCGCCGCGAGGAACGCCTCGACCGCGCCCAGATCGACGTCGCGATCGAGATAGGTTTCCCCGATCCCGCGCGCGAGCAGGAACGGAATGCGTCCGGCGCTCGCCTTCTTGTCATGGCGCATATGTTCGACCAGCCGGGCGGCGGGCGCATCGATCCCGGCGGCGGCAAGGCCATCGGGCAGGCCGCTCGCCCGCCAATGCGCCGCGACGCGCTCGGCATCTGTCGCGGTGCAGAACCCCTGCGTAGCGGAAAAGCCGAACGCCAGCGCACAGCCCGCCGCGACTCCTTCGCCGTGCAGCAGCCGGTCGGAAAAGCCGGCTTCCGCCTCCAGCGCATGGCCGAAGGTGTGGCCGAGGTTGAGCAAGGCGCGCCGGCCGGAGGTTTCGAACTCGTCGTCGCCGACGATCCGCGCCTTGGCGGCGACGGAGTGGGTGATGGCATAGGTGCGCGCTGCCGCATCGCCCGCGAGCAGCTTCGCGCCATTCGCCTCGCACCAGCCGAAGAAATCGGGGTCGTCGATCAGCCCGTATTTCACTACCTCGGCATAGCCGGCGCGGACTTGCCGCGCGGGCAACGTATCGAGCACGTCCGGATCGATCAGCACCATCTTTGGCTGGTGGAACGCGCCGACCAGATTTTTGCCCGCGCGCGTGTTGATCCCGGTCTTGCCGCCGACCGACGAGTCGACCTGTGCGAGTAAGGTGGTCGGCACCTGCACGAAGCGGCAGCCGCGCTTCAGGATCGCGGTGGCGAAACCGACAAGATCGCCGATCACCCCGCCGCCCAGCGCGACGACATGATCCCCGCGCTCCACGCCGAGATCGAGCAGCCGATCGGTGAGCGCCTCAAGCGTCGTCCAGCTTTTCGATCCTTCGCCAGCGGGAAGCACGATCGATTCGCTCCGCAACCCCGCCGCGTCGAGCGAGCCGCGCAGCGTGGCGAGATGCGGCGCGACATTCTCATCCGCGACGATCACGATCGGGCGGCCGCGTGCGATCGGCGCGAGATGCTCGCCGGCGCGGGCGAGCAGCCCGGATTCGATAATCACCGGATAGCTGCGCGCACCCAATTCGACTTTCACCACGCTCACTTGCCGATCGCCTCCAATATCGCCCGCACCGTCATGTCATGGGGCACGTTGTTGCTCGGCACCCGGACAGGCGCCTGAGCGTAGAGCGGGTTGCGGATCGCCGCCAATTCTCTCAGCACCGTTTCGGGGTCCTTTCCCGTCAACAGCGGGCGATGGTCGCGCTTGCGCACCCGTTCCACCAGCACATCGATCGACGCGTCGAGCCACACCGTCAGCGCCTCAGCCAGAATCAGTGCGCGGGTTTCATCGTTGACGAAGGCCCCGCCGCCGGTCGCGATCACCTTGGGCGCGCCGTCCATCAGTCGCGCGATCACGCGGCGTTCGCCGGCGCGGAAATATGGCTCGCCATATTGCGCGAACATCTCGGCGATGGTCATCCCCGCCGCCTGTTCGATCTCATTATCCGCATCGACGAAGGGCAGGCCGAGCCGGATCGCCAGTCGCCGCCCGACGGTGGATTTGCCAGCGCCCATCAGCCCCACCAGCACGATCGGCTGACCGGTCCAGACATGGGAAGCGGGGGCGGGGCTTTGCAACATCGTCAGCGCGGCTATACAGCGCAGCGGCGCGGTGACCATAGTTGAGTGGTCGGGTTCTCGCGACGGACAGGATGGTTTGATGTCTCGGTTGATCGTCTCGCTGGTGGTGCTGCTGCTGATCGTGATCGGCGCACTGTTTTTCTTCGCCGGTCGGGCGGGTGAAAAACCGACGACCCGGATCGAAAAGGCGGTCGAGCTTGGCAATCTCGCGGGTTAAGGTCGCCGCGGCCGCGCTGACGGCCGCCACGCTCGCCGCTGCTGCGGTCGCCCAGAGCAACAAATCCCCCGAATCGCTGCTGCCGCCCGGTTTCGGCGAGCCGGTCGCGCAGCCTAGTGCCGCGCCGCAGACTGGCGCGCCGGCGCCCGCTGCTCCCGCCGCGCCGGCCTCAGTCGCACAGCCGGTTCCGCTCGGTCTGCCCGACAATGGCGTCTTGCCAACGCCGACCCCAAGCGCGACGCCGACGCCCGATGCGGCGACGCTAGCGCAATATGAGATGCCCGCCTTCGCGCGCCGTTCGCTCGCGCTGATTGGCCCGACCGGCACCGCGGAGGGCGGCTTCGCCCATGATGCGTGGGGCAATGCCGACGGACGGTTCCTTGAGGTGCTGATGCGGCGGCTTTCCGCTCCGCTCCCCTCACGCTGGCTGTCGATCGCGCTACGCCGCGCGCTGGTTTCGCAAACGGATACGCCATACGGGCTGAACGGCGCGGATTTCGCGGCGGAGCGCGCATGGCTGCTGCTGCGCATGGGTGAATCGGTTTCGGCGCGCGCGGTCGTGCAGTCGGTCGATATCGGCAATGCGACGCCCAAGCTGCGTGACGTGTGGATGCAGGCGGCGCTGGCGAATGCCGATCCCGGCGCGTTATGCCCGCTGACCGACGCCGCGCTGCGCAATGACAACCAGCCGGGCTGGGTGCTTGCGCAGGCGATGTGCGCCGCGCTCGTCGGTGAGCCGGGCGAGGCGCAGCCGCTGATCGCGGAGGCACGCCGCGCGCGTGTGGCGAGCGGCATCGACCTGCAACTCGCGCAGAAGGTTATCGGCGCGGGCGCGGATAGCCGTCAGGCGATCACGATCGAGTGGACGCCCGTCGTCCAGCTCAACGCCTGGCGTTTTGGCCTCGCTACCGCCACCGGCATCGCGGTGCCCGATTCGCTTTACGACACCGTGGGGCCCCAGGTGACCGGGTGGCGCGCGCTCGCGCCCGCGATCCCGCTTGCAGACCGCGCCGCCCCGGGCGAGCGCGCGGCGGCAATGGGGGTGCTGTCCAACCTCGCGCTGGTCGATCTCTATGGCGCGATCGATGCGGCGGATGACATGCCGGCGGCGCTCTCCGCCACCGCATCGGATCTGCGTAGCGCCTATGCCGGCGCGGACGTGCCGACCCGCCTTGGCGCGCTTCGCCAATTATGGGAGGGCGCGGCTGACGCGCAGGGCAAATATGCCCGCCTGATTCTCACCGCGCGCGCCGCCGCGCGGGTCCGTCCGGGCGATGGCAAAGGCGAAGCGGATCGCATCATCGCCGCGATGCTGTCGGCGGGTATGGACCGCACCGCGATGCGCTGGCGCGACACCGTGGCACAGGGGACGGACGGCTGGGCTATGCTGATGCTCGCTGATCCGGATGCCGCCAGCAGGATCGGCTATGGGCAGGTTTCGGGCTATGCCAGCGCGCGCAAACAGCAGTTGTTCTTCGCGGGGCTCGCTGGCCTTGGTCGGCTCACCGCGAGCGACATCGAGCGCGGGGCGCAGGAACTGAACGTCAAGATCGGGGTCGATAATGCGTGGACCCGCGCACTCGATCGCGCCACCCGTGAACGCCAGCCGGCGACCGTTCTGCTGCTGGCCGCTGCGGGCATGCAGACCGGCGACTGGCGCGGTGTGCCGCCAGACATGCTCTATCGCATCATCACCGCGCTACGCGTCGTCGGGTTGGGCGGCGAGGCACGGATGATCGCGGTAGAGGCGCTGACCCGCATCTGACGCGCATCGGGATGGATGCCGATCGCGCCCTGATCGATCGCTTTCTGGAGATGATGGCCGCGCAGGCCGGGGCCGCGCGCAACACCATCGCGGCCTATCGAAGCGACCTTTCACTCGCCTCGGAGGTGCTGGGCGGTGATCTGGCGTCTGCTGACGGGGCGGCGCTGGCCCGGCTGGGGGAAAGCTGGCTGCCGCTGTCGCGGGCGAGCGTGGCGCGCAAATCAGCGGCGCTGCGGCGTTTCTACGCGTTCCTCGTCGATGAAGGGATGCGGAGCGACGATCCGGGCGTTGCGCTGCCTCGTCCCGGCGCCCGTCGCGCGCTGCCGAAAACGCTTTCCCATGCTGATATCGATCGGCTGTTCGAGACTGTCTCCGCGAGACTGGCGCGCAATCCGCCCGATCCGAACGACAGCCGGATGGAGGCGTTGCTCGAACTGCTCTATGGCTCCGGCCTGCGCGCGACCGAACTCGTTTCATTGCCCCGCAACGCGATCCAGCCGGATCGCCCGTTCCTGATCCTGCGCGGCAAGGGCGGGCGCGAGCGGCTGGTGCCGGTTTCCGATCGCGCGCGCGCTGCGGTGGCGCGGTGGCGCGAGCATGTCGCGGCGGATCGGACGTTCCTGTTCCCGTCGGGCAAGGGGCATTTATCGCGCGTCAGGCTCTATCAATTGATTCGCGCGCTTGCCGCCAATGCCGGCATTCCGCCGGATCGCATCAGCCCGCATGTGCTCCGCCACGCCTTCGCGACTCACCTGCTGGAAGGGGGCGCGGATTTACGCGCGCTCCAGTCGATGCTGGGCCATGCGGACATCGCCACGACCGAAATTTATACCCATGTCGACAGCCGCCGGCTGGTCGAACTGGTCAATGAACGCCATCCGCTCGTTGACGTGGCGAAGCGCTCGCCCTAGCGCGCACGGATGCCGACTTTCCTCGATTTCGAGAAGCCGATCGCCGAACTACAAGCGCGAATCGACGAACTACGTGAGACGGGCGCCGATGGCGGCGTCGATATCAACGCGGAGGTCGCCAAATTACAGGCGAAATCCGATAAGCTGTTGCGCGACACGTTCGCGAAGCTGACGGCCTGGCAGAAAACCCAGATCGCCCGTCATCCCGAACGGCCGCACTTCAAGGATTATGTCGCCGGGTTGTTCGACGAGTTCGTTCCGCTCGCCGGCGATCGGGGTTTCTCCGACGATCAGGCGATCCTTGGCGGCTTCGCCACCTTCCGTGGACGGCGCGTGCTCGTTCTCGGCCACGAAAAGGGTGACGACACGGCATCGCGGCTGCGTCACAATTTCGGGATGGGTAAACCCGAGGGCTATCGCAAGGCCGTGCGCCTGATGGAGCTGGCGGACCGATTCGGGCTTCCCGTGGTCACGCTGGTCGATACGTCCGGCGCATTCCCCGGCCTTCAGGCGGAGGAGCGCGGACAGGCCGAAGCGATCGCACGCTCGACAGAGGCGAGCCTCGCGCTCGGCGTCCCGATGGTCGCGGCGGTGGTGGGCGAGGGCGGCTCCGGCGGCGCGGTCGCGCTTGCCAGCGGCAATCGCGTGCTGATGTTCGAGCACGCGGTCTATTCGGTCATCTCGCCTGAGGGCTGCGCTTCGATCCTGTGGCGGACCGCCGACAAGGCGCCCGAAGCGGCTGAGGCAATGAAGGTGACGGCGCAGGATCTGAAAGCGCTCGGCGTGATCGACGGCATCGTGCCGGAGCCGATCGGCGGCGCGCATCGCGATCGGGCGGCGGCGATCGCCGCATTGGGCGATGCGATCGAGCGTTCGCTCAACGAATTGGTGTCGCTCTCGCCGGATGCGCTGCGCAAGGATCGTCGCGCGAAGTTCCTGGCGATGGGGCGGGTGAACTGATCCGTCGCGGATCATGAACGACGTGCTGCTTAATATCGCGCAGGCTGCGCCGGCGATCGGGATGATCGGCGCGTTCGCCTGCCTGATCGGCGGGCTCTATCTGGTGAGCAAGGGGCGGGATCGGCGCAAAGGCACGTTGCTGCTGATCATGGCGGCGGTGCTGATCGCCAACGTCCTGATCTGGACGCTTCCCTCGGCCTAGAAAAAAAGGGCGCCCGTTGCGGAGCGCCCTTTTTGTCGTTCAGCGGATCGGCGAATCCGGCGCGAGCCGCATATCGAGATAATTGTCGACCGACTTCATCAGGTCGTCCATCTCATGCTCGAAGAAGTGGTTCGCGCGCGGGATCACGTCATGGTGGATCGTGATATGCCGCTGCGTGCGGAGCTTATCGACCAGCTTCTGCGTCGCGCCCGGCGTCGCCACCTCATCCTGCTCGCCCTGAATGATGATCCCTGAAGAGGGGCAGGGTGCGAGGAAGGTGAAATCATAAAGGTTGGCGGGCGGCGCGACCGAGATGAAGCCGCGAATCTCCGGGCGGCGCATCAGGAGTTGCATCCCGATCCACGCGCCGAACGAAAAGCCCGCGATCCAGGTGGTCGAGGCTTCCGGGTGGAAGCTCTGCACCCAGTCGAGCGCGCTCGCCGCATCGGAAAGCTCGCCGATGCCGTTATCGAACGTGCCCTGGCTCTTGCCGACGCCGCGGAAGTTGAAGCGCAGCGTGGCGAATCCGCGCCGCTGGAACGTCTTGTAGAGCGCCTGCACGATATGATTGTTCATCGTGCCGCCCGCATTGGGATGCGGGTGCAGGATCATCGCGACCGGCGCGCGCGGCTTGGGAGCGGGGACGAAACGTCCCTCTAGACGGCCTTCGGGGCCGGGGAAGATCACTTCAGGCATTGTTTCTCGTTCTTTGGGGGCGCGGGTGTAGCGCCGTGCGATGCGCGCTATATAGGACACGCCACCGGATTTGGAACGAGTTTTGCCGGAACAAGCTGTGCAGCCGCGTCTATATCTCGATCATGCCGCCACCACGCCGATGACGGCAGGGGCGGTTGCCGCCGTTGCGCGCGGGCAGGGGATGTGGGCGAACCCGTCTTCTCCGCATGCTGAGGGGCGCGCCGCGCGTGCCGCGCTGGAGGAAGCGCGGGCCGCGATCGCCGCCGCTTATGCCTGGCGACACGAGACCCTGCTGACCAGCGGCGCGAGCGAATCGCTCGAAGTCGCGCTGGGCCGCACCTTCATCGAGCGGCGGATCGTGTCGGCGGTGGAGCATGATGCCGCAATCCGCGCCGGCGGATCGGCGCTTGTCGCAGCGGTGAACGCGGATGGGGCGATCGACCTCGCCGCTTTGTCGGAAATGGTTGCGGAGGCGCCCGCGCTGGTCTGCCTGCAATGGTGCAACAGCGAAACCGGCGTGCGCCAGCCGATCGCGGCGGCGGCGGAGATCATTCATTCGGCCGGTGGATTGCTGCTGGTCGACGCGGCGCAGATGCCTTCGTCCGGCGAGCTTGCCGAATATGCCGATTTCGTTGCGCTCTCCGCTCATAAGCGCGGCGGGCCGCCGGGGATCGGTGCGCTATTGGTGCGCGACCTCGCGACGCTCCGGCCGACCGGCGGACAGGAGCGTGGATATCGTCCCGGCACGGAAAATCTTCCGGCCGCGCTTGGCTATGCTGCCGCGCTGGCTGAACCAGAGCCGGATCATACGGAACTGCGCGCGCGCCTCGACGACGCCGTCCGTCGCTCAGGCGGGATCGTGGTCGGAGAGCGATCGACACGTCACCCCGCGATCGGCAGCTATCGCCTTCCCGGCCTCGCCGCGACCGCGCAACTGATCCGTTTCGATCTCGCGGGCATTGCGGTGTCGGCGGGCAGCGCCTGCGCCAGCGGCAGCATGAAGCCGAGCCATGTGCTCCGCGCGATGGGGTGGAGCGAGGAGGAGACTCGCGAAGTCGTCCGCATCAGCTTCGGCCGTACCACCACGGGCGCTGATGTCGATCGCTTCATTTCCGCCTGGCGCGACGTGGCGCGGCATGCGCGGCGACTCGCTGCATGATCTATCTCGATTATCAGGCGACCACGCCGCTTGCGCCCGAAGCGTTCGAGGCGATGGTGCCGTGGCTGCGTGACGATCACGCCAATCCGCATTCCGCTCATTCCGCTGGTCGCAAGGCGAAGGCGTCGATCGAGGTGGCGCGCGCGCAGGTGTCGGCGCTGCTGCCGAAGGGTGGTCGCGTGGTCTTCACCTCCGGCGCCACCGAGGCGTTGAACTGGGCGATCAAGGGCGTCGGCGGCCCGATCGTGACGATCGCGACCGAGCATGCGGCGGTGCTCGACACCGCGCGAGCGGCCGGCGAATCGCGGATCGTGCCGGTCGATCGCGAGGGGCTGGTCGATCGCGCCGCGCTGGCCGGGGCGCTCCGGGGGGCGGCGTTGGTCGCCACCATGCTGGTCAACAACGAGATTGGCGTGATCCAGCCGATTGCAGAGATCGCCACGCAAGCCCGTGGCGCCGGCGCGCTGATGCTGTGCGACGCGGTGCAGGGTTATGGCCGCGTCGCCATTCCCGACGGCTGCGACGTGATCGCGCTTTCCGCGCATAAGATCCACGGGCCGAAGGGCGTCGGCGCATTGTGGATTCGCGATGGCGTGACGCTGACGCCGCTGCTCCACGGCGGGGATCAGGAGGGCGGGCGCTCGGGAACGCTCAGCCCGGCGCTATGCGTCGGCTTTGGTGTCGCCGCGCGGCTGATGGCCGAACGAGCGGAACAGGATCGCGCGCATATTGAGCGGCTCTGGTCGCTGGCGGCCGAGCGGCTGACCGGCTGGGCGGTTAACGGCTCGTCGAGCCAGCGCTATCACGGCAATCTCAATGTGCGCCGTGCGGGTGTGGATGTGAATCGACTGATGTCCGATTGTCGCGATATCGCTTTCTCCGCCGGATCGGCCTGCGCCAGTGGCTCCGGGCGACCCAGCCATGTGCTGAAGGCGATCGGATTGACCGATGCTGAGGCACGCGGCTCGATCCGTCTCGGCTTCGGACGCTATACGACGGAGCACGAACTGGACGCCGCGATCGCTCGGATCGTGGCGGCGGCCGATGCGCAAAGGATCGCGGCATGACGATGAAAGTGCGATTCGTGGCCACCGACGGCACTGTCAGTGAAGTCGCGGCGGCGGTCGGCGAAAGCCTGCTTGAGGTGGGGCAGCGCAACGGTCAGCCGTTGGAGGGGACGTGTGAAGGACAGATGGCCTGCGCCACCTGCCACGTCATCGTCGATGCGGCGGATTTCGATCGTCTCCCCCCGGCGAGCGAGGATGAAGAGGATATGCTCGATCTCGCTTACGATGCGACGCGTACCAGCCGTCTGTCGTGCCAGATTGTCCTTTCCGAAACGCTCGACGGCCTGACTGTGAGATTACCGACGGGTTCACGGAACATGCAGGGGCGATAAGCCAATATCCAGCTCATGTGAGAGATGAGTAGGAGTGAGCCACATGAACAAGATGATCCTCGGCCTCGCCGGCATGATGGCGGTGACCGCATTCGTGCCCAGTGTCGCTCAGGCGCAGGATTGGCGCGGTAACGGCTATTACAAGAACCATGATCGCCACTGGCGCGGCGATAACGGTCGTCACCGTGGATGGGATCGCGGCCACGGCTGGAATCGCGGGCCGAAATGGCGTCGCGTGTGCGAGTGGCGCGGCCATTATAACCGTCATCGCGTGTGTTATCGCGTTCGTGGCTGGTAACACGGCTTGAACACGCCGCCCGGCTCCGCCATATGGCGCGCGGGAGTCGGGCGGACGTGGTCGTCGCCAACCTGGTCAGATCCTGACGGAAGCAGCCACAACGATTTCGCCGCGGGTCGTTCCGGCTCCCACCGCTCGCTGTCGATGCAGCTTGGCGCGCACCGCGCCGCCACCAAGAACATTTCTCCGCTGACGAACGCGATCGCAGGGCCTATCTAACCCCTGTGACCCAATTCCATCCTATGAGCGCGGGCCGATGAGCGATTCCCTCGGCCTCGACGAACCGCCCCAGCCGCAGCGCGGCGGTGAAGCCTATCGCGTGCTCGCGCGGAAATATCGTCCGCAGACGTTCGCTGCCCTGATCGGGCAGGAAGCGATGGTGCGCACGCTGGAGAATGCGATCCGGCGTGATCGCATCGCTCATGCGTTCCTGCTCACCGGGGTGCGCGGAGTGGGTAAGACCTCAACCGCTCGCCTTATCGCCAAGGCGCTGAACTGCGTCGGGGAAGACGGGCAGGGCGGCCCCACGATCGATCCGTGCGGCAAATGTGAGCCGTGCCGCGCCATTGCCGAGGGGCGCCATATCGACGTGATCGAGATGGACGCCGCCAGCCACACCGGCATCGACGACATCCGCGAGATCATCGAGGCGTCGCGCTATGCGGCGGTGTCGGCGCGCTACAAGATCTACATCATCGACGAAGTCCATATGCTGTCCAAGGCGGCCTTCAACGGGCTGTTGAAGACGCTGGAGGAGCCGCCGGCCCATGTGAAATTCCTGTTCGCCACGACCGAGGTGAACAAGGTGCCGGTCACTGTTCTCTCCCGCTGCCAGCGTTTCGATCTGCGGCGTATCCCGGCCGAGAAACTCTCGGATCATTTCGCCTGGGTCTGCACCGAGGAGACGGTGGAGGCCGAGCCGGAGGCGCTCGCGCTGATCGCACGCGCGGCGGAAGGGTCCGCGCGCGATGGCCTGTCGATTCTCGATCAGGCGATCGCTCATGCCGATCTTGAGGGTGGAGGCATACGCGCGGCGGCGGTGCGCGATATGCTCGGCCTGTCCGATCGCGGCGCGGTGCGCGATCTGCTCGGGCTGTTGCTGGCCGGTGACGCGCCGGGCGCGCTTACGGCGCTTCGGCGGCAATATGACCTTGGCGTTGATCCGCAATCGGTGTTCCGTGCGCTGCTGGAGGCGGTGCACGGGGTGACGCTGGCAAAGGTCGGCGCGGTGGAAGACCCTGCGCAGCCTGAGGATGAGCGCAGCGCTTACGGCGAATGGGCGACGAAACTCTCCTTCGCGATGCTCCACCGGCTATGGCAGTTGCTATTGAAGGGGCATGACGAGGTCGCGCGCGCGGCGATGCCGATCGAGACGGCGGAAATGGCGCTGCTGCGGGTGGTACATGCCTCGACCTTGCCCGATCCGGGGGAACTGGCGCGGCAGATTGCCAATGGCGGCATCACCGTAAACGGCCCGGCCGTTGCCGCGCCGGTGCAGCAAGAGCGGGCACCGAATGAATTCGCCGGCCTCATGGCAATGGTCGAGGATCGCGGTCATCACGCGCTCTATCATCGGCTGCGCAGCAATGCCCGGCTGGTGCGCATCGCGCCCGGTGAGATTGCGTTCAGCGGCTCCCGCCCGGTCTCCGCTGATACGCTCACCGAATTTGCACAGGTGTTGAAGGCGGAAACCGGCCGCGCGTGGAAGGTCGCGATGGTCGATGAGCCGGGCGAACCCAGTATGAAGGAGGCTGATGACGCTGCCGACGAAGCGGCACGTCAGGCCATCCTCGACACCCCGATTGTCGCCGCAGCGCGCGCGGCTTTTCCGGACGCAGAACTTATAGACTGGCCTAAACGGAGCGTATTGTGAAGGACTTGAACGATATTCTTGCCATGGCTCAGAACGTGCAAAACGAACTGACCAAGGCGCAAGACAATCTCGACACGATCGAGGTGGACGGTGCCGCCGGCGGTGGTCTCGTCAAGGTGAAGGCTTCCGCCAAGGGCCGGATCATCGCGGTGTCGATCGACGAATCGCTGCTCCAGCCATCCGAAAAGCAGATGGTGGAGGATCTGGTCGCTGCCGCGCTAAACGATGCGCGGGCCAAGGCCGATGCGGCCTCTTCTGCTGAGATGGCGAAGATGACCAGCGGCCTTTCGCTGCCGCCGGGGTTCAAGCTGCCGTTCTGAAGCGGCGATAAGCGGTTAGCGGGCCGCGTGATTGGGATATCATGCGGCCCGCCCCAATGTTGCGACGGCGGCGATCTAGCCCCGCTGCCTTCATAGCTGAGTGTCAGCCGGCCTTTGCATCGCAGGCACCGATCCGCGTGCCCTTGATCTTAGTCTTGGTGGTGATGGTCTGGCCGTTCATATCGACCTTGGCCTCGCTGATCAGATCATAGCCGCTGCTGCCGAAGTCCCCCGATACCTTGCTATGCATCGCGCCTGGGCCGGACGGTGCGCCCTGGCAGGTCATCTCGGCGTTGAGCTTCCCACCCTTGATCTCGAACGTGTCGTAGCGGCAGGATTTCATGCCGTTGCCACCGAGCATATCCTCCGGTGGACGTTCCGCCTGCTCCTTGGTCACGCATGCTTCGACCGTTTGTTTGCCGGCGGCGGAGAGCTGTCTCTTCATCGTATCTGCCACTTGCGGCGGCATGTTCGCGACATCGACGGTATCGACGGAAACCTCGGTCCGCCACTTGCCCGGCTCCATTCGTATCGCATTGTTCGCCGCCGCGGCGACCTCGGCTACGGATGCATTCTCGGCCTTCACCTCGGGCTTGTTGTTGCATCCGGCGAGCACAAGCGGAGCGAGCGCAACCGCGTAGACCAGTTTCATCACATCCTTCTCCCTGTTTGGATCGATGCAGTTTTCGACATTATTCGTCGTTGGCTAACACCCGCCAATGCCGATTGTATCCGCAAACGATCTCAAGAAGCGATGTAGACGCAATGTGTTGGTTGAACGATCCTTGCGGATGCGAGTGCTATTTGAGGCAGTTATCCAGCCCGTTCCGCTTCACGACGCCGACATAGCGCGCGAGCGCGTTGCCGTGGCGCCGCACGAAACCGTCCGGATCGACCGCCTCGCGTTTCTTCGGAAGCGGAAGCACTGCGGCGATGCGCGCAGCCTCCAGCGGGGTGAGGTGGGTCGCGGAGTGATGAAAGTAACGCATCGCGCCCGCTTCGGCGCCATAGGTGCCGATGCCGGTCTCCGCGACGTTTAGATACACCTCCATAATCCGCCGCTTACCCCACATCGTCTCGATCAGCACGGTGAACCACGCCTCGAACGCCTTGCGGACATAGCCGCCGCCCTGAATCAGAAAGACGTTCTTCGCTGTCTGCTGGCTGATGGTGGAGCCGCCCCGGATGCGCTTGCCCTCCGCATTGCGATAGGCCGCGCCCGCGATCGCCTTGAAATCAAAGCCGTGGTGGGAGCAGAAACGCGCATCTTCGCCCGCGATTGCGGCGCGCGCCATATTGGGATCGATCTCGCTCAGCGGGCGCCATTGCTTAGTGATCGAGTGCCCCGAGAGCATGTCGCCGAGCATGGTGAACGTGACGGGGGTCGGCACGAAACGCAGGATTGCGACCCACAGAACAGACAGGCCAACGAACCACAAGGCGGCCTTACCGCAGATACGGAGCATGCGTGCGATCATGTGCCAGCGTTAGCCGAGCAACATGATCGCCAGCAATGCCCCGCTATGCTGCCGCAGTTCGGGGATCAGGCGGCCAGCAGGCGCTTTTCGCCGGCAAGGCGCATCATCGCCTTTTGCAGCTTCTCGAACGCGCGCACCTCGATCTGGCGGACGCGCTCGCGGCTGACACCATAGACCTGGCTGAGTTCCTCCAGCGTCTTGGGGTCGTCGGTCAGGCGGCGTTCGGTCAGGATGTGTTTCTCACGATCGTTGAGATCGTCCATCGCGGAAACCAGCATTTCGTGGCGTACATCGGCTTCCTGTGCCTCGGCCACCACTGAGTCCTGCAACGGCGCATCGTCTGCCAGCCAATCCTGCCACTGACCCTCGCCATCTTCGCGCATCGGCACGTTGAGGCTGGTGTCGCCGCCCATCGCCATGCGGCGATTCATGCTGACGACATCCGCCTCGGTCACACCGAGATCGGTCGCGATTTTCTGCACGTCCTCCGGCTTGAGATCGCCGTCCTCGAACGCGTCGAGCCGGGCCTTCATGCGGCGGAGATTGAAGAACAATTTCTTCTGCGCCGCCGTGGTGCCCATTTTCACGAGGCTCCACGAACGCAGGATGAATTCCTGGATCGAGGCCCTGATCCACCACATTGCATAGGTGGCGAGGCGGAAGCCGCGATCGGGCTCGAATTTCTTCACGCCCTGCATCAGGCCGATATTGCCTTCGGAGATCAGCTCCGAAACTGGCAGGCCATAGCCGCGATAACCCATCGCGATCTTCGCGACGAGGCGGAGGTGCGAAGTGACGAGCTGCGCCGCAGCCTCGGTATCACCATGCTCCTGAAAACGCTTTGCGAGCATATATTCCTGCTCGGGCGCCAGAATGGGGAACTTCTTGATCTCGGCGAGATAGCGGTTGAGGCTTTGCTCTCCGCCGAGCGCAGGGATCGTCGCTGGGACGTTGCTGCGGTTTGCCATGATCCTACCCTTTCCCTTTCCCGGAAAGTTCGCGGCCCCAATTGGGCACCGCGTCGCTTCCTGATCTATACGTTGAGCTGAATGAACAGTTCCTGCATGTCAGCAGGCATCGCGCTTTCGAACGATAAAGCGCTTCTTGTTATCGGATGAATGAACCCCAGCCGCGCCGCGTGCAAGGCCTGACGGCGGAAACCCAAGGTTTCGAGGATTTCGCGATGCGCCTGCTTCGTGCGGCCATAGACCGGATCGCCGAGCAGCGGATGACCGATCGAGGCCATATGAACTCGCACCTGATGCGTTCGCCCGGTTTCGAGCCGACATTCCACCAGAGCCGCGGCGCGCAGCCGCTCCACCGTGCGATAATGCGTGACGGCGCGCTTGCCGGCGCGGACGATCGCGATCTTCTTGCGGTTTTGCGGACTGCGCGCGAGTGGCGCGTCCACACTGCCGGCGGGCGGCATTGGGTGACCCGATACGATCGCCAGATAACGCCGGTCGATCGAATGGTCGGCGAATTGCTTCGCCAGCCCTTCGTGCGCCCGATCAGTCTTGGCGGCGATCATCAGGCCGGATGTATCCTTGTCGATCCGATGCACGATGCCCGGCCGGGCCACTCCGCCGATGCCGGACAGCGATCCCTTGCAATGATGCAGCAGCGCGTTGACCAGCGTGCCGTCGAGGTTCCCCGCCGCCGGATGAACGACCAGCCCAGCGGGCTTGTCGATGACGATCAGATGCTCATCCTCAAAGGCGATGATGAGCGGGATATCCTGTGCCTCGTTATGCGCGGGCACGGGATCGGGAACGGTCACCGAGAAAATCTCGCCAGCCGCAGCCTTGCGCGCCGGTTCGCGGACGAGCTGCCCGTCGCGCGAAACCTTGCCGCCGGCGATCAGCACCTTCAATCGTTCGCGCGAAAGCGTGGGAACCGCATCCGCCAACGCACGATCTAGCCGCCAGCCATCGGCGGCCGGTGTTATCGTTGCTTGAATGACAGAAGCCCCCCGGTCCATTGTGTCTTAGATGGATAGGACGCTGCGGATTTCAAGATTGCTGTTGGAACGGCTCGTCGCAGATGCGGCGGCGAGCCGGGACGAGATTTGCGGCCTGCTGCTGCGCGCGCCGGACGGCAGCATCCGGGCTCAGCCGTGCGCCAATGTTCACCCCACGCCGGCGACCCGGTTCGAAATCGATCCCGCCGCGTTGCTTTCCGCGCATCGCGCGGCGCGTGGCGGCGGCGGGAAGGTGATCGGCAATTATCATTCCCACCCATCGGGCGACGCCATGCCATCCATAACCGATGCGGCGCAGGCGGCGGCGGATGACGCATTGTGGTTGATCGTCGGAAGCAATGGCGAAGTCTCGGCCTGGCGCGCGGTTAGCGATGGAGTGGTGCACGGTCGCTTCGATCCGCTGAAGATCGTGCGGGACGAGGCTTGCGCGTGACTCCGCGCTTCGCCACAACGCCGGCCACTTCGGCGCCTGCCGAAGCCGGAAAGGGACCAATATGACGATCAGCCCGGTCGATTTTGCCAGTCTGCTGTGTTCGCGGCTGTGCCACGACCTGTTGTCGCCAGTGGGGGCGCTCAACAACGGGCTGGAATTGCTCGCCGACGAAACCGATCCGGTGATGCGTGATCGCTGCCTGGAATTGTTGAACGACAGTGCACGCACCTCGGCGAACAAACTGAAGTTCTTCCGCCTTGCTTTCGGTGCCGCGGGCGGCTTCGGCGATCTGGTGGATACGCGGGAGGCGCAGGTCGCGATCGAGGGGCTGCTGGGGGATAACAAGCGGCTTGAATTGCAGTGGCTCGTAGAAGAGCCGGAACTGCCGAAGACCGCGATTAAGGTTTTGCTCAACCTTTCGATGATCGCCGGTGATGCGCTAGTGCGCGGCGGGACGCTGGCGATCGGTGGCGAAAACAACGGCGGCGTGATCGAGATCGTGCTGAAAGCGGAGGGCCCGCGCATCATCCTGGATGAGGAGTTGCGGCTCACGCTGATCGACGGCGCGGACGAGCGGGAGGTGACCCCGCGCAGCGCCGCGGCTTATCTGGTTCACTCGCTCGCCGCAGAGACGGGCGGATCGGTGCAGGTCAGCGCGCCGTCTGAGAACGTGCTGTTGTTCGGCGCGACGCTCCACGCGCGGTAAACGCTCATTTAACTGTCGCCGGTGCACAATCGGCGCGACATGGATGATTTGCTGCCGGAATTCATCGCTGAAACCCGTGAATCGCTAGAGGCGATCGCGGGCGAGATCGTCGCATGGGAGTCCAATCCCGCCGACAGCGCGCGACTGGATGCGATCTTTCGCTTCGTGCACACAGTAAAGGGAAGCTGCGGCTTTCTGGATTTGCCACGGGTCGGCCGGCTCAGCCACGCGGCGGAGGATGTGCTGGCGGCGGTCCGCGCTGGTGCTCGTGCGCCGGACAGTGCGTTGGTCAATGCAGTATTGTCGATCATCGATCGGATCGGCGAGATCGTGGAAGCGATCGACGCTGGCGTGTCGCTGGACGATAGCGGCGAGGATGGCCTGATCGCCGCGCTCGACCCCGATTATACGGGACAAAACGCTGCCGACGACGGCATCGCCCTGATTGCGCAGACCGGTTCGGTGACCGGGCGTGGCCAGACTCGCAGCATTCGTCTGTCGGTCGATCTGCTCGATCGCATGATGAACGGCGTTTCGGAAATGGTGCTGGCGCGCAACGAACTGGCACGGCGCTTGCGTGGTAACGAGGAGCTTTCAATCGGGGCGACCCTCGATCGGCTTTCGCATACTGTGGCGGAGCTACGCGACACGGTGACGCGCACGCGGATGCAGACGGTCGAGGCATTGTTCTCGGCGCTCCCGCGCGTCGTGCGGGATACGGCGGCGGCGCTCGGCAAACAGGTTTCGCTGACGATCGACGGCAGCGATGTCGAGCTTGATCGTGAGATGATCGAGCTATTGCGCGATCCGCTGATCCATATGGTCCGCAACGCAATCGATCATGGGATCGAAACTCCGGCGCAGCGACGTTCGGTCGGGAAGCGGGAAACTGGGCGGCTCACCGTTTCCGCGCGCCAATCAGGCAATCGCATCCTCGTCGAGATCGCGGACGACGGGCGCGGAATCGATACCGATCTGCTCATTGCGCGCGGCCTGGCAATGGATCCGACGCGCGACGCCGAGTTTCGCCGACTGAGCGAGCGCGGCCGGCTGGAACTGATTTTTGAGCCGGGCCTGACGAGCCGGGATATCGTTACCGAGACATCCGGTCGCGGCGTCGGGATGGATGTGGTGCGGACCAATGTCGAACAGATCGGAGGCCGCATCGCGATCGCCAATCGGGTTGGGCGCGGACTGAACATTACGCTGGAAGTGCCGCTGACGCTGGCGATCCTCTCCGCCGTCATCGTTGAGGCAGGGGGGCAGGCATTCGCGCTGCCGCGTCAGGCGGTTGATGAAATCGTTTCGACCCGCGCCGATGTTGTGCGGATCGATACGATCGGGGAGGGGCAGATCGCCACGATCCGCGATCGCCAGCTGCCGGTTGTCGAATTGGACGCGGTGCTCGGCTTGCCGCGCCGTGCGCCGTCGCTGCTGATGGTGCTGGATGGTCCGGGCGGAACATATGCATTGGCGGTCGACACCGTGCTCGACACGGAGGAACTGGTGATAAAGCCCGCCGCGCCGGCGGTGATGCGCGCGGGGGTTTATGCCGGGCAGACTTTGCCCGACAGCGGCCGGCCGATGCTGCTTCTCGACGTGGCGGGACTCGCCAATGCGGCGGGGCTGTATTTCTCCGCCATGGAGCGCGAGGAAGAGCCTGTACTTCAGGCACCGGTCGACGAAGGCATCAAGGCATTGCTGTTCCACGATATCGATGGCCGTCGCCGTGCGCTCGCGCTCGCGGCGATCAATCGCATCGAGCCGCTGCCTCCGGAAGCCATTCACGAAAGCGCCGGCCAATGGTGGATGACGAGCGGGGAACAGGCCATCGGGTTGATCTGCGCCGCTGCCCCGCGCGCACCCGAACGCGGCTGGTCGGTATTGCGATTGGACGAGGAGCTTGGTGCGCTGGCCTATCCGGTGCGCGAGGCGATCGACATCGTTACCCTTCCGGCGGAGATCTCGCCCGCTGCCACCCAAGGGGTGATCGCTGGTGTCACGATGATCGAGGGCGAGCCGGTCGAAGTGATCGATCCGCTGATGTTGACCGAGGGTGCATCGCGCGGGCGTGGCGCTCCGCTCTGCCTGCTCTCCGGGGCCGAGGCGGGGTGGATGGAGATATTTCTCAAGCCTTCGATCGAAGCCGCCGGATATCGTGTCGTCCGCCGCCTTGCCGAGGGTGAGACCGCCGACATCATGCTCGCGATGGACGATGAAGTGGAAGTAGCCGCCGGTGCGGGGCGCGTGGTCCGGCTTGGCCGCAAGCCTGCCGATCCACTTTATCGCTATGATCGCGTCGCGTTGCTCGGTGCGTTGGAAAATGCGGCATGAGCGGCGGCGAACTTCACTTGATCGGCTATCTCGGCGGGCACGGAGTGCTCTTCAATGCTGCGCAGGTCGAGGCGGTGGTGGATATCGACGATGTCGTGCCAGCGCCCGGCGCCGCCCCCGCGGTTCGCGGATTGACCGCGCTGCGCAGCAGGGTCGTCACGGTTATCGATACCTGGCAGGTGCTCGGCCTTTCCGCTCCGGCGGACGGCCGCCATCGCGCGGTTATCACTGCCATCGATGGTCAGCTTTACGCGGTGCTGCTCGACAATATGGAGGACGTGGCGCCGATGGAGATCACGCCCCTCGTATCGGGGGTCGCTATCGGTGATCGCTGGGCTTCTGTGGCGGCCGGCAGCGCGCTTCGCGATGGAGAGCCGATGCTGGTGCTCGACCTTTCCCGGCTGGTGTCCTGCGTCGCATGATTAACCTTGCCGTTACCGCTCTCTGCGATGAGGGTATGTTATTGCGCTCCAACAGGATTGCATCATGAAATCGTGCCTCGTCGTCGATGATTCCAAGGTAATCCGCAAGGTTGCCCGCCATATCCTGGAAGGGATGGATTTCGCGGTCGCGGAAGCGGCCGATGGGCGCGAGGCACTGGACCATTGCGTCGTTACGCCGCCTGATGTGATCCTGCTGGATTGGAACATGCCGGTGATGAGCGGCATGGAATTTCTCCGTGCGCTGCGCGAAACCGCGCTGGCATCAAGGCCGAAGGTTGTATTCTGCACCACCGAAAACGGAAGCGCCCATATACGCGCGGCGATCGAGGCGGGGGCGGACGAATATGTCATGAAACCGTTCGATCGCGAGACGCTCGAAAGCAAGCTTCAGATCGTCGGCATCGTCTGATCGGCGCCAGGCGATGCACGGATCGCACCGTCAGTCGAGGAAAGTCGCGCGGCATGTTCCGCGAGTATTGATCGTTGACGATTCGGCGGTCGCGCGGGCGGTTCTGGCCCGTATGACGCGGGAAGGCGGCCAGTTCGCGCTCGCCGGGGCGGTGGCCGATATTCCCGGCGCGCTGGCCTTTCTTGCTTCCGAGCGGGTTGATCTTATCCTGCTCGATCTCGAAATGCCCGGCGTCGACGGTTTGACCGGGCTGCCCGATCTGCTCGCGGTCGGAGGGGGTGCCAAGGTCCTCGTGGTCTCGTCGAACTGCGAGCAGGGGGCTGCGGCGACGATGCAGGCGCTGGCGCTCGGTGCGGCTGATACGTTGGTAAAACCGGGTGGAGCGGGCTTTGTCGGGCCGTTCGCGGAAGTGTTGCGCGATCGGATGACACGGCTCACCGAACGCCGGGTACCACAGGATCCCCTTCCACTGACGCGGGGGGCCGCGAACGCCTCGTTCGACGTTGTGGCGATCGGTGCCTCGACGGGAGGAATCCATGCGCTTTCCTGCTTGCTGCGCGCCGTGCCGAAAGAATTCGATCGCCCGATCCTGATCACTCAGCATTTGCCGACGTCATTCTCGCCCTATTTCGCGGCTCAGATGGCGGTGCTCGGCAAGCGTCCGTGCGATGTCGCGACCGACAGGATGCGGCTGCTTCCGGGCAGGATCGTGGTCGCGCCGGGCGATGCGCATATCGTTGCGGTTTCGATCGGAGAGAACGGTTGCGCGGTGCGCTTATCCGAGCAGCCGGTATCGAACGGTAACATGCCGTCCGTCGATCCAATGCTGTCCTCACTCGCTGAAGTTTACGGGCCGAGGCTGCTTGCGGTCATATTGAGTGGCATGGGCCGCGACGGGCTTGAAGGCGCAACCGCGGTGCGCCACGCCGGCGGGACGGTCGTGGTGCAGGACGAGGCATCCTCCGTCGTCTGGGGTATGCCCGGCGCGGTCGCCGGCGCCGGCTATGCCGATGCGGTCATGACGCCGGATGAGATCGGCGAAATGATCGCCGCGCAGGTGCTGACCCGGTGAGCGGCATGCGCGAGCCGGCGAAGGTCAGCGACGCTACGATCGCCGCGCTCGCCCCGTTGCTGGAGGAACGCACCGGCCAACAGCTTTCCTCGTCGCGCACCTGGCGGATCGACGTCGCGCTAAAACCGCTGGTGGCTGAATGCGGTTTCGCCTCGATCGAGCAACTTGTCCTGCACTGGCGCACCAGTGGCGATGCGGCGATGGGCGAGCGGATCGTCGACGCGTTGCTCAATCAGGAAACCTCGTTCTTCCGCGATCCGGGCATCATAGATGCGTTTGCAGATGCGGTGCTGGAAACGGGCGCCGATCGCCCCCGCTTATGGTCGGCCGGATGCGCTTTCGGGCAGGAGCCACTGTCGCTTGCGATGGCTTTCGCAGAGCGCGGTATCACGGCCGAGGTAGTGGCAAGCGACGTGTCGCAAAGTGCCTTGGCGCGGGCGCGGGTTGGGCGATACAGCCAGTTCGAGATACAGCGCGGTTTGCCGGTCGCCCGGATGCTGCGCTGGTTCGAGCAGGACGGAAGCGACTGGGTGGTGATTCCGCGACTTCGTTCATCGATCTCCTATCGCCGCCACAACCTTGTTGCGGATGCCCCGCCGGCTGGGCGTTTCGACGCCATCCTCTGCCGCAATGTGCTTTTCTATCTCACGCCGGCATTGCGTACCCGAGTGCTGACCCGGCTCGCCGACGCGATGCGGCCGGGCGGCCTGCTCATGCTGGGGGCCGGGGAGACGGTGATCGGCCTATCGGATCGATTCGTACCGAGCACGCGCTTTCGCGGCTTTTACGAACTCGCGCGGGAAGGGGCGGATAAGCGTATTCGACAGGCGGCCCCTCTTGGTTCCGTGGCCGCATCGGGCTAGCCATATTCGTGGGGGCGGTTTGCGCCGCCCGGCACGAGGAAACGCAATGAAGGTAATCGAGGCGCCGTCGCCCAATTTCGACGAACGCTCGCTCCCGATCACGATGATCGTGCTTCATTATACGGGCATGCAGGACGGGGAATCGGCGATTACCCGACTGCGCGATCCCGAGGCGAAGGTGTCGTCGCATTATGTCGTGGCGGAGGACGGCACGATCCTGCGGCTGGTCGATGATGAAAAGCGCGCCTGGCATGCCGGGGCATCGCATTGGCGTGAAGTCGATGACGTGAATTCGGCATCGATCGGGATAGAGATCGTCAATCCGGGCCATGAATTCGGCTATCGCCCATTCCCCGATGAGCAGGTGGATGCGGTGATCCGGTTGGTTCATGGCCTCAAGGATCGTTATGAGATCACGCGCGGCAACATCGTCGGCCACTCCGATGTCGCGCCCGCGCGTAAGCGCGATCCGGGGGAATTGTTTCCCTGGGGGAAGTTGGCCCGACTCAGGCTCGCACTGCCGCGCCCGACCAAAAATCTGCTGGACCCGATGTGGAGCCAGTCCGGGTTCCTGCTCGCGCTCGAGCGATTCGGTTATGACGTGAGCGACGCCATGGCCGCGATCATGGCTTTTCAGCGTCGTTTTCGGCCCGAATTGATCGACGGCGAGATCGATGCGGAGTGTCGCATGATCCTGCTCGCGCTACTCCTTCCCAAGCCGCAAGGAGATGACTAGTAAGGCGGCGCGCCAGAGGGCCGGGCGGCCGCGGCCTCCGCTGATGCGGGGGGCGAGGAAAGTCCGGGCTCCATGGAACAACGGTGGCGGGTAACGCCCGCCGGGGGTGACCCTAGGGAAAGTGCCACAGAGAGCAGACCGCCAAACGCCCGGCAACGGGCGCGGCAAGGGTGAAAGGGTGCGGTAAAAGCGCACCGCGCGGCTGGTAACAGCGGCGGCATGGCAAACCCCACCGGGAGCAAGACCGAATAGGGGCGGCATATCGGCGTGTTCCCGCCGGTCGCCCGGGTTGGTTGCTTGAGCCTGTCGGTAACGGCAGGCCTAGAGGAATGGTCGCCCAATCCCGGTTCGCCGGGATGGACAGAACCCGGCTTATAGGCCCTCTGGCGCATTTAACGCTCTGAAATTTATAAATTTAACCCGGTGGCGCCGGCAGGTCTGAACGATCGGTCTTGCGTATCGCCCCCCAGCAAAAAGCGCTCAGGCCGTGCGTTTTCTTGTCGCGGGTTGAAACGCCTCCGGTTGCGTCGCGTCGTGATCGCCCTATGTCGCTAACTTATGGCGCGATCGAGCAGAACCAATGATTGGGGCTTTCCCCGCTGGCGAGGCTATGGCTCCGGGCGCGAAGCGCAGCAGGTGCGCATCTGCGATCGCCACGGTTGTGATGAGCCGGGCAATTGCCCCGCGCCGAAATCGCCGAACAGCCCCGATCGCTGGTATTTCTGCGAACGCCACGCGGCGGAATACAATCGCGGCTGGAACTATTTCGAGGGGTTGGACGCCGAGGAGGCCGCCGAGCGCGAAGCGGCGGAGCGGCGCGACTCTTCCGGTTTCGAGCAGGCGCGTCATTATAGCTGGGGTGGCCCAGGTGATGGCACGCGTTCACGTGACGAGATGCGCGCGCTTGAGGTGCTCGAACTCGAATCCGATGCGGATTTCGAGGCGATACGTGGCGCGTGGCGGCGACTGGCTAAAACATATCATCCCGATCTCCGGCCGGGTGACGCCGAAGCGGCAGCCCGCTTTCAGGCGATTCAGGCAGCCTATGAGGTGCTTCGGGTCGCCGAAGAAGCGAAGAGCTGGCGCCCGGTGTGAAGCAGGCTCGCGCGGGATGGCAGGGCGCCGCGCTGGTATGCGGCAAATGCACCCGAAAACTCGACGGCGGTTTTGGGCCAAAGGGACGCACGCCGTTGGCGAAAGCGCTCCGTAAATGTCCCGGGCTGGGCAAGAACCGCAAGGCGACGATCGGTGTGATCGAGACGAAATGCCTCGGGCTCTGTCCTAAAAACGCGGTGACGGTTGTGGATACGCGTCGCCCCGGCGAATGGCTGGTGGTCGATCGCGATGAAGACGTAAGCACGCTGGCGGCCCGGCTTCTTCTCCGGGTCTGAGGGGCTCAGCCCAGCCGGTTCGCGGTGTCGCGGATCAGCGCGATCATGTTCGGAATGCCCTGAGTCCGATTGGAACTGAGCTGCGCCTTCAGCTCGAATGGCGCGAGTGCCGCCTCGATATCAGTGGCGCTTACCTCGGCCGGGTTTCTGTCCTGGACCGTCGCCAGCACCAGCGCGATGATGCCTTTGGTGATCGCGGCGTTGCTGTCGGCAAGGAAATGGAGCGTGCCGTCACCGCGCTGCTTCGGATAGACCCACACCGCCGCTGAACAACCGCGAACCAGCGTCGCATCGGTCTTCAGCGCATCCGGCATCGGCTCCAAAGCGCGGCCCAGATCGATCAGTAGCCGATAGCGATCATCGGCATCGAGGAATTCATATTCGGCGTGAAGCTCGGCGAGATCGGTGTGGTCGGCCATCGACGGTCCGACTAGAACTTCGCGCCCGCCGCCGCAACCGCATGGCGGAAGCGGCGGCGGGGCAGCCGTTTACAGATCGACGCCGGCCGCGATCGCTTCGAGCTTGCGGATTCGTTCCTTGAGATCGGCGATCTCGATCCGCGCGGTCGCGCTGGGCGTGCCGGGCGACCGCATCTCGCTATCGATCACCAGCTGTTGCTGCTTGAGTTGCAGCCAGCCGCGCCAGCCCGAATGGGCGGCACCGGTCAATATCGCCAGCCCGGCCAGTCCGGCGGAGGCCATGGTAAGATAGAAGCTCGGGTCGGTCATTGCTCGACTCCTCCTTCAACGGTCGCGGAGCTCATCGATCTGACGGCTCAGATCGTTGCTGCCGTGATTGTCGGTGATGACACGCTCAAGAACGGCAACGCGGTCCTTGAGCTGGCGGATCTCGTCACGCGCGGCGGTCAGATCGGCCGGGGGCAACATCTGCCCATCCTGTTCGCGGCCGAGCGCCTTATAGCGTTCGGAGAAAATCTTACCCAGTGTTGCGATCAGCACGATCGCTACCACCATCGAAAACGGACCCATCGTCCAGGCTCCCTTGCCTAATCGTTTCTATTCGCGCCGTTTTTCGCGGCGTCAGTTCAGTTGATGATCGTCACGCAACCGTTCGATCTCGTCAGCGACGGCGATGCCCTTGTCGGTGACGATCCGTTCCAGCACGCGAACGCGTTGTTCCAGTCGCTCGTCATGCGCCGCATATTGCGCCGCTTTCTCGGCCGCCTGCGCATTGATCGTGGTCGCCATCGTCTCCTTGTGTCGCAGCCAGCGTTTGAACGCCTGCCCGCCGACACCGAAGATCACCGGGATGCCCACCACGATCATGAAGAAAGCGAGGATGAACCATTCGTTCATGCTACCGGCTCCTCAGTTCGCGCGGTCGCGCAGACGTTCGATCTCGTGGCTCAGCATGTTGCCGCTGTCGGTCACGATCCGTTCGACATTCGCGAGCCGGTCCTTGATCGCGCTCAGCTCCGCGCGAAGCTGGCCGTTTTCCTGCGTCAGCAGTTTGACCCGTTCGACCGTTTCGTCATCACGCTTCGGATAGAGCGCTTTCCCCCAGCTATTTTCGAGCGGGTAGCCGTTCTTGATCCGGAGCCAGGTTGTGAAAACCCAGCCGACCACGCCAGCAATGCCGATGATCGCGATCAACGGAAACAGATCCTGAACAGTATCTTGTGACATATTCCCTTTTCCCCCTCAGCGGTCGCGCAGCGCTTCGATCTCGGCGGCGGTGCGGGTGGCGGGATCGGTCGCGATCCGTTCCAATACCGCAAGGCGCTCTTCGAGGCGGCTGACCTGCCCGGTTAGTTTCTCGTTTTCATTCGATAGCAGCATGATCTGCCGCTGATCGTCGAGGGCGGAGGCATTGCGGTTGCGGCCCCGATTTCGACGATAGTCATCCAGCGGATAGCCGTGCTTCGCCTGCACCCAAGTGCGGAAGGCGCGGCTGCCGAATACGATCCCCACGATCGCGATCGGCACCAGAAAAGCTAAATCGTGCATGGCGTTTCTCTCCGTGCGCGGCGCCTGTTCTCAGCGCAGGCTGTCGATCTCGTTGGCGAGCTGCGTGTTGCGGCTCGTATAGTGAAGTTCGATGTCGGCCAGCCGGCGATCCAGTTCACGGAACTTGGAGCGTACCTCTGCGGTGGTGCGTTTCGGATTGGAGCGCACTCCCTGCCAGAATTTCTCCTCGTCGCGGCTGTTGTAGAGGCCGATCGGTTTCTTTGGCGTAACCCAGGCCACCACCAGATAGGCGATGATGATCCACCATTGCTGCGCGATGAAGACCATCGCCGCGGTGCCCAGCCGGACCCAGAGCGGATCGATCCCGGTATAATCGGCGATCCCGGCGCACACGCCCTTCCACTTGGCGTTCTGCTTATCGAGATAGAACCTTGTGGGGCTGTCCTCGGCCATCAGTTCCTCCTCTGATGCTGGTCTTCGAGCCGATAGTCGCGGTCGCGGGAATAATCGGAGAGACCGGGGCGGAAATCGGGATTGTCTGCGGCGACGAGCCGTTCGACGGTGGTCACGCGGTCTTCAAGCCGGCGGGCGAGCGAATGAAGCTCATCGAGCAGCTGCTCATCCTCGGTGGTCATTCCGCCGGGCGCCTGCTTCCACTTCGTGACATAATGCATGATGATCCAGGGCAATCCGATGAACAGGATGCCGCAGACGAACACCGGGACGACTACGTCCTCCATCTCAATTCCCCTTGCTCAGCCGGGCCTTCAGCGCGGCCAGTTCGGCGTCGATCTTGTCGGCGGATTTCAGCTCGGCGATTTCCTCGTCGAGCGTCTTGGGGTGCGCGCCCAGTCCCATCGCGTCGGCGCGGCCCTCGGCCTCGTCCACGCGGCGCTCCAGCATATCGAAGCGGCTGAACGCTTCGTGCGTGCGCGGGCCGTTCCACATCTCGCGCAGGCGGGTGCGGTTGTTGGCGCTTTCCAGCCGGGTCGAGATATTGTTCTGCTTGGTGCGGGCCTCGCGCAGTTTGCTCTGGAGCTTGGCGATATCTTCCTCCGATGAGCGCAGCGCGTCGTCGAGCACCTTAATCTCGGCGCGAAGCTGTTCCACCATCCCGGTGGCGCGCTGGCGTTCGACCAGAGCGGCCTTGGCCAGATCCTCGCGATCCTTGGAGAGGGCGAGTTCCGCCTTCTCCGTCCAGTTCGCTTCCAGCGCCTCCAGCTTCGCGATGTGGCGGCGCATTTCCTTGCTGTCGGCGATCGTCCGCGCCGCGGAAGCCCGGACCTCAACCAGCGTTTCCTCCATTTCGAGGATGATCATGCGGATCATCTTCGCGGGATCTTCCGCCTTGTCGAGCAGCTCGGCCATGTTCGCGGCGACGATGTCGCGGGTGCGGGAAAAGATGCCCATTCACGAAACTCCAAGATTGCCCCTGCTGATATAAACATTCCGCCGGGGTGGGGCGAGGGGCGGCGCGCGCCCCGGCGGTAGCGATTTACGCGATCGAACGAGTGATCGCGCTCGCCTGAGCGGCATTCCCCTGATTGGCCGGCCCGACTGCCATGATCAGCATCGAGGCGCTGGCGACGAGGGTGAGGGCGATGGCGGCGAAGGTGCGGCCGATGGTGTCGAAGCTGGTCATATATTCCTCCAAGATTTTGACTGTCGTTCCGCTCAATGGCGGTTACCCAATGCTGTGCAGATTGCGTGCCAAATTCGTTTTTGGCTGATTTCCACGCTTTTTTTGCTGAGGTGAGAAAATGTGCGATCCGCACCCTTGCCAAGCGTTGGGAAATTGCGCCAAATATTGGGAATGGAGCGGGCAACACAGGTCATCGGACAATCGGGGGCATTCCTCGACGCGCTGGAGCGCGCCAGCCGCGCGGCTGCGCTCGATCGGCCGGTGCTGGTGATCGGGGAGCGCGGCACGGGGAAGGAGTTGGTTGCCGAGCGACTGCATCGCCTCAGCCCGCGCTGGGATCAGCCGCTGGTCATCATGAACTGTGCCGCGATGCCGGAAACCTTGATCGAGGCCGAATTGTTCGGACACGAGGCCGGCGCCTTCACGGGCGCGACCAAGGCGCGGGTGGGGCGATTCGAGGAAGCGCACGGCGGCACGTTGTTTCTTGACGAACTCGGCACGTTGTCGATGGGCGCGCAGGAGCGTCTGCTACGCGCGGTGGAATATGGCGAGGTGACGCGGATCGGCTCGTCGCGTCCCGTCCAGGTCGACGTGCGCATCGTCGCTGCGACGAACGAGCATCTGCCGGGCAAGGTGGAGCGCAACGAATTTCGCGCCGACCTGCTAGATCGGCTGTCTTTCGAGGTGGTGACGCTGCCGCCGCTCCGTGCGCGCCGCAGCGATATCGCGGTGCTCGCCGATTTTTTCGGACGGCGCATGGCGGCCGAGCTGGGATGGGAATCCTGGACCGGCTTCGGGCCGGCCGCGCTCGATGCGATGCTGGAATATCGTTGGCCGGGGAATGTGCGCGAGTTGCGCAATGTTGTGGAACGCGCGGTTTATCGCTGGGATTTGACTGATCCGGTCGACGTGATCGAGTTCGATCCGTTCCTTTCGCCATACAGCCCGGCATCGCCCGGCGTGGGTCACGCGGCGATGCCCGTTACGGCGTCAGTGCCGCCTGTCGATCGTGAGGTGCCCTCCAAGGACGGGGATGAAATCGCCGCGTGTGAGATCGGGCCGTCCGACTTCAAAAGCCGGGTCGCACGGTTCGAGAAAGAGTTGCTGACGCGCGCGCTGGCCGAGAATCGCTTCAACCAGCGCGCGACCGCCGATGCGCTGGGCCTGAGTTACGATCAGCTTCGTCACGCGCTTCGTCGTCACGATATGGTCGGAGCGGTTGCGTAACGAGAGCGGCGGAGCCATTTGGGCCGCGTCGCGTTTGCAAACGCGAGACCAAGGAGGATTCAATGGCTTTCGAATTGCCGCCGCTGCCTTATGCCTATGACGCGCTGGAGCCGGTCATCTCCAAGGAGACGATGACCTTCCACCACGACAAGCATCACGCCGCTTATACCGCCAAGCTGAACGAGGGCGTCGCCGCCGACCCCAAGCTCGCGGGCAAGTCGATCGAGGAAATCTTGGGCATGATGTCCCAGCTTCCGCCGCTCGTCCGCAACAATGGTGGCGGTTTCTGGAACCACGATTTCTTCTGGAAGATCATGGCGCCGAAGGGTTCGACCCAGCCGTCTGGCAAGCTTAAGGCCGCGATCGACGCTTACGGCGGCCTCGACAAGCTGAAGGAAGATTTCAACGGCAAGGGCGCCGGCCAGTTCGGTTCGGGCTGGGCCTGGGTGATCGCCGATTCGTCGGGCGCGCTGAAAGTCACCTCCACCCCCAATCAGGACAATCCCCTGATGGACGACGCCAAGGAGCCGGGCACCCCCGTCCTTGGCAACGACGTGTGGGAACACGCTTATTACCTCACCTACATGAACGACCGCCCCGGCTATCTGAAGGCGTGGTGGGATGTGGTGAACTGGGACGAGGCCGGCCGCCGCTACGACGCAGCGGTTGCCTGATTTCGGATCGGTACGATCGAATGATGGGGCGGCGCCTGGTGGTGCCGCCCCATTTTTTATGGCGGGTTCAGCCTTCAGGCGGGATGGTGTCTGGCGCGTTTTCCATCTGGAGCCCATGCTTCAGGAGCATCGGCACGTTGGCGAACGCGAACAGCAGCGTGAGCGGGATCGCTCCCCACAGCTTGAAACCGACCCAGAAATCTGTCGAGCTATGGCGCCACACGACCTCGTTCAGCACGGCCATGAATATGAAGAAGATCGTCCAGTTGCGCGTCAGGTTGCGCCAGCCGTCCTGGCTCAAGCCCGGATAAGCGGTTTCGAGCAGGCTCTGAAGCAGCGGGCGCCCCGTCGCGAGCCCAAAGCCCAGCACAGCGGCGAAAATGGCGTAAACGAAGGTCGGCTTCATCTTGATGAAGCGCTCGTCATGGAAATAGATCGTCAGGCCGCCGAACACCAACACCAGCGCGGCGGAGATCAGCAGCATCGGCGATAGTCGCCGCGTCTTGATCCAAGACAAGGCGAGCGCGACAACCATCGCGACCATGAAGGCGGCGGTTGCGGCGATGATCCGCATGATCGCCACGCCCGGCGTCAGGAAATTGACCGCGAAGAAAACGAGCAGCGGGCCATAATCGAGCGCGAGGCGGAAACCGGCCGTGGGGGATTTCGTCGTCACATCAACTCCGTTCGCGCGGCGCTTTCCCAAGCGCATTAATATGTTCCGGTTGCCCAAGGAATGGGGCGCATCGGGATCGGCGCCCGATGAACCGGCTATTTCCGCTTGTCATCCACCCCGGCGATGATCCGGCTGACCTCATTGGCGTCGAAGGGGCGCAGGTCGGTCATGCCTTCGCCGACGCCGATCGCGTGGATCGGCAGCCGGTATCGCTCCGCCGCCGCGACCAGCACGCCGCCGCGCGCGGTGCCGTCCAGCTTGGTCATTACCAGTCCGGTGACGCCGGCAACCTCCTTGAACACCTCGATTTGCGACAGCGCATTCTGCCCGGTGGTGGCATCGAGCACCAGCACCACGTCATGCGGCGCCTGTGGGTTGAGCCGGCCAAGCACGCGGCGGATTTTCGCCAGCTCGTCCATCAACTCGCGCTTGTTCTGGAGCCGCCCGGCGGTGTCTACGATCAGCACGTCGATGCCGGTCGCCGTCGCCTGCTTCACCGCGTCCCACACCACCCCGGCGGCGTCGCCACCCTCCGGCCCGGTCACGATCGGCACGCCGACGCGCTCCGCCCAAGTGGCGAGCTGCCCGATGGCGGCGGCGCGGAACGTGTCGCCGGCGGCCAGCATCACGCCATAATCCTGTTCGAGGAACAGATGCGCCAACTTGGCGATGGTGGTCGTCTTGCCCGATCCATTGACCCCGATGACGAGGATCACCTGGGGCCGGGGAAAGGCGTCCACCTCCATCGGCTTGGCGACCTGCGCCAGCACCTTCTCAACCTCTTCGGCGACGACGAGGCGGATGCCGAGATCCTCCATATTGCGTTCGAAGCTGCCTTCGGCCAGTCGGGCCCGGATCTTGCCCGCCGTTTCCGGCCCGAGATCGGAAGCGATCAATGCCTCCTCGACCTCGTCGAGCGTCGCGTCGTCGAGCGGCGCCGTGCCGAGGCCGGTCAGATTGCCGATCAGCCGATCCGAAGTACGGCGAAATCCGCCGAGCAGCTTTTCATGCCAGGATGGATTGGAGCTCATATCGTTGTTCCGATGAGATGGTCGTCGGTCGCGCCGGTGACGCGCAGGGATAGGGTTTGCCCGATCGCGGGCGATGCGAGCGGATCCGCCACGCGAAGCTCGGCGAAACCGGGCGTGTGGCCGCGATCGCCGGGTTTTTCCAGCACGATCACTTGTTGAGAGCCGATCATGCCGGCGAGCCACGCGCGTTTTTGTCGCGCGGCCGCATCGCGCAGCCGGCCCGCTCGCTCTCGTACGAGTTCCGCCGTGACCTGCGGCATACGTGCGGCTGGGGTATTCGCGCGCGGGGAATAGGGGAACACATGCGCGTGGACGATCGCACAATCGTCGATCAGCGCCAGCGTATTGGCGAACATCGCCTCATCCTCGGTCGGGAAACCGGCGATGAGATCGGCGCCGATCGCGATATCGCGCTTCGCCTTCAGTCGCTCGATCATTCCGATCGCATCGGCGCGCAGATGGCGCCGCTTCATCCGCTTGAGGATCAGGTTATCCCCGGCCTGAAGCGACAGATGCAGATGCGGCATGACACGCGGCTCGGTGGTGATCAGATCGAACAGCCGCTCGTCGACCTCGATCGTGTCGAGCGACGAAAGCCGCAACCGGGGCAGCGCGGGCACGTCGAGCAGAATACGTTCCACCAAGCCGCCCAATGTTACCACACCATCGGCATAACTGGTGAGATCGACCCCCGTCAGCACCACCTCTTGTGTGCCGGCTTCCACCAGCGCGGCGATGCGCGTGACAACCGAGCCGGCGGGATCGCTGCGGCTCGGCCCACGTCCTGCGGGGATGGCGCAGAAGGTGCAGGCGTGATCGCAACCGTTCTGCACGCCGACGAACGCACGCGCATGAAGGCGCGCTGGCTGGCGATTCGGGAAAGCGCCCCATGTAGCGGGCAACAGTTTGGTCGAATTGCCGATCACTCGCGTCACGCCTGGCAGCTCGGCGAAGCTGGCCGAATCCATCTGCGCTGCGCAGCCAGTCGCGACGATCTCCGCCTCCGGGCGAGCGCGATGGGCGCGCCGGATCGCGGCGCGACTTTGCTTGACGGCCTCGTTGGTGACACCGCAGGTGTTGACCACAACCATGTCGCGCGCGCCGATCAGCCCACGGATCGTTTCGCTTTCGGCAAGGTTCAGGCGACACCCCAAGGTCACGACATCGGGTCGGGGCAGGGCGGTCATGAGGGCGATCTAGGGATGCGCGACGACGAAGTCCACGAAAAGGCCAGCGAGGTGCTTGAGTTCTGGTTCGGGCTGGCTCCGGAAATGCGTTTCGCAAAAGACGCCGCGCTCGATCAGGAGATCAAAGACCGTTTCGGTGCACTGCTGGACGTTGTGCTTGCGTCGGGGGCAAGTGGATGGGGCGACGGGCGCGATACGCTGCTTGCTGCGGTCATCCTGCTCGATCAATTTTCGCGCAATATCCATCGCGGCTCGGCGCAAGCCTTTGCAGCCGACCAACTGGCGCTGTCGCTAACCCTATCGGCGATCGAGCGCGGATGGGACGAACACCACAGCCCCGACGAACGTGCATTCCTCTATATTCCGCTGATGCATGCCGAGAGCGACGCGATGCACGCGTTGAGCGTGGAAAAATACACCGCGCTCGGGCTGGCGGAGCAGTTGCGCTTTGCCCGCGATCACGCGGCGGTGATCGCGCGGTTTGGCCGTTATCCCAGCCGCAATGTCGCGTTGGGGCGACGCTCCACCGCCGAGGAAGAAGAATATCTCAGCCAGCCAGGCGCCGGGTGGTGACGACGGCAGGGATCATGCGCCGTTCCGCCAGCATCCGACGCGTCTGCATAAGGCTCATCGGCTGACCGAACAGATAACCCTGACCGACAGCACACCCCATGGCGCGCATTCTGTCAGCGATCTGGGCCGTTTCGATGCCTTCCGCGATGATCGGCAGGTTGAGGCTTTCGCCCAGGCGCAAAATCGCTGCCGCGATCGAGGCGCGCGCGGGGTCTTCCATCACCTTGGTGACGATCGAGTGATCGATTTTGATCCGATCGAACGGCAGGGCGCGCAAATGGGTGAGGCTCGACACGCCGGTGCCGAAATCGTCGAGCGCGACGCGAACGCCCTGCGCCTTCAGGCTTTCGATGATCGAATGAGCAATGCCGTGTGGGTCCATCAAGGCCCCCTCGGTCAGTTCGATTTCCAGACGGGCGGGCGGATAGCCCAATTCGGTCAGCAGCCGGATTACCTTTTGTGCCAGCCACGGGTCGCGCAACTGCGACACCGCGAAGTTCACCGCCAAAACCAGACGACCGTCCCAGTCGCGCGCGGCGAGCAGCGCCTGACGCATGACCGACAGGGTGAGATCCGATATCGCGCTGCTTTCCTGAGCGATATCAAGAAAATGCGCAGGGGTGATAATGCCGTGGACAGGATGCTCCCACCGCGCGAGCACTTCGAATCCGAGCAGTTCGCCGGTATGAAGATCGATCACCGGCTCGAAATATGGTGCGATCGCGCCGCTTTCGATCGCTTCGGGGAGGCTGTGGGCGATCGTATTCCGCGCGCGTTGCCGCACGGCCATTTCCTCGGTGAACCACAGCGAGCGGATGCCATCCGATCGTGCGACGCCGGCGGCCGTGCCCGCGGCTTCCAGCAGCCGGTCGATCGACCCGCCGTCGCGATCCGATCGCGCCAGTCCGATCGTCGCGGTTCGTGCAGCGCTATCGTCGTGCTGGGCGAGCAGCAATGCCAGCCGCCCCGCAACCTGATCTGCCGCCTCGGGCGCATAGGGGTCGACCATTACGATACACGCGAATTGCGTCGGCTGGACCATGCCGACGAGCATCTCGCCCGGCAGCGTCGCGGCGATCGATGGGGCAAGCTCCCCCATTTTTCCGACGGGAGCTTGGGGCCCAACGTCGATCAGGATTATCGCGGCGGCGCGCTGGCCAGCGCGGGAGAGCAATTGCTCCCCACCTTCAAGAAAGCCCTGGCGATTGGCTAACCCGCTGGCGGCATCGCGCGGGATCGCCCGCTGAAGGCGGGCGGCCGGTGTCGCCGCGCGATGGCGCGCGTGGCCCCAGAGCAAGAACATGACGGTGAACACGAAAACGCTCGACAGCGCTATAACGACGAGCATTTCCATCGATGATCTTTTCCCTCCCGTACGGCACTGCTGGTATGTGGCAGGCCAGGGTGTAGAAGCGGTTAAGCTCGGGCGACTTGCCTCCGCGCATGCTTTCCTTTAGTGGACGCGCCACGTTCCGACGTTGAACGCTAAAGAAAAGTGCCCATGTGGCACACGCTGGCCGGCGAGTTTTCGCCCGCCGGCGCTTTTTCGTTTGGGGTCGGCACTCCACTGCGGCTGTTGTCGTTGGTGGGCAGAATGAATTGGAGTGAATGTCCATGTTCGACAGTCTGTCCGATCGCCTTGGCGGCGTCTTCGACAAGCTGCGCGGGCGTGGTGCGCTCAAGGAGCAGGACGTCCTCGATGCCATGCGCGAAGTGCGCATCGCGCTGCTCGAGGCAGATGTCGCGCTCCCCGTGGTGCGCCGCTTCATCGACCAGGTCACCGAGAAGGCGATCGGCGAGACGGTGCTGCGTTCGGTCACGCCGGGCCAGCAGGTCGTCAAGATCGTCAACGATGCGCTGATCGAGACGCTGGGCGGCGAGGATACCCCCGGTCTCGACCTTGAGGCGGTGCCGCCGATCGTCATCATGATGGTCGGCCTGCAGGGCTCGGGCAAGACCACCAGCACCGCCAAGATCGCCAAGCTTCTCAAGGAGAAGCAGGGCAAGAAGGTCATGATGGCCTCGCTGGACGTCAACCGTCCGGCGGCGCAGGAGCAGCTCAAGGTGCTGGGCGAGCAGGTGTCGGTCGCGACCCTGCCGATCATCGCCGGCCAGCAGCCGACCGAGATCGCCACCCGCGCCATGCAGGCCGCCCGCCTGCAGGCGGTGGACGTGCTGCTGCTCGACACCGCGGGCCGTCTCCACGTCGACCAGCAGCTCATGGACGAGATGAAGGCGGTCGCCCAGATCTCGACCCCGCGCGAGACGCTGCTCGTCGTCGATTCGCTGACCGGCCAGGACGCGGTCAACGTCGCGCAGTCGTTCGCGGGCCAGGTCGATCTCACCGGCGTCGTGCTCACCCGCATGGACGGCGATGCGCGCGGTGGTGCGGCGCTGTCGATGCGCGCGGTCACCGGCAAGCCGATCAAGTTCGCGGGCACCGGCGAGAAGATGGAGGCCCTCGAGGTCTTCCACCCCAGCCGCGTCGCCGGCCGCATCCTCGGCATGGGCGACGTGGTGTCGCTGGTCGAGCAGCGCGGCGGAGGCGGTCCAGGTCAGGAGGACGCCGAAGCGCATCGCCAAGCGCATGGCACGCCAAGGGGCAAGTTCGACATGAACGACCTGCGCAGGCAGCTCGCGGCAGATGCAGAGCATGGGCGGGCTCGGCGCGCTGGCGGGCATGATGCCTGGCATGAAGAAGGCGCAAGGCGGCGATGCAGGCCTCGGCGCATGGACGACCGACGATGCTGCTGCGCATGGACGCGATGATCGGTTCGATGACGCCCAAGGAGCGCGCGAAGCCCGAGCTGATCAACGCCAAGCGCAAGATCCGCATCGCCAAGGGCAGCGGCACGACCGTCCAGGACGTCAACAAGCTGCTGAAGATGCACAGGAAATGTCCACCGCGATGAAGCGCATCAAGAAGATGGGCGGCCTCAAGGGGATGATGGCGATGCTCGGCAAGGGCGGCCTGGGCGGGCTGGGCAATGCGCTCGGCTGGCCCGGACCTTGGCGACATGCTGGGCAAGGCCGGGGGCAGTCTGCCGGGCCTGCCGGGCGGCGCTGGCGGGTGACCGCCGGGGTTCGGCAAGTTCGGAAAGAAGTGATCCCCCGCCATCCTGGCGAGGAATTGAATGACAACCAGAAAGTCCCGGCGCTTGGCCGGATGACGTTTGAAGGAAAAGTACTAGCAATGGCACTCAGCATTCGCCTTTCGCGCGGCGGTTCCAAGAAGCGCCCGTATTACCGCATCATCGTGGCTGACGCGCGCAGCCCGCGTGACGGCAAGTTCATCGAGAAGATCGGCAACTACAACCCGCTCCTCAAGAAGGACGACGAGAAGCGCGTTGTGCTTGACGTTGAGCGTGCGAAGCATTGGCTGGGCGTCGGCGCGCAGCCGACCGACCGCGTCGCGCGTTTCCTCGATGCAGCCGGCGTGCGTGAGCGCGCGGCGCGCAACAACCCGAACAAGGCCGAGCCGGGCGAGAAGGCCAAGGAGCGCGCCGAGGAGCGTGCCGAGAAGCTGAAGGCAGCGCAGGAAGCGGAAGCTGAAGCGGTTGTCGCGGCTGAGGTCGAGGCTGCCACCGAAGAGCCGACGGCGGAGGCCGAGCAGGTCGCCGAGGCGACTTCCGAGCAGTGAGATCCATGGGGATCGCGTGCCACAGCGCACGCGATCCCTGTGATCGCCGACGATGAGCGAGAGCCAGAAAGCTACCGGCCCGGGTGTCGTGCTTGCCGTGATTATCGGCGCGCACGGTGTGACGGGAGAGGTGCGCCTCAAGGTGTTCGCTGAGGATATCGGCGCGCACCGCAGCTTCAACGGTGGCACTCTGACGTTGAAGTCGCTGCGCCACGGGTCGAACGGCGCGATCGCGCGTTTCGCCGAGATCTCCGATCGCAATCGCGCAGAAACCTTGCGTGGGACGGAGCTTTCCGTGCCGCGTTCGGCGTTGCCGCCATTGGGCGAGGGCGAATATTATCATTGTGACCTGATCGGTCTCGCGGCGTTTTCCGCTGATGGCGAACCGCTCGGGCGCGTGGTGATGATCGAGAATTTCGGTGCCGGCGACGTGATCGAGATCGAACGCGACAACGGTAAGACATTCATGGTGCCGATGCGCCCTGATGCCGTGCCGTCATGGGATGCCGAACGGCTGGTGGTCGAGCCTGCCTTCGTGGTGGTCTGACGGCGAGTCGCCGATGACCTTTGCTGCCACCATCCTGACGCTTTACCCGGAGATGTTCCCCGGGCCGCTCGGTCTGTCGCTCGCCGGGCGGGCGCTGGCGGAGGGCCGCTGGTCGCTCGACGCGCTCAACATTCGCGATTTCGCGACCGACAAGCACCGCTCGGTCGACGATACGCCGGCGGGCGGTGGCGCGGGCATGGTGCTGCGCGCGGACGTAGTGGCGCGTGCGGTCGATCAGGCCATGGACGATCGACCGGTGCTGGCGATGACCCCGCGCGGGAAACCGCTGACGCAGGATCGGGTGCGTGCGCTCGCTGCCGGGCCGGGGGCGGTCATTCTGTGCGGCCGGTTCGAGGGCTTCGATGAGCGCTTGTTCCAAGCGCGCGAGATCGAGGAAGTCTCGATCGGCGACTATGTGCTGTCGGGCGGAGAGATGGGCGCGCTGGTCCTGCTCGATGCTTGCGTTCGGCTGCTTCCGGGCGTAATGGGCGCCCCTTCAAGTGGAGACGAGGAAAGCTTCGAAAGCGGCCTTCTTGAATATCCGCATTATACCCGACCTTATGAATGGGAAGGGCGCACGATCCCCGAAGTGCTGCGATCGGGGGATCATGCGAAGATCGCTGCCTGGCGGAAACAACGGGCAGAAGATGATACACGGCTAAGGCGGCCGGACCTTTGGGAACGTCATACCGGCGTTCGGGTCAACCGCCCTCTGGCGCGCGGCGAGGACTGAGGAAGTCACGATATGAACCTGATCCAGCAGCTCGAAGCCGAGCAGATCGAGAAGCTGACCGCGAAGCGCGCGATCCCTGAATTCCGCCCCGGCGATACGCTGAAGGTTGGCGTGAAGGTGATCGAAGGCGAGCGCACCCGCGTCCAGAACTACGAAGGCGTGTGCATCGCGCGTTCGAACAAGGGCATGGGTTCCAGCTTCACCGTTCGTAAGCTTTCGTTCGGTGAGGGCGTGGAGCGCGTGTTCCCGCTGTATTCGCCGAACATCGATTCGATCGAGGTGGTGCGCAAGGGCGCGGTCCGTCGTGCCAAGCTGTATTACCTGCGTGGTCGTACCGGCAAGGCGGCTCGTATCGCCGAGCGCCGCGACAATCGTCCGGCCGCTGCGGCCGAGTGATCGCCACTCAGTGCTAAAGCGTCAGGGGCGCGGACGGGAAGCTGTCCGCGCCCCTTTCTCGTTCTGGCGGACTAAAACGATGGTGATCGGCAATCCGCTTTGCCAAAATCCGTCAATCGTAAGGTGGCTTATCCTCGACGCTGATGTCGGTGAATGTGGCATTCCTGCTGATGACCGGCCGTGACCGGCCGCGCGAGCAAACCTGCTGAATCGCGCGCACGCCAGCGGCGTCGCCAGGTTGTTCGATCAGCACTACGCCATCGGCAACGCTGAACCGCCGGATCCCATCGCCATCGTTGCCATCCACCGTGCCGCAGACAATATTCTTCCCGACCAGATTTATCGATACGAACTGCGACGTCCTGCCGCCAATCTCGCCTCGAAGGCTTCCTATGCCCTTGCGAACGGTGATTATCATGGCCTTTTGCCGTTGTTCGGCCGCCGCCTCTTCCTGGCTTGAGCAGGCCGAACAGGCGAGCAAAAGGGTCGCTATAATGATGGTGTTACGCATTCCCGCCGCATAGCACGCTCATCGAGATTTGCTGCTTCTCGCGATGGCAGCTTGTTTTTTCCGGCGCGACGGGCTTTCCCGTTGCGGTTCGACGGAGAAAGAAATGCGCGCATGGTTGCCAGCGATTACCCTTGCCTGTTCCACCGCCATGGTTGCGATCCCCGCCGTGGCTGAGCGCGCTCCCGCAACCAGCGCGCTGACGCTCGAGCGCATCTTCGCCAGCCCCGATCTTTCGGGACCGCAGCCGCAGGCGCTTCGTCTTTCCCCCGATGGCAGTCTGCTCACGCTGGTGCGCAATCGCGCCGACGAGCGCAGTCGTTATGATCTGTGGGCGATCGACGCCCGCACCGGCGCGGAGCGGATGCTGCTGGATTCGCGCAAGATCGGCAGCGGCGCTGCCTTGTCCGAAGCGGAGAAGATGCAGCGCGAACGCGATCGCTCCAAGACCGGCAAGACCGGAATCCTCGATTATGACTGGGCGCCGGATGGCCGCTCGCTGCTGGTGCCGATTGATGGCGAACTATTCCTCGCCGGGCTCGACGGCAACGCGCGTCGGATCGAAGGGACGAAAGGCGCGCTCAATCCGGTGATTTCGCCGCGCGGTGGGTTCCTGAGCTTCGTGCGTGATCAGAATTTGTGGGTGCAGCCGCTTGCTGGCGGCGCAGCGCGGGCGCTGACCAGTGGAGGCGGCGGCACCGTTCATTTCGGCGAGGCGGAGTTCGTCGCGCAGGAGGAAATGGACCGCCGCACCGGCTATTGGTGGTCACCGGATGATAGCCGCATCGCGGTCGAGCGGTTCGACGAGGCACCGGTCAAGATCTTCACCCGCGCGGCGATCGGCGCGTCGGGCACGAGCGTTTATCAACAGCGCTATCCCGCCGCCGGCACCCCCAATGTCCTGGTGGAATTGTGGGTGATGCGTGCCGACGGCTCGGGCCAGGTGAAGGTCGATCTCGGCAACGATCCGGATATCTACCTCGCCCGCGTCAACTGGGTGCCGGATGGATCGGCGTTGCTCGTCCAGCGCGAAAGCCGCGATCAACGTACGCTGGATATGCTGCGCGTCGATCCCGTCACCGGCAAGGCAACGGTGATATTTACCGAGAAAACGGGCGAAAAAAGCTGGATCAATCTGACCAACGCCTATCGCGCGATGCCCGATGGCAGCCTGATCTGGCGTTCGGAGCGGAGCGGATTCGCACATCTATATCGTTGGAAGGCGGGCAAATGGACCCAGCTTACCAGGGGCGATTGGGTGGTGAACTCGCTGATCGGGGTGGATGATGCCTCCGGGCGGATTTTCTTCACCGGCAATCGCGATGGCGTGCTTGAGCAGCATCTTTATGCGCTCGACAGCAAAACCCATGATATCGTGCGGTTGACGGAAACGGGCTGGTGGAATTCGGCCAGCGCGGATGCGACCGGCTCACGTTTCATCATCACGCGCTCCAACGCCGATCAGCCGCCGCAGACCTATCTCGCCGATGCGACAGGCAAGCGGCTGTCGTGGATCAACGAGAATGCGGTCGCGGCGGGGCATCCCTATGCGCCCTATCTGGCGGCGCAGCGCCCGACTGAATTCGGTACGCTCAAGGCGACCCGACGGCACTATTCTGCATTGGAAGATGATCACCCCGCCGCTCGAACCGGGGCGGAAATATCCGGTGTTCTTCCAGCATTATGGCGGCCCGAGCAGCCAGACCGGTGTCGCGCGCGTGGAACCGCGCCGCTGATGCAATATCTCGCACAGCAGGGGTGGATCGTCTTCCAGCTCGATAATCGCGGCTCGCCCAATCGCGGCAAGAAGTTCGAAGATGCGATCTGGCATGCAATGGGCAGCGGTGGAGGTCGACGATCAGCTCGCCGGCGCGCGCTATCTGAAGTCGCTGCCCTTTGTGGACGGGGGGAAGATCGCCACTTATGGCTGGTCTTATGGTGGCTATATGTCGCTGAAGATGCTGCAAAAGAACCCCGGCGTTTGACGCGGCTGCTGTGTCAGGTGCGCGCCGGTCACCGACTGGTCGCTATACGACACCCATTATACCGAGCGCTACATGGGCGACCGCCACGAAGGACGCGGCGGCTTATGCCGCGTCTAGCGCGTTGCCGGATGCCACCAAGATCCGCGATCCGCTGCTCATCATGCACGGTATGGCGGACGACAATGTGTTCCTCGACAACACCACCGCCTTTGCCGCGACGCTGCAAGCCGCGGACATGAAGTTCGAGATGATGCTCTATCCCGGCAAGACGCATGGTGCGGTGCGCGACGTGCATCCGTGGACGACGATGCTCGATTTCCTCGATCGCACCGTCAAGAACAAGCCGGCGCAATAAGAGGCGGGCGATGCGGTTTCTGACCACCTTTCACCTGTGGCCGTTTCTCGACACGCTGGTCAGCTATTTGGCTGCGTTCGTGCTCGGCACGCTGATCGGGGCGGAGCGGCAATATCGCCAGCGTACCGCCGGCCTGCGCACCAACGCGCTGGTGGCGATCGGCGCTGCGGCGTTCACCGATCTCGGGCAGAGGTTGGGCGGCGACGTCGAATCGATCCGTATCATCGCTTATGTGGTGTCTGGCATCGGTTTCCTCGGTGCCGGCGTCATCATGAAAGAGGGGATGAACGTTCGCGGGTTGAATACCGCGGCGACCCTGTGGTGCTCGGCGGCGGTTGGTGCGATCGCGGGCAGCGACATGCTGGCGGAGGCAACGCTGCTCGCGGTGCTGGTGATCGTGGCCAACACGCTGCTGCGGCCGATCGTCGACGCGATCAACCGTATCCCGCTGGAGGGCCGCAGCCTGGAGGCGACCTATTCGGTGACGATCACGGGCTCGGCCACGCAGGGCGGCCCGCTGGGCGACGTGCTGGTCGAGCATCTGGAGGCGCAGTCCTTGCCGGTCGCGGAACTGGATGTGGAGGAGCGCGGCGAGGGGCGCGTCGATATTGTCGCGACGCTGGTCAGCACCAATGTTCCCTCAGCGGAGCTGGATGCGATCGTTGATCATCTGGCGACCGTTCATGGCATCGCGCATGCGACATGGCAGGCGCGAACGCACGATTAGAATAAGGTTGATGCGGTCGGCGCAATGACTGTAATGCCGCGTCGCAGCAAGGAGTGAGTCATGGGTTATCGGGTGGTGGTCGCGGGCGCGACGGGCAACGTCGGGCGCGAGATGGTGAACATCCTCGCCGAGCGCGAATTCCCGGCGGACGAGATCGCATTGGTCCTCGCAAGCGCGCGCTCGACGGGCGACCAGGTCGAATACGGCGAGACCGGCAAGAAGCTCACCGTGAAGAACATCGAGCATTTCGATCCGACCGGCTGGGATATCGCCTCTGTTCGCGATCGGGAGTGAAGCGACCAAAATTTACGCCCCCAAATTCGCCGCCGCCGGCTGCACGGTGATCGACAATTCGTCGCTCTACCGCATGGACCCGGACGTGCCGCTGATCGTGCCTGAGGTGAACCCGGAGGCGATCGATGGCTATAAGCAAGAAGAACATCATCGCCAACCCGAACTGCTCGACCGCGCAGATGGTTGTGGCGCTCAAGCCGCTGCACGACGCGGCGACGATCAAGCGCGTGGTGGTGGCGACCTATCAATCGGTCTCCGGCGCGGGCAAGGCGGGCATGGACGAGCTGTTCGAGCAGAGCCGGAACATCTTCGTCGGCGATCCGGCAGAAGCGAAGAAGTTCACCAAGCAGATCGCCTTCAACGTGATCCCGCACATCGACAGCTTCCTGGACGACGGTTCCACCAAGGAAGAGTGGAAGATGGTCGTCGGAGACCAAGAAGATCCTCGATCCCAAGATCAAGGTGACCGCGACTTGCGTGCGCGTGCCGGTGTTCGTCGGCCACTCTGAGGCGCTCAACATCGAGTTCGAGAACGAGATGTCGGCTGAGCAAGCGCAGAGACATCCTGCGCGAGGCGCCGGGCGTGATGCTGGTCGATAAGCGCGAGGACGGCGGTTACGTCACCCCGATCGAATGCGTCGGCGATTATGCGACCTTCATCAGCCGCGTGCGCGAGGATTCGACCGTCGACAACGGCCTGTCGCTGTGGTGCGTCAGCGACAATCTCCGCAAGGGGGCGGCGCTCAACGCGGTGCAGATCGCGGAACTGCTCGGCCGGCGGCATCTGAAGAAGGCCGCATGATATGACGATCACCGGCGGCTGTCGCTGCGGGGCCTGCCGTTACGAGCTGGCTCTGGACGTGCTGCCGCCGGTTTATGCCTGTCATTGCCACATCTGCCAGCGCGCATCGGGAAGCGCGTTCAGCGTTCAGGCGCTGGTGGGTGAGGACAAGCTGGGGGTGACCGGGCCGGTCATCGTTCACGAGATCACGACCGAGGATCGCACGTCGGTCCAGCGCATTTGCGGCACCTGCCATGCGCGGCTCTATGGAACGGACCAACACGCGCCGACCCGGCGTCGCGGTGGTTCGCGCGGGCACCCTCGATCGCTCGCGAAGAGCTGGAGTGCCGCGCGCGATATCTGGGTCACCAACTACAAACAGGGATGGGTGAGCATCCCCGAACGCGTGCCGCAATGGCCGGAAATGGCGCCGATGGCGGAGTTCGTGGCGGCGCTCTCCAGTTGAGGGCCATTCCTTATTCGGCGTGGATGATCTCCAGCTTGCCCTTGGGCTTCTTCAGCAGCAGCACCAACGGTACTGCGGCGATGCTGATCCAGCTCATGAGGTAGAAATCGTCGATATAGGCGACCATCGCCGCCTGCTGATTGATCATCGCATCGGCGAAGGCGAAGACGCTGTCACCGAGGCTGCCGAGTTGCGCGAGTTGCCCCAGAGTCGAGTGGCGGCAGCTTGTCCTGTGTTACGTGCTGCGCCAGGTCCGCGTGGCTCACCTGAATGTTGCGGGCGAGAAGCACCGTAACCATGGAGATGCCTGCCGATTGCCCAATCGAGCGCATCAGATTGAGCAGGCTCGCACCATCAGTTCGATAACGGTTATCGAGCGTGGCGAAGGCAAGTGCGTTCATCGGCATGAACACCAGCCCCATACCGAGCCCCTGAAGGAAGCCGGAGGTGATCACCGGCCAAAAATCCATCGCAAGGCTGAATCCCGCCATCCAGCGCAGCGAGACCGCGAACAGTGCGAGCCCGAACATGATGACCCAGCGCGTATCGATTCGCGCCCATCAGGCGAGCCGGCCAACCACATGGTGAAAAGAACGCCGACGCCGCGCGGCGCCATCATCATGCCGGTATCGATCACCGGATAGCCGAACAATTGTTGAAGCATCGGCGGCAGCAACGCCATCGGCGCCATCGTCGAAATACCGATGACGATCATGAAGAACATGCCGGTCACCAGATTGCGGTTGCCGAACAGATGGCGATCGAACAGCGGCTTCTTCGCGGTCGCGAGATGAACGATCCCCATCCATGCGAATGCGGCGGCGATCAGCCCTTCGAGCACGATCTCCCAGCTGGAGAACCAATCCCGATCTTGCCCGCGATCCAGCATCAGCTGGAATGACGCCACCGCGATCCCGATGAACAGGAAGCCGGCATCCAGTCGAAGGATCGATGCGCGCGCGGCCGGGAGGGGAGAAGGAACCACAGGATGCGCGAAGGTCAGCGCGCCCACCGGCACGTTCACGTAAAATACCCAGCGCCAGTTGTAGCTCTCGGTCAGCCACCCGCCGATCATCGGGCCCAAAATCGGCCCGACCATCACGCCCATGCCCCAGATACTCATCGCCTTCGCCGCGTTTTCGGGCGGATTGATATCCAGCATCGAGGTTTGCGACAATGGATTGATGAACGCGGCGAAAGATGCCTTGGAAGACGCGGAATACCACCATTTCTTCTAGGCTTACGGCGGTGCCACAAGCCATTGAGGCAAGAATGAATCCGCCAACCGCGATCAGAAACAGATTGCGGCTGCCCAGCCGATCCGAAAGCCAGCCGGTCGCGGGAAGCGCGATCGCGGTGGCGACGATATAACTCGTGAGCACCCAGGTCACCGTATCGGCGGTGGCGCCGAGACTGGTTTCCATATGCGGCAGCGCGACGTTGGCGATCGTGGTGTCGAGGATCTGCATGATCATCGCTCCCATGCACGCCGATCGGTCAGGACGCCGCGATGCTTAACCGGCAGCAGCGGCGAGCGTGCGGGGAGCGCTGCGCGGCGGATGACGCGTCGGCGCGGGACGGCTGCGGGAGGCGCATCAGGTGCTCCTTCGTGTCGATCGTCACGTCGGTCGAAAGGCCGGCGATCATCGCGCGCGGCGGGATTGCCGTCGATCGCGACGCGCACGGGCACGCGCTGGGTGACCTTCACCCAGTTGCCGGTGGCGTTCTGCGCCGGGAGCACCGAGAATTCGCTGCCGGTGCCGGCGCCGATCGACTGGACATGGCCCGCAACTTTCAACCCCGGATAGGCGTCGAACGACAGTTCGGCGGGTTGGCCGACCCGCATGTGATTGAGGTCCGTCTCCTTGAAGTTCGCCTCCACCCACGCCTGCTGACTGACGACGAGGCTCAGCGCGGGGACGCCGGAGGGCGTTATATTGCCCACCTGCAAACGTCCGGTTTGGCTGACCGTGCCGTCCTTTGGGGCGCGAACGACGGTGCGTTCGAGGTCGTAAGCAGCCTTTTCGCGCTTCGCGAGCGCAACCTGGATCGCCGCAGGCTGCCCGGAGCCGCCGCCCGAGCCGAGCTGCTGGCGTGCGCGCGCCGCCGCCGCCGCCGCCGTCGCGAGCTTGGCTTTCGCAGCGGCAACGCCCTGCGTGGCTGCATCGAAAGAGGCGCGGGTGGTGAAGCCCTGCTTCATCAGCGTGGTTTGCCGGCCATACGTTGCCTCCGCCAGCGTCAGCTCGGCGCGCGCGTTCTGAATATCGGCGGCGGCGCTGCCGGTATCGGTCGCCATGGTCGAAACCTGCACCCGCGCGGTGGAAAGGTCGGCCTCGGTCTGAGCCAGTGCGATGCGATAGGGCTCGGGATCGATGCGGAACAGCACATCGCCCGCCTTCACCTGCTGGTTCTCGCGCACGTTCACTGCGACGATACGACCAGACACATCGGGGCTGACCGAGATCATGTCCTGCCGGACATAGGCGTTATCGGTCGAGATATAGCGGCCGGAGGTAAGGTAGAAATAGCCACCGATCGCGGCGATCACCAGTGGCACGCAGAGCATCAGCGCAACACGCGATACGCCTCGGCGCTTGGGCGGGGCGGTGGTTTCTTCCGCCAGGGAAATTTCACTATCGGCAGTGAAAGAGCGTTTGGGATCAGCGTCAGCCATGGGCGGAGTCCTTCTCCGGCTGCGGCAGTTCCGCGAGATTTTCGCGGATTCGGTTCAATACGTCGGACAGCTGAATGATCGATTCCTCGGGGATGTCGCGGAGCGCCTGAGCAGACAACTCGGCACCGGTATCGTGAAGCTCGGCGAGTATCGGGTGAGCCTTGTCCGTGAGGAATAATTGCCACGCCCGACGATCATTGGGATCACGCCGCCGCTCGACCAGCCCGGATTCCTCGATCCGATCGATCAGGCGACATAATGTGATCGGCTCCACCTCCAGGATGTCGGCGAGGCTCCCCTGATTGATCCCCTCGTGCCGGCTGATGCTCAGCAGCGCTTTCCATTGCGCACGGGTGGCGCCGAGCGAGCGTGCCCGCTCATCGAACCGGCGCCGTAGCAGCCGCGACGTATCGCTCAGCAGGAAACCGAATGTTTCTGTCATAGGCGCACATATAATAAGCGTGCTTATATAATGGAAGCGCCGCATCTTGCAAAATTTGCAATCATGCCGCCGTTTAGCGAAACTGCGCGGCCGGAGGTGTGCGATGACCGAGATGACCGGTGGCTGCCAATGCGGGCGCGTCCGTTATGTCGCGAAGATCGACAATGACGACGCCTATCTCTGCCATTGCCGGATGTGCCAGCGCGCGACGGGCGGTGTTTCGATCGCATTCAAGAACGTGAGCCGAGCCGCGGTGCGGTGGGAGCGCGAGCCGGATCGTTATGCGTCGTCGCCGATCGCGCGACGCGGGTTTTGCTCGGTGTGCGGCACTCCACTGACGTTCGAATATGTTTCGGGCTCGGACAAGCTCGATCTGACCGTGGGCAGCTTCGATGATCCGTCGCGTTTCCGCCCAACCGCCCATTTCGGGATCGAGCATCGCTACGATGCGTGGCTCGACATGCGCGACTTGCCGGGCACCCGTTGTGACGAATATCAGGCGCTGGTCGAACGCTGGCGAGAAGCAGGTAAAAATGTCCCCGAATGAACCGCATTATTTCGAGAGTTTCGACGGCAGGCGGCTCGCATGGCGTGAAGTGGGTGAGGGGCGCCCCGCTGTCCTGATCCACGGATATTTCTCTGACGCGTGGACCAATTGGATCCGTTATGGGCATGCCCAGATGCTTGCCGAAAAAGGGTTCCGGGTGATCATGCCCGATCTGCGGGCGCATGGCGATAGCGCTCGCCCGCATGATCCAGCAGCTTATCCGCCGGATGCGCTGACGAAAGATGGACACGCGCTGATCGCCCACCTCGGGCTGACCGATTATGATCTCGGCGGCTATTCGCTCGGCGCGCGGACGACATCGCGGATGCTCGCCACCGGCGCCACACCGCGCCGCGTGATTTTCGCGGGGATGGGGCTGGACGGATTGACCTCGGCGGATCGCCGCGCCGACCATTTCCGCCACATCCTGACCAACCTCGGCAAGCATCCGCGCGGCAGTGCTGAGTGGCTGGCGGAAGCGTTCCTGAAGACCACAGGCGGCGATCCCGTCGCGCTGCTCAACGTGATTGATACCTTTGTCAGCACGCCGATCGCATCGATCGCCGCATTCACCTGGCCATCGCTATGCGTGAATGGGGTGGACGATGCGGACAACGGATCGGCCGCCGCGCTGGCCGACGCGTTGCCCGATGCCCGCTACGTCGAAATACCGGGCAACCATATGAGCGCGGTCACCAAACCAGAACTGGGCCGGGCAATCGCGGATTTCCTCGCCGGCTGACCCGCGCTTCAGCGCTTGTCGGGAATGGAGTTCTCATCCGCGATGCCCGCGCGGAAAGAGGCGGAGGCGTCGCGGCCATCGGGGCTATGCGCGCCTTCCTTCTTCGCGGGGGCCTTGGGTGTCGACCCGCGCAGCGAGAGGAGCGCGGCGGTGGCCGCTGCACCGACTACTGCGAGACCGCCGGCGATTGCGGCCGAGCCCCATTTTCCGCCCATTTTCCCGCTCGCCTCCGAAAGCTTCCCGGCTGCGGCCGACAGTTTCGATTTCCCGGGCGCGGCGGCCTTGGAGGCAGGTTTTGCGGCGCTTGCCGCCCGATTGGCCGGCGCTCGTTTCGCCTTCGCGCTTTTCGCAGCCGCCGGCTTGGGGGCGCTGGACTTGCGCGGGGCGTGTCGACGCGCGGTGGAACGCGCCGGGGTGGAGGGTTTGGGTGTCTCCGGCGTATCGGCCATGCGATATTCTCCCTGAATACGATAACGGCGGATCAACGCACATCTCCGCCGGTCGTTGCGTCAGCGGAAAGGAGGCTCGTTGAACGCCCGCAACTTGCGACTATGCAGCCGCGCACCCTCACGACGCAGCTCCTCGCAGGTTTCGATGCCGATCCGCATATGTTCGCTGATCGCGCGTTCGTAAAAGCGATTGGCCTGGCCCGGCAGCTTCAACTCGCCATGGAGTGGCTTGTCCGACACGCACAGTAACGTGCCATAGGGGACGCGGAAGCGATAACCCTGTGCGGCGATAGTGGCCGATTCCATGTCGATGCCCACCGCGCGGCTCAGTGAGAAGCGCAGCGCGGAACGGCTGTAGCGCAGTTCCCAGTTGCGGTCGTCCGTAGTGACAATCGTGCCGGTGCGCAGGCGGCGTTTCAGATCTTCGCCGGACTGGCCCGATACCGTTTCCGCAGCGCGGGCGAGCGCAAGTTGCACCTCGGCGATCGCCGGCACCGGAATTTCCGGCGGCAACACGTCATCAAGCACATGATCATCACGCAGATAGGCATGGGCGAGCACATAGTCTCCGATCCGCTGCGACGGGCGCAGGCCGCCGCAATGGCCGATCATCAGCCATGCGTCAGGGCGCAGCACGGCGAGATGGTCGGTGATCGTCTTGGCGTTCGATGGGCCGACACCGATGTTGACCAAGGTGATGCCGCTGCGATCGGGCGCGATCAGATGATAGGCCGGCATCTGCAATCGCCGCCATGCGCTGTCGTCCAGTGTCGCAGGGTCGTCTCCGGGACGGAATAACACACCGCCGGGGCCAGACAGAGCCGTGAAGCGCGAATCCCCGTTTACCTGCGCCACCGACCAGCGCACGAACTCGTCGATATAACGGTGATAGTTGGTGAACAGCACGTAACGCTGCACATGCTCCGGCGGCGTCCCGGTATAATGCCGCAGCCGCGCCAGGCTGAAATCTGTGCGCAGGCCATCGAACAGCGCGAGTGGCCGGATATCCTCGGGTGCGGACCACAACCCGTCCGCGATTTCATCGCCGATGTGCGAAAGTTCGGTAGCCGGGAAGAAACGCGCCAGTTCCGCGGCCGAAACCTCATCGAGGCCGAGCGCATGGCCGGGATCGAGAACATAGGGAAAGGGGATTTCGGTACGGCCAGCAACGGCCTGAACGTCGACCTCGTAATCCTCCAGCAATAGCGTGAGCTGTTCGGTCAGATAGTCGGCGAAGATCGCCGGCTTGGTCACGCTGATGCGATATTCGCCCGGCGTGACCAGTCGCCCGAACGAGCGCAGCGGCGTGGGGCGATCATCCTGTCCGCGATAGCGCAGGTGGATTTCAGGATAAGCGAATGAGCCGTCGCGGCGCGATTCCGGCGCCGGCGGTGTGCCATCGGTGAGATAACGGGTGAGAGCCTGCTGTAGCCGGGCGACGGATGCAGTGTAGAGCCGATCCAGTTCGGCAACGATTTCTGAAGCGATCATCGCAAGGGAGTAAGGCGCGAAAGCTACGCTGGCAAGTCGGCGTCGATGCGCACTGAGCGGGGAGGGGCTTCAGGCCGCCTGCACCCGCCCCGAACGCTCGAGCTTGCCCCAGCCGACCACCCAGCCACCGATCGCGGAACTTATCGCGCGAAGCACCACCCAATACATGATCTGACGATAGACCAGCCGCTGCGCGACGAGCAGGAATGCCGGGTAGCGCGTTTTCCGTCCGTCCAGTCGATAAGCCACCCAGCCGCAGAACACGTCGATCGCGGTGAAGCACAACCAATAGATGCCCATCTTCCCGACATCGCCGCTCGTCTGCGCCCAGCCATGTTGCGAAACGCGCATGATCGTGCCGAGGACCGAGACGATCAGCGCCAGATCGATCAGCGGTGAAATCGCGGCGAAAGCAATCTGGAACAGCCACGCCTGCGGTAGACCGACATGCGCGAGCCCCTTGGGTTTACCGCTGGAGATTACCCCGCGATGCTTCCACAAGCATTGCAGCGTGCCGAACGCCCAGCGGTAACGCTGCTTGGCAAGCGAGCGGAACGTCTCAGGTGCCTCCGTCCACGCCACCGCGCGCGGATCAAAAGAGACCCGCCATCCAGCGCGCTGGATGGCGATGGTCAGATCCTGATCCTCGGCCAGCGTGTTTTCTGGGTAACCGCCGACCGACTCCAGCGCCGCACGCCGCCATGCGCCAACCGCTCCGGGCACCACCGTCATTGCGTCGAATCCGGCGAGTGCACGCCGTTCGAGGTTTTGCGCCGTGATATATTCGATCGCCTGCCAGCGCGTGACGAGGTTCACCCGATTGCCGACGCGCGCATCGCCCGCCACGGCCCCGATCGCGGGATCGGCGAACCAGCGCGTCAGGCGCGCGATCGTCTCCGGCTCGAATTGCGTATCGGCATCGAGCGCGATCACCACTTCGCTGCTCGCCTGCGCCAGCGCGCGGTTGAGCGCCGCCGCCTTGCCACCGTTCACCAGCGTCATCAGCGTCACGCGCGGATCGTCGGAGAAGGATTCCGCAACCAGCGCACTGGTGCGATCCTTCGATCCGTCGTCGACGACGATCACTTCGATCCCCGGATAATTGCTGGCGAGCACCCGCCGCACCGACGAGACGATCACCCGCTCCTCATTGTAGGCGGGGATGATGACAGACACGCTCGGGTGGAAATCGGGCGGCACGGCGCGACGACGGCGCGTCTGGATCCACGCCAACCCGGCCATCAGCACAGCGCGGGCGATGCCGAGTACGATCGCCACATAGAACAGCCACGACAGCGCCACCGACAACAGTGCCAGCCCGATGAAGATGCCGACGTCCGTCCGCACCGCGAACAGATCGCGCCCCTTCACCTCCGGCATCGCGACCGATTGTGGGATGCCCACCAGTCCCGACGCGGTGACGAAACTGTATCCGCGCGCGCGCAGGCCGGCGATGATCGACGGTAGCGCGTCCACGGTCTGTTGCCGGTCGCCGCCGCCATCATGCAGCAACACTACGTTTGTGGAGCGATCCGGGCTGGCGTTGTCGACCTGCTGCAACACTTGCTGGACGATTTCTTGCGTACCCGGGCGCTGCCAGTCGTTCGGATCGACGTGTAGCCCGACCACCGTATAGCCGTGTTCCTGCGCGATAAGCGCGGGGCCGATTTCGTCCGCAGTGGTAGGCTCGGCGTCCCCGAAATAGGGCGCGCGGAACAGGGTCATCGAGCGACCGGTATAGGCCTGCACCAGCCGCTGCGTCGTATTCAGCTCCAGATCGACCGTCCGCTCGCCGCTTAGCGCGAGGTTGGGATGGGTGTAGGTGTGGTTGCCGATTTCGGAGCCGCCCGCGACGATGCGGCGCAGCAATTGCGGATGCTGCAGGGCGTTCTCGCCGATGACGAAGAAGGTGGCGGGCACCTTTTCGCGTTCGAGGATGTCGAGCATCTTCGGCGTCCAGGTCGCATCCGGCCCGTCATCGAAGGTCAGCGCGATCTTCTTTGGCACGGCGCCCGCACGCTGGACGACATAAGGCGTGGGGAGCGAGCGATAATCTTCCTGCCGGATCATCGCGTGCTTGTCGTAATGGACGATGCGCTGCCCGTCGGTAGGCGAGGCGGTGATGCGCAGGATTTCGCCCGAACCCTCGACATCGACGTCGAGGTTGGCCTGAAGCTTGTCGAGCACCGGCACCTTGTTGGGCAATTTCGTGCGGAAGGCGGCCAGTGCATTCCAGAAGCCGGGGTCTTCGCTGCCGATCCGCCACATCGCGACATTGGCGATGCCGAGCTGGCGCAGAGCGACGAATTGGTTCCAGCTCGTCGCCGCGTCTAAAATCCAGATCTGATGCTGCGTGCCATCCTGATTATAGGCGAAGCCGGCATTGCCGCTGGCCTGATCGAAGGTGACGGAAGCGCCGCTGTTACGCGCGGCGAGCCAAGCCTCGCCGACCGACATGGCGTCGGCGAAATCGTCATGCCAATCATAGCCATAGCTGCCGAGTGCAACGATCAGTTTGTCGTGCCCGACCTGATGCAGCGCATCCTCGACCACCTGAACAAACCACGGCTGCGATGCGATCGGACCGGCTTTGCCGCTCTGCCAATGTTCGTCATAGGCCATCAGGATCACGTTATCGACCACGCGGGCGAAGCTCGCGAGATGCCATTCGGGCTCGCCTGCGGGAACGGTGACCGCCAGCGTCGCGCTCTTCGGCAATGCGTCATTCAACTGCTTGAGAAACGAGATATAGGCCGGAAGCACCTCGGGCGGCAGGTTCTCATAGTCCATCACCAGGCCAGCGGCATGCTGATCGGCAACGAACGTGACGAGCCGCTGGATCACCACTTTGCGAAGTGAGTTGCTGCGCAGCATCGTGGCGGCGCCTTTGCCGTCCCATTGCGTGTTGACGATGTTCTGCACCATCGGCAGCAGCTTTGGCGGCCGTTGTGCCGCCGCCATGACCTGCGAAAGACGCGGTGCGCGGGCCTGGATCACATTGCCCGCCGCGTCAGTGGTGAGCAGCGCCGGCACGACCCAGTCGAGCGCGTTGATATTGCGCTGGAGCGAAGCGATGCTGCCGTCGTTGCCGGAAACGTAGAAGCCGATCGTTACCGGCTTACCCGCGGTTCCCTTGGTCGCTTTTGTGCTGCGGACAAGACGCGGCAGCCAGCGCGAGGAGGCCTTGGTCGGGGTTGCATGCGGGTTGAAACGCTCCGCCTGACGATGCGCAAACGGCAACGGCAGATCCGGGCCCGAGGGCACAGCGACAAGGGTGGAGGCGAACGCGATCGCCACCAGCACGATGAGCGCGATCAACACCGCCACCGATCGCCGCGCACGCGTTCCCCGCCGGCCGCTCGGATCGTAGAAGATCGGTGTGCTCACGTCGTACTTTCCCGGATCAAGCCGCGTTGGCGCGGCAGAGTGCCCCTATAACACGCTGCCCCGCGGGCGCGGTGTTTAGCTTATTACGCTTTTGTCACATCCCGCTCCAATAGGCCGATCCGCCCTGCGGCGATCGCGAGCCAGCACAAAGTGGGGAGGGCGATTGCCTGCCACAGTATGAAGCCCGCACCGGGCGACCAGCCGAGCCATTCGCTCACAAGCGTGCGCAAATGCCCTTTGATGAACGGCACCATCACCACCTCACGCAACTGGAACGAAGCGGTTGGGCTGCCATAGATTTCGGTCGCCGCGAAGCAGGCGTTGATGACGATCGAGAGGGCGATCACCTCCGCCGGCAGATATCGCCCTGCACCGCGTCCGCGCTTCATCCATACCGGCGCGATTCCCAGAGCGAGAACCCCGACGATCGGAATAGAATGACGCGGCCCGGTCGAATAGCCACCGTCCCAATAGAAATAGCCGGCGTTGATGAGCAGGGTAATCACGGTAATCGTCAGCACGATCACGCCAATGTCGCGAGTGTTCCGGTCGCGGATCATCAGCCAGATACCCCACAGCGCGAGTAGCAGCACCGGTGCGAACCAGAACAAGCCGCGCTGATGACCAAATGTGATCCGCCACAATACCTCCGGATCGGGCAAGCCGATGCCGAAAAGGCCCTGGTTCATGCCATCGAACCCGATCACCCCTTCATACCCGAGCTGGAAGGGGTTGCCGAATGCGAAAATGTTATAGGCGAACAGCGGCGATAGCCCGATCAGCCCCCCGGCGGTGGCGAGGCCGAGCACGGTTACGCGATCCGGCCTGCGCCACGCGCGCCATGCCGTCCATAAGGCGATGGCGCTCCCGGCGAGCACGGCGGGATATTCCACTACCACGGCCCAGCCTAGCGTTAGCCCGAGCAGGAAAGCGGGCCAGCGCTGCGTTTCGTCTCCGCTGGTCGCCCTTATCGCGGCCCATAAGGCGATGACGTAGAGCGCGGCGAGCGGCGCATGACCCAGTAGCGAGGTGGACCAAGCCCAGGCTGGCGTACCTAGCCCATAGGTGATGGCGGTCGCCAGCGCGGCCGGGGCGCTCGCGGTAAGCGTCAGCGCGAGATCGAACAGCAACAGCGCGGCGATCGCGGTAAGCAGGGCCGGCCCCATCGCCACTGCCACCCGCGTGCGGATCCGGATGAAGCGCGCGAAGTCGCCGCTTCCGGTCAGGAGCTGAAACTCGCTGCTTTTCTTTGGTGATATGGCCTGAAGCACGGCGACCGCCGGAATGGCCATCAGCGTCATGCCCGGCGCTTTGTCGAGATAGACGTGGCGGCCGAAGCGCGCCTTGTCGGTCGTCGCCGAATCATATTGATCGATCGTTGCCTCGCCGCGTTCGACGATTGCGAGTGTGGTATAAAGCCGCACCGCGTTGTTGGTGTTCATCTCCCACGATCCGAACCAGCTGCAACTGGCCCAGATGAGCAGAAACAGGACGATCTTGATCGGGCGCATCCGCCCGTCGCGCGCGGTCACACCGGGACGAAGGCGTTGACGGCGCGATCCTTGCGCACGTGCTCCGCCGGGAAGATGGTGCCGTTCATCGCGATCCACACGCCGGCCGGCGCCACTTGCGCGGTAGCGAACGCCATGCCGAGATTGAAAGTCGCGTCGCTGTCCGCGAACCGCGCCGGGGCCAGCGCGCCGACCAGCACGATCGTCTTTCCAGCGATCCCGGCGAGGGCCTTTGCCGTCTCGGTCATCGTATCGGTGCCATGTGTAATGATGATCTGGCGCTCGGGCGCTTCCGTCACGGCGCTTGCGATCGTTGCGCGATCGGCGTCATCCAGATCCAGGCTATCCTTGCGCATCAGCCCCTCGACACGGAACGGTTTCTTGACCCGCGCGGTAGCGAGCAGCCGATCGACCACGCTGTCGCCAATCTGATATTCGCTCAGCGCATCGAAATAGAGTTTGTCGATCGTGCCCCCGGTCGTGAGCACCAAGATATCCGCCATCACGCACCCTCTTGCTTCTGGCCGCCTCCTAGCGCCCGCACCGCGAGAGTGCGAGCAGGAAGCGGCCAAGCGCGTGACGGGCGTTATTTGCTCAGATCGGTCAGCAGCGAACGATAATAAGTGACGCCGAGCGGCACGTTGTCGATCGGCGTGCGCTCATTGAGGCCGTGTGCGAACTCATCGGATTCCTTGATGAAGAGCGGGCTGACACCGTAGCTCGGGATTCCGACCGCGCGGAAGTGCATCGAGTCGCTCGCCCCCGCCGACATGGATGGGAATACCGGCACGCCCGGTCTCACCGCGGCGATCGCCTTCTTTACCGCGTTCACCAGATCGGGACGCAGCGGCGATGCGTCTGTGGGGTTGGACCCTTCGGTGACATCGCTGAACTTGACGCCCGGATCACCCGCGACCTTCTCAAGCTCGGCCATCACGGCGGCTGGCTTTACGCCGGGGAAAATGCGGCAGTTGATGTTGGCGGTCGCGCGCTGCGGGAGCGCGTTGAGGGCATGTCCGCCAGATACCATCGTGGGTACGCAACTGGTGCCGATCTGGCCGACATAGGCCGGGTTCGCCGCCAGCGTCTCGATCGCCTGCTTGTCCGCCGGATTGGCCGCGAACGCCTTCATCGCGGCGCCGATCTCCGGCGTCTGGAGCGGCGCCACGCCCTCGAAATAGCCCTTGGTGATCGGCGAGAGTTGCGGCGTGAAGCGATAGGCGCCGATCTTCGCCAACGCGGCCGACAATTCCGCGATGGCGTTCACCTTGCGCGGTGCCGAGGAGTGGCCGCCGGGATTGGTCACCTCCAGTTTAAAATCGGCATAGGTTTTTTCCGCCGCGCTGATCGCAAGATATTCGGCCTTGCCGCTTTCGCTAAGCTGGCCGCCGCCGCCATCGACGTTGAGCACCATCTCGGCCGTGCCCTTCATCTTGCCGGCGAGGAGCGCGGAGGTTTTCATCGTCGTCTCCTCGTCGCCGGAGAAGGCGAGAACGATGTCACGCTTCGGCTTGTAGCCCGCGCGCTTCATATCGATCACCGTCGCGGTGACGAGCGCGAGATCCATCTTCATGTCGCTTGCGCCGCGCCCGAAGATATAGCCGTTTTCCACGACCGGGGTGAACGGATCGCGTTGCCAGTCGGCCGGCTTGGCCTCCACCACGTCCATATGACCGGAGATGACCAGCGCTTTCGCCTTCGGATCGGTGCCGCGCCAGCGCAGCATCAGATAGGCGGTGTCATCGACCGGCTCGACCGTGACGTCTGACGCCGGGAAACCTGCCTCGACAAACAATTGCCTGAGATAGGCGGCGAGCTGCGGTGTCTGGTTGCCCGGCCCCTGCACGCTGCGGAAGGCGATCGCGCGCTTGGTGATTTCCAGCGCATTGTCGGCCGCGGAACTTGCCGGCGCCGGGGCCGCATGGGCCGTGCCAGCGAGCAACAAAGAGAGGGTTGCCGCGAGTCCGATTTTGTTCATGCCCCACCTTTTTCTATTGGTTTGGGGCAGGCTAACGCGTGATCGGGAACGATGGAAGCCGCAAGCTCCCCAATCGTCACAAATGAGAAGAGGTTGTCGGACATCCCCGAGGAGATGCCCGACAACCCCTAAACATGGTCAGCGGCCGGAGAGCTCCAGCCCGGGAGACCATGCGTGCCTCTGTACCTGTGAGCCTTACCGTTGCTTGGAGGAGAATACCTCCCGGTGCGGCCCGGCGGTTTTAGAAGCGCGTCCCCCGAACGAACTGAACCGACCCCATTGCTGAACCATGAGACATCGGATCACCTCCTTTCGCTGGTTGAAGAACGATTGTGGCTCAAGCCACGACCGTTATGTCGGCGCTCCCGTTGAGATAAACAAGTCTTGTATTTAGGGCGTCTTTCAACGATCTTCATTGGCTGTTGCCTGAACTTGGCAACGACTCGATCAGCCCCGACAATCCTCGATAACGCGTCCGATCTCGGCATAGGTCGGAACGACCAATATTGGCGCGCCGTCCTGCTGGATCGCCACGCGTCCGCGGCTGAACGCCATCGCATCGAGCAACGGATCATTCGTGGCGAGCGCCGCCGCGACATAGGGCTGCGCGCCGCCGGTCGGTTGCACCGGAAGCGAGCGGGTCGCGCTGCTGGTGCGGACGATCAGCGGCGTGGTCGCGGTGCCGGTCCGCGATAGATACATCCGCTGCGCACCGCGATCACAGCGCAGCACGACGTTGGCATCCCCACCATTTCCAAACATCGCGCGGGTGCCCCGGCTGTCGGCCGCGTAACGCCATGTGCCTGGCGTCAGCGGCCAGTCGTTCCAATCGTTCGCCAGTGGGGGTGGCGCGGTGACGGGCGGCGGGGCCGGGGCTGGCGCCATCGCGATCGGCTTTTGCACCGGCGGCGGCGCGCTGACGCAGGACGCAAGGGCAAGCGTAGCAACAAGCGTGGCGGCGAGATGAGGCTGAAGGCGCATGGAGACATGATATGACCAAGGCCGTCGCGCTACTCAACCGGAACCGGCGCGGGGGCGTATCGGTTCAACGCAGATGGAAGGAATTTCGCAGATGCAATCACCGAAGGGGGAGGCGGCCACGCTAGCGCTCGCACACGCCGATGTCGCGGGAACGCTCAAGGTGGAAAGCCGCGATGGCGATCGTTTGGGCAGCGTCGCGGCGTTCATGATCCATAAGCGAACCGGGCGTGTAACCCATGCCATTCTGAGCCTCGGTGGGTTTCTCGGTATGGGCAAAAGTTCTTACGCATTGCCGTTTGGCCTGCTGCAATTCGATGCGGTGCGCGATCTCTACGTCGTCACGATCGATCGGCGGATGCTGGAGGGCGGCCCGAGCTGGGCGAACAACGCGCCGGTTTTCGATCAGGCTTATGCCGACCGGGTCGCCGGCTATTACGGCGTCGCGCAGGAAGATCTCAGGTTGGGTGAAGGAATGTGATGAAATGACCGAGCAGAAGAAAAAAGAAAACGCCGTCGAGGAAACACTGCACGAAATATTCGTAGATCCGGATTCGCCCGCCAATCACAAAGGTACGAAGCCACCCCAGACGATCCAGGGCAAGCCACACGACGATAAAAGCTGACGAACGACAGGCGGCGCGCGGGCCTAACGCCCGCGGCCGCCGAATTTGCGTTGAACCTTGCCGAAGTGCGTCTTGCGCGTCCCCGGCTTGCCCTCATTCGACCGGCCCATGACGGGCGCGCGGTGCTGTTCCACCGGCAGGCCCAGTTCCTCCTGCTCCAACGCGCGGATTTCATCGCGCAGCCGCCCGGCTTCTTCGAATTCCAGATCGGCGGCGGCCTTGCGCATCTTCTTTTCGAGTTCCTCGATATAGCTGCGCAGATTGTGGCCGACCATGTGCGGCCGCTCGTCGTCGATCGCGACCGTAACCTGATCCTTGGACGCGACGTGCGCGATGATGTCACCGATGCTCTTGCGTACCGTGGCCGGGGTGATGCCGTGCGCCGCGTTATATTCCTCCTGCTTTTCGCGGCGGCGCGCGGTTTCGTTCATCGCGCGCTCCATCGATCCGGTGATGCGATCGGCGTAGAGGATCACGCGCCCATCGACATTGCGCGCGGCGCGGCCGATCGTCTGGATCAGTGAAGTTTCGGAGCGCAGAAAACCCTCCTTGTCGGCATCCATGATGCAGACGAGCCCACATTCCGGGATATCGAGCCCCTCGCGCAGCAGGTTGATGCCGACCAGCACGTCATAGACGCCGAGACGCAGATCGCGGATCAGCTCGATGCGTTCCAGAGTCTCCACGTCGGAATGCATGTAGCGGACCTTCACCCCCGCTTCGTGCATATATTCGGTGAGGTCTTCCGCCATCCGCTTGGTGAGCGTGGTGACGAGCGTGCGATAGCCGAGTTCGGCGGCCTTGCGGCATTCGACGATGCAATCCTGGACCTGTTCCTCGACCGGGCGGATTTCAACCGGCGGATCGATCAGCCCGGTCGGGCGGATCACCTGTTCCGCGAACACGCCGCCGGTCTGTTCCATCTCCCACGTGCCCGGCGTGGCGGAGACGCACACCGTCTGCGGGCGCATCGCATCCCATTCGTTGAAACGCAGCGGGCGGTTGTCGATCGCGGAGGGCAGGCGGAAGCCATATTCGGCCAGCGTGATCTTCCGCCGATGGTCACCGCGGGACATGCCGTTCACCTGCCCGATCGTCTGATGGCTTTCGTCGACGAACAGCAGCGCGTTTTCAGGGAGATATTCGAACAGGGTGGGGGGCGGTTCGCCCGGCAGGCGCCCGGTGAGGAAGCGAGAGTAATTCTCGATCCCCGCGCAGCTTCCGGTCGCCGCGATCATCTCAAGATCGAAATTGGTGCGCTGCTCCAGCCGTTGCGCTTCGAGCAATTTGCCTTCGCCGATCAGTTCCTTAAGCCGCTCCGCCAGCTCATGCTTGATCGCCTCTGTCGCTTGTTTGAGCGTCGGGCCGGGCGTTACGTAGTGCGAATTGGCATAAACGCGGACGTAATCGAGGCTCGCGACTTTCTTGCCGGTCAGCGGATCGAATTCGACGATCTCCTCGATCTCGTCGCCGAAGAACGAAACGCGCCAGGCGCTATCCTCATAGTGCGACGGAAAGATTTCCAGATTGTCGCCCTTCACGCGGAAATTGCCGCGGGCGAAGGCGGCGTCGTTGCGCTTATATTGCAAGGCGACGAGCTTGCGGACGATTTCGCGCTGATCGACCGTCTGGCCCTTTTTCAGATCGAAGATCATCGCCGAATAGGTTTCGACGGAGCCGATGCCGTAAAGGCACGAAACCGACGCGACGATCAGCACGTCATCCCGCTCCAGCAGCGATCGCGTTGCGGAATGGCGCATCCGGTCGATCGCCTCGTTAACGCTCGACTCCTTTTCGATATAGGTGTCGGATCGCGCCACATAGGCTTCGGGCTGGTAGTAATCGTAGTAGCTGACGAAATATTCGACCGCATTGTCCGGGAAGAAGCTCTTGAACTCGCCGTAAAGCTGGGCGGCGAGGATCTTGTTCGGCGCTAGGATCAGTGCCGGGCGTTGCAACGCTTCGATCACCTTGGCCATGGTGAAGGTCTTGCCCGATCCGGTGACGCCGAGCAGCACCTGATCGCGTTCCCCGGCCTGCGCGCCCGAGACCAGTTCCGCGATTGCGGTTGGCTGATCGCCTGACGGCGCATAGTCGCTGACCAGCTTGAATGGCTTGCCTGCCTCCGCTTTCTCCGGTCGCTGCGGACGATGAGGGGTGAACGCTTCGCCAGTCTCGGGCTCGGCAAGGCTGGTGCGGATCTGGATCGCCATGTTCCCTATATGGACCCGAGACGCGCGCGACGAAAGGGCGCAGGCTGTGGACGACGCGAACGCGCGATCGTAGAGCGAGAACGCCTTGTCGTTGCTTCAGACTCGTAGTCCGGCCAAGCCGTGGACACCGTCGCGCGTTCGCGCGCTATTGCGGTCGCGCGGGCCAACTTCGATCCGCTTCCGCCGCCGGGTCGCGGTGTTGACCGGCGCGATCGCGATCGGGGTGATCGCGGTGCTGTTCGCCAAGGCTTCCGACGTCGCGGGCGCAGCGTTCGAACATTACGCGCGGACGTGGCGCTGGATGCCGCTGGTCACCACGCCGCTTGGTTTCGTCGTGTTGGTGTGGGCGACGCGGCGCTGGTTTCCGCTGGCGCGCGGATCTGGCATTCCGCAGGTGATCGCCGCGCGCGAACGCGTCGATTTGGGGGTTACCGACCTGATCGCGCCGCGCACCGCGCTCGCCAAGGCGTTTCTGACGCTCGGCGCGCTATTGTGCGGCGCAAGCGTAGGGCGCGAAGGTCCGACCGTTCAACTCGCTGCGGCGGTGATGGGGCTGAGCCACAAAGCGATGCGCGTGTCGATGCGTGCGGGCGTCGTGATCGCGGGCGGTGCGGCGGGCGTCGCGGCGGCGTTCAACACGCCACTCGCCGGGGTGATGTTCGCCATCGAGGAACTCGCCTCGGCCTATGAGCAGAAGGTGACCTTGCTGGTGCTGTCGCTAATCGTCATCGCCGGTATGGTCGCGCAGTCGCTGGCGGGGGATTATCTCTATTTCGGCGCGATCGGGGCACACATGCCGATCGCTGCCGCGCTATTCGTCGCGCCGGCGGCCGGGCTGGTCGGGGGAGCATCCGGCGGCCTCTTCGCGCGATTGATGCTCGGCATGGCGAGCGGCGCGTATCGCGTCACCCGGCTGACCCGCGCGCATCCTCTGCTGTTCGCAGGCCTGTGCGGGTTGGTGGTGGCGGCACTTGGAGTCGCGACCGGGCTGACATGGGGGGCGGGCTATCCGGCGGCGCGGGCGATGATCCTCGGCGTCGATGCGCCATGGTGGTTCGGGCCGGCGAAAGCGATAGCGGCCCTGGCGACGGCGGTGGCCGGGCTGCCCGGCGGGATTTTCGCGCCGAGCCTCGCGGTGGGGGCAGGGGTCGGCAATTTGCTGCGTTTCCTGTTCCCGGGTGATTCGTCGAGCGCAGTGGTGATCCTGGGCATGGTGGCCTATTTCGCGGGCGTGGTCCGCGCACCGCTCACCGCCGTCATCATCCTGTCCGAAACCACTGCCAGCCGTGGGCTGATGCTGCCGATGTTCGCCACGGCCTTCATCGCCGATTGGGCGAGCCAGCAGGTATGCCGCGAGAAGCTATATCACGGGCTGGCACGCACCTTTGCCTGACGGCCGCGCTTAGAACAGATCGAGCGCGGCGACTTCCTCGGCGGTCAGGTCGATTCCGAACATCATGCTCAGGCGCATGCGATAGACGCGCGGATCGACGATCTCTGCGCTCGTATCTCCGCCACCTGAATGCCGCCGATAGCTGCGATCCGTAAGAGTCGCGAAACCGCGCGGAAGCACGATCGAGGCGATGGTGAGCTGGGTGAAGCGGCTCTCTGGCGCGGTTGAGGTCCAGCGATTGCCGATCACGATATCATTTTCGTAAACCGGACGCAGATCGAAACTATATTGCCGCTGCCAGCCTTCACCCGCGCCACGACCATCGCTGCTGGCGGATACGCCGTCGCGCAGCAGCATCCAGCCGAATTCGTCATCCCGCTCCAGCCGGTGTCGCGTGCCGTCTGGCGCCTCGGTCTCCGCCCCGTCGGCTAGCGGCATCACCGGCGCGAAACTGCCACCGAACCCCGCGTCCGCGATCCAGTCGTCCCCACCGATCGTTACGAGCGATAATGCATGAGTGAGCGACTGCGGCTCGGTCATCCCGAGCCACACCCGGGCGAGCAGCGCGCGCGCGCGGAACCCCAGCGCAGCAAGCGCATCAAGCAGCAGGCGATTCTGCTCGAAACAATAACCGCCGCGTCGGCGCGTCACGAGCTTGTCGAATACCGACGCCGAATCGGTCGCGATGCCGCGGCCCAGTTTTACATCGAGATTCTCGAACGGGATCGCGAGACGGTGCGCACGTTGCAGCGTGGCGAGACCATCGGCATCGGGCATCGGTACTTCGGGGAGATCGACGCGGGCGAGATAAGCAGGAAGATCGAACATCGCGCCGCTATAGGGCAGTTTCGCCGCGATCACACGATCGGCTTGTCGATCCGGCGCAGCGCGCGCCTGAACAGCGCAATGGTGTGGGCGTGGAGCTGGTCGCCGATCGGTTTCGGAGTGAGGCCGGCACAGGCACGAGCGTGGCTCCCCTCGAGAATCGCGCCGAGCTTGAAACAGGCGAGCACGGCATACCAGCGCGCATCCGCCGCGCTGCGGCCGGTTGCTGAAAGGTATCGCTCGACGATTTCCTCCAGCGATGGGAAGCCTTCCCACGGCGTCACCGCCACCCGCTGGTCTCCTTCCGCCGGATCGCGCCAGGTAGCGGTGAGCCAGCCGAGATCGAGTAGCGGATCGCCGAGCGTCGCGAGTTCCCAATCGACGATCGCCGCAAGCTCGGGAGCATCGGAGCGAAACATCACGTTGGCGAGGTGGAAGTCGCCATGGATCAGCCCCTTGTGCATCGCCGCCGGCCTGTTTGCCTCAAGCCAGCCGCATATCGCTTCGACATCGGGGAGGGCAGCATAGCCGGTCCAGCCGTCGAATTTCGCATAACCGTCGAGCTGGGCGCGCCAGCGTGGCACCTGTCGGTCGACCCAGCCATCGATCTTGCCGAAATCGTTTAGCCCAACGCGATCGGGATCGATCCGGGACAGTGCGACGGCGGCGTCCACCATCGCTTGCCCCATCCGTCGTCGCATCGCAGGATCATTTGCATGCAGCAAAGGAAGGCTGACCGTGGGATTGAAGCCTTCCACCGGCTCCATCAGGTAAAAAGCGGTGCCCAGCACGCTGGGATCTCCCTCGCCGGCGATGAAGCCGGGGTGCGGCACCTCGGATTCGGCGAGTGCCGCGAGCACCTTCATCTCACGCCGCATTACCTCGTCGCTTTCGGGCCGCGGGCGGCGCGGCGGGCGGCGCAGGACATAACCACGCCCCGCTCGATCGAAGCGCAACAGGATATTCTGGGTGCCGCCGCCAAGCGTATCGGCTCGCTCGATCGGCGCGTCATCGCCGAGGCCTGCACGGTCCATCCAGCGCGCCAGCACATCGAGATCGATCAGCTCGCGCCATGCTTCGCGATCGTGCGCCAGCGCCACGTGCTTCTCCCCTCCGATAAGTCGACTGAATTAGTAATTGTCGGTTCGATGCTGGTCAATCATGCCGCGGCGCTTGCCGAACCGAGTGGCATCATCAATGGTGCGGCCCGATGAACGCCACCCGATCCCTGTCCGCCGGCCGAGGCAGCGCCACGCGCAACGAGCTGAAACGCGCTGCGCGACGCCTGTTCGCCGAGCGCGGGATCGCGGCGGTGGGCATGCGCGAGATCGTCGAGGCGGCCGGGCAGCGTAACGCGGCGGCGGTCCACTACTATTTCGGCGGCAAGGACGATCTGCTGCGCGAATTGCTGATCGACGGGGCGGACCTGGTCGATGTCGCGCGGCAAGCGCTGATCGACGAGGCGGAAGCGAACGGCTTGCCCGATCTTCGCGCGATCGTTCGCGCGATGGTGATCTCGAACATCGATATCGCGGGCGAAGTCGGTGAGGATGAAACCTATTTCCGCTTCATGATCAACGTTCAGAACGAGCGGCGAAGCCTGTTCACCGAAACCGTTCCCGAACATTCCGAAGGTTATGCGCGCTACCTTGCCCATGTCCGTCGCCTGCTTGCCGATGTGCCGGAAACGCTGCTGCGGCAGCGCATCCTCTATGCAGGGCTGGCGCTCGGTTCGCTGATTACCGCGCGCGAGGCGGCGCTAGATGCGAGCGATAGCGGCTACCACCCTTATTGGAGCGGCCAGCCCGCGATCGAGGGAATGATCGACGCGGTGGAGGCGATCCTCATCGGCCCCGCCACGCGAGCCTGAGCAACGGCGCCAATCGCGCCGGAAGCCCTGGCGGCAGCAGCAGCCAATCGCGGATCATCGGCCCTGGCGTCGCGCCGATGACGCTCTTGTAACCACTGTCGCCGGCGCCCCAGTCGACCCGCGTGGTGCCGCCCGCCAAAGCATCGACGAGGTTGCGGTAATAGAGCAATTTCCCCGGCGAATGTTTCGCGTAAGCGGGATCATAGCTGTTGGCGATCGCATAGCGCAGGCCGCCAATGTCTAGGTCGAAGGAAAACGCGGCGGGCCTGCCGTCAACCGACAGCAATGCGCCGCGCATCATCGCGGCGAGCGTCGCGTCGTCCGCGAGGGAACGCCAGAAAGCGCCGTGGCCTGTATCGGTGAATTTCGCGTCGCTACCGTCCGTGCGATCGGCGATCCAGCTTGCCTGTTCCACCGTCGCGAGCGCTTCGAATGCTGTGGGCCAGTCGTTTCCCGAAAGGAAGCGCCAGTCGAGCTCGCCGTGCGCGCCGAGATGTTTCTCGTGAAAGCGGTTCTTGCGCAGCGTTGAATTGCGCGGCCACGCGCCCTCGGCGCGCGCAGCCACCATATCCAGCAGGAAGCTCTGCGCGACGGTACGCTCCACCACGGCCCAGCCGCGCGCGCGCGCCACTTCCACCAGCGCCGCCGCCGCCGGATCGTCCTGATAGACTGGGCCGATTCGCAGCGCATTGATCTGCCGCGCCAATGTCGCGAGCGCGGCTTCCAGCACCTCCAGGCCCGCGCTTTCCGCAATGGGGAAGCTTCGGAACGGCCAGTAACTCCCCGGCACCATCGCCATTTTCAGCCACGCAGGGCCGGCCACCACCATGGGGAGCGCCAATGCTGGCACATCCTCCACGCTCACTAAAAGCGTTCGCGCAGCGCCGCCATAGGCTTTCAACGCGGCGGCATACCATTGGTGGCGCAGGAAGCGGTGCGTCGGCGCCGCCGCTTCCGCCACGAGATCGATCGCGGAGGCAAGGCCGTCGACGGTCTCGGCGCGCAGGATGCGGGGCAGGCGAATGAACTGGTCGAGCGGCATCGGCTTGGTCATCTCGCCCATTGGCTTAGGGTGACACAGTTACCAGCCCGTTGCCGCTTGCCTCCTTTTATTGCGGCAGGCATCCTGATCGCAGTGTTGCAATATTCCCCCGCCGTCTCGACGATCGCCCAGACGATCCAGCTTTCGCTCAGCCCGGTGTTCATGCTCGCGGGCATCGGCGCGCTGCTCAACGTGCTGACCGGGCGGCTGGCGCGGGTGATCGATCGCGCCCGCGTGCTCGAAGGGCTGCATCCGCGCTCGCACGGGCCGGAGCACGATCGCCATGTGTGGGAATTGCGGCTGCTCGATCGCCGGATACTGATCATCAATCGCGCGCTGTTCCTCGCGGTTTCATCGGCGGTGATGACCTGTTCGGTCGTCGCTTTGCTATTCATCGCCGAACTCGCCTCGTTGCACATTGGGCAATTCGTCGCGATCGTCTTCGTTTTGTCGATGGTGCTGCTGATCGCGGCGCTGATCTATTTCCTGATCGAGGTGCGTATGTCGCTCAGCGCGGTGGAGGTGCGGGAAGAATTGCTGCGATAGCTGGCGCTTGGCCGATTGCGGCCCTATCTGCTTTCGACTTCTCCGAGGAGCTGGCTCTTGCCGTTTTTCCTTAAGATCGCCGGCACGGTGATTCTGTTTCTGATCGTTGCGGTTTGTCTCGCCATCACGATCGTCCCACGCTTCCTCGATCGCGTTTATTATGAGGGGCCTCGCAGCGACCATTTCGATGGCGCGCGCTTCTTCAACCCCGGCGGTGATGACGACACCTTCCGTCTGCCGACGCAGGGCAGCCGCACCGGCTTCTTCTGGCGCTATCTGACGGGTAGCGACGGGCGGCCGCCATGGCCGCCCAGCGTGCCTGTGACGCAAGGGAAGCCCGAGGCGCGGGTAGAGGGCGAGCGGATGGTGGCGACGTGGATCGGCCATGCGACGATGCTAATCCAAACACAGGGGCTGAACATCCTGACTGATCCGATCTGGTCCGAACGAACCGGGCCGCTTGGTATGGGGCCGAAGCGCGTCACCGCGCCGGGGGTGCGCATGGAGGATTTGCCGAAGATCGATCTGATCCTCGTCAGCCACAATCACTATGATCATCTCGACAAGACGACGCTCAAGCAATTGTGGGATCGGGATCAGCCGACCATCGTTACGTCGCTCGGCAATGACAAGGTGATCGCTTCGACGGGAGCAAAGGCCACCGCACTCGACTGGGGGCAGCGACTGACGATCCGGCCGGGTGTAGAGGTGATCGTCGCACGCAATCACCATTGGGGCAGCCGCTGGTTCACCGATCGCAACCGCGCTTTATGGTCCGCCTTTGTCGTGAAGCTGCCGACGGGGGGTAACATCTTCTTCGCGGGCGACACCGGTTTGGGCGATGGCAAATGGCCGGCGGAGGCTGCGTCCCACGGCCCGGTGCGGCTGGCGATGATCCCGATCGGCGCGTTTCGCTTTGCGCCCGGTCAGATGGATGCCGGGAGCCATATTGGGCCGGCCAACGCGATCCGCGTGTTCGATCGTCTCGGCGCGGCCCATGCCGTCCCGATCCATTGGGGCACCTATCGCCTGAGCTACGAAGCGCGCGAAACGCCGCCGGCGATGCTCAACGCGCTGATGCACTGCACCGGCGGCGACACGACGCGGTTCGCCCCTGCGGTCGTCGGTGCGCCGATAGAGATCGCACCTTATTCAGCCCCCGCGACGCGCCCTGACGAATCGCTGATCGGGGCGTGTCTGAAGCGGCCGGAGATCGCCGCGCTCAATTGACGCGGCGATAGGTGAAATACCACACTTCATGCCCGTGTCGGCGGGCCTTGCGCTCGTAGCGCGTCTCCGGCCAGTCGGCGGGGCGGGTAAGGAAGTCTTGCGGTCCCTGCGCTGTCCACTCGAAATCGCGACGCTGACCCATGATCATCATCGCCCAGCGGCAATAAGTGGGGTCGTCCGTGCCAAGCCGGAATTCGCAGCCGGGCTTGAGCTTCGTCGCGATCAAATCGAGCGGACCGTGATTGACCATCCGGCGCTTGGCATGGCGCGCCTTGGGCCATGGATCGGGGTGGAGCAGATACACCCTGTCTAGGCTCGCATCGGGCAGCCGCTCGACCACCTCCAGCGCGTCGCCCATATGGATGCGCACATTATCCAGCTCGCGATCGCGAATGTGGCCAAGCGCGCCGACCACGCCGTTGAGGAACGGCTCGCAGCCGATAAAGCCCGTATCGGGCGCGGCCCCGGCTTGTCCGGCGAGGTGCTCGCCCGCGCCGAAGCCGATTTCGACCTGTAACGGGCGATCGTTGCCGAACAGGGTTTCAGCCGTGAGCGCGCCGATTTCAGGCACGGAGACGCGCGGCAGCAGTTCCTCGACAAGCGCTGCTTGCCCCGCGCGCAACGCATGGCCCTGGCGCCGGCCATAGAGGCGACGGATGGTCGTGGGATCGTTCATGATCGGGCGCGACTAATCGCGCGCCGCGCGAAGGGCAATGCCGCGTTCATTTATGCGCGCTTACACGTCGCCCCGACAAAGGATCGAGGAGAAGGCGATGCGTTGGGCTTGGGCGTTGGTGCTCCCACTGGTGGTGGCCCCGGTCGCGGGCGAAGCGCAGCTGGATTCGGCGAAATCGATCTCTTTCCTGAAGCGCGATGGCCGCTGGGCGAACGTGCCCCTGATCTGCGATGCGACCAACCGCGATCGTGTGCTCGTACTCGGCGCGCCGAAACGGGATCATCAGATGGACCTGTTCAGTTTCGCCAAGCCGGGATTGAGCGCACAGCGCGTCGCAGTGCGGCTCGGCGCGGGCGATCCGGGGGCGGGGCAGATCCATTATCCGCTATTCAACCTCGTCGGGCGTCAGGTTGGCAATGTTCACGCGATCAACCCGGGTATGGTGGAGGCGGGGGCAACGACCCCTGCCGTCGTCTCGATCACCTATGGCGGCGAAATCACCAATTGCCGTTTCGCCGCGCAGACCCGCGTGCTGGGCGTGACCGGGCGCCGCTCGATCCAGGTCGTGCGGACCGATCGCAACGGCTATCGCTATACAAGCTACAATTTCGACACGGAATTGGCTGAGGCAGTGCAGCCATGGGGCGGGCAGGACAATAGTCCTTCGCTATCGATCGACGGCGGCCGGCTGGTCGACCAGAGCAACGGCCGGCGAATCTATGAATTCGCCAATCGCGGCTTCGTCTATCGGGTGATGGTGTCGGTCGAGCCGGGGCATCCCGGCGGCGGCGTCGAGGTGACGCAAGGCACGCGTACCGTGCTGCGCGAAGCGTTCGGCGCCTATACCGCCGCACTGCTTTGAAAGACGGTGGGCGCCGCAACCCGCGAACGGGAAGGGCGCCCACGATAAGATATTACGCGGCGACTGCGGCCTTCAGCTTGTCGACCAGATCGGTCGCTTCCCAGGTGAAGTGCTTGCCATCGGTGTCGCGGCCGAAATGGCCGTAAGCGGCGGTCTTCGAATAGATCGGCGCGTTGAGGCGCAGGTGCTCACGGATACCCTTCGGCGTCAGGCGAACGAGCTTGGGCAGCACTTCCTCCAGCTTCGCTTCGGATACAGTACCAGTGCCGTGCGTATCGACATAAACCGACAGCGGCTCGGCGATGCCGATCGCATAGGAAAGCTGGATCGTCACGCGCCGCGCAAGGCCCGCCGCAACGACGTTCTTTGCCAGATAGCGCGCGACATAAGCCGCTGAGCGATCGACCTTGGTCGGATCCTTGCCGCTGAACGCGCCACCACCGTGCGGTGCCGCGCCGCCATAGGTGTCGACGATGATTTTGCGGCCGGTAACGCCCGCGTCGCCGTCAGGGCCGCCGATCTCGAACAGGCCCGTCGGGTTGACGTAGATCTTGTCCTCAGCCGGGAGCCAGCCCTGCGGCAACACGTCGACGAACACGCCCTTTACGTAGTCGCGCAGCTTGGCCTGACCCGCCTCGTTCGACAGATCGGCGGAATGCTGGGTGGAAACGACCAGCGCGGTGGCGCGCACCGGCAGTTCATTTTCATACTGCAGCGTCACCTGGCTCTTCGCGTCCGGCTCAAGGAACGGCGCCTTGCCGGAGTGACGGTCCTCGGCCATCCGCTCGAGAATCTTGTGGCTGTAATAAAGCGTGGCGGGCATCAGGCCGGGCGTCTCATCGGTAGCGTAACCGAACATGATCCCCTGATCGCCGGCACCTTCATCCTTGTTGCCGCTCTCGTCGACACCCATGGCGATATGCGCCGACTGCGGATGCAGGTTGTTCGAGAAGTCGAAGGTCTTCCAGTGGAAGCCGGACTGTTCGTAGCCGATGCGCTTCACCGTTTCACGCACCGCGTGCTCGATCTCCGCCTCAATGCCGGGTGCCCAATTGCCGTCGGTATCCATGATCCCGCGCCCGCGAATCTCGCCGGCGAGCACCACCTTGTTGGTGGTGGTCAGCGTTTCGCAAGCGACGCGCGCTTCCGGGTCTTTCGACAGAAACAGATCAACGATCGAATCCGAAATCTGGTCGGCAACCTTGTCGGGATGGCCTTCGCTGACCGATTCACTGGTGAAGATGAACGACTTACGCATGATCGCTCCGAATAATTTAACGATATAAAGATAGCTTTATATCGCCCTAGCGCCGCCGCTGTCGGAACGCAACAGCGCCGCTCGCCAACAGCAAGGCGATCACCAGCGCGGCCAAGTTGCCAACACGCGAAAACAGTGTCGGCGCGGCTGGGGGCGGGATCGGCACGTCGATCGCGCCGGCCTTCTCGTGCGGCACCGTGGCGACGAGCCGGCCATCGGCCGCGATCACCGCCGAAATGCCGTTGGGGGTCGCGCGAACGACCGGCAGCCCTTCTTCGATCGCGCGCATCCGGGCCTGCGCCAGATGTTGCGGCGGCCCCCATTTACCGAACCATGCGTCGTTCGAAGGATTGAACAGCAAACGTGGGCGGTGGGCGCGGTCGATCACCTGACCGGAGAAGATGATCTCATAGCAAATCTGCACCCCGATCGCGCCGAAGCCAGGGAGGGTGAGGTTCGCTGGTCCGGGGCCGTCGATGAAATCCATATCTCCCGGCACGAGCCGTGCGAGGCCGAGTGGTTTGAGCAGCCACGGCATCGGCAGATATTCGCCATAAGGCACCAGATGCGCCTTGTCGTATCGTCCCGCGATCCGCGCCGACGGATCAATCGCGAAAACCGAATTGCTGGCCGTGACGACATTGCCATTGCGGTCAAACTGAAGCGCGGTGCCGCCGGTCAGCAATACATCGTTCCGCCCGAGCAGCGCGGCCATCTGACGACGCAAATAAAAGGGGCTCGGCTGGAAGCCATAAGCGTAGGCGGGATAGCCATCCTCGATGAAATCGCGCACCACGCCTTCCGGCCACAACACGAGGCGCGGCGCAGCACCGGGGCGACCGGACAGCGCGGAGAGTTTACGCATCATCAACGCGCCATCGCTCTCGCCGCGCTGGTCCTGCGGGACATTGGGCTGGACGACCACAACGCGCGGCGCGCCAGCGGTGAGGGCGCGACCGGCCGGCGGGATATAGCTGAACGCCTGTGCGCCGAGCAGCAGTACCAACGCCGCAACCGCGCCGATCAGCGGTAAAGGGCGCTTCGGCAGCGCCAGCAACGCGCCTGCGAGCACCACCGTCACCCCGGACATGCCATAGGTGCCGATATAAGCGGCGAGCGCCGCAACGGGCTGCACCGGCACCCAGATCACCGCGATCGGATCCCAAGCATAGCCGGTGAACATTACGCTCCTCAACCACTCGCTGGCGATCCACGCCGCGCCGAAGCCGAGGATATAAGCAGCGTCTGGCTTGCCGCGTCCGCGCAGATGCCAGGCTACCCCGGCCGCGATCGCCGGATAGATGGCGAGATACAAGGCCAGCGCGATCGGGGCGGCATAGCCCAGAATCGGCGGCATCTTGTCTTGAAAATCAAACGCGTGCTGGAACCAGTTGTTGTTGATCGTGAAGTGCCCGACCCCGAAAACCCAGCCCAGCCACAACGCGCGTTTCCGTGTCGGCGCACGGTGAACCAGCAACATCCATCCGGCGCAGCAGGCGAGCGTGAGCGGCCATAATTGCAGCGGCGCAAATCCGCATGCCGCCAGCACGCCGAGCAACAGGGCAATCAGGGCAGGGCGCCGGGCGAGGGAGGTCATCATTCTTCCTTCGTCGTGCCGGGCCCGCCCCGGCGACACATATGCGCAATTCTCGCGCGGCCGGTTCATGCGGGAGGCACCACGTCGCTTCAAGCCCGGGGTGGCGAATAATCGCTACAGGTGTATGATCGAGCCATGACACTGCGACCGTTTCACCTCGCCTTTCCCGTTCACGATCTTGCCGCCGCGCGGGCTTTCTATGGTGACATTCTCGGTTGCCGCGAAGGCCGGTCGAGCGATCATTGGATCGATTTCGATTTCGGCGGCCATCAGATCGTCGCGCATCTCGACGATTCGATGCGCGCGCCGGAAGTGACCAACGCGGTCGATGGGCATGATGTGCCCGTGCCGCATTTCGGCATCGTGCTGACGATGGATGAATGGCGCACGCTGGCGGCACGGGTGGAGGCGGCCGGGGTGCCCTTCGGTATCGCACCGCATATCCGATTCGCCGGTCAGCCCGGCGAGCAGGCGACGATGTTTTTTCGCGATCCTTCAGGCAACGCGCTGGAGTTCAAGGCGTTTGCCGATGATGCGATGCTGTTCGCGACCGGCAAGGAGGAGATTGCCGCATGACCGCCCCGATCGAAGTCGACGTGCCGCACCGGTTGGGCACGGCGTCCGCGAAGGAGCGGATCGGCAGCGGTTTCGGCAAGCTCGCCGATTTCGTGCCGGGCGGGGCGATCACCGATCACCGCTGGGACGGCGATACGCTTTATTTCACGGTCGAGGGGCTGGGGCAGCGCGTTTCGGCGCAGATGGACGTCAGCGATGCCAACGTCCATTGCACCTTCACGCTACCGGCGTTCCTCGCGATGTTCTCGGATCGCATCCGCGCCAAGCTGGAGCGCGAGGCGCCGAAACTGCTCGAATAGCGGGCGAGCGGGCTTTTCGCCCGCCCGCCGATCCGTTCATTTCGCTTGCGGCGCGCTCACCCGCCACACGCGATTGCCCACGTCATCCGCCACGAGCAGCGCGCCGGTCTTGTCGGTGATCACGCTGACCGGCCGGCCCTGCGCCTGACCCTTGGCGTCGAGAAAACCGGTCAGCACATCGACCGGCTTCGCACCTTTCACCGGCCAGCCGGTATCGCCGAACGGCACATAGACGACCTTGTAGCCGGACAGCGGCTTGCGGTTCCATGAGCCATGTTCGCCGATAAACGCGCCATTGGCGAAATTCGCGCCAAGCTTCGCATCGGCGGCGAAAGTCAGCCCGAGCGCGGCCACGTGCGGGCCGAGCGCGAAATCCGGACGCTTGGAATATTGTTGAAGCGGGGCATTGCCCGGCTCGACACGCCGATCTGGATAGCCGCCCCAATAATACCACGGCCAGCCGAAGTGATCGCCCATCTCAACCGCGGTGAGATAATCCGGCGCCATATCGGAGCCGATCATGTCTCGCTCGTTGACCACGGTCCACAGCTGGTGGCTATGCGGCTCCAGCGCCATGCCGTTCGGGTTACGAAGCCCGGCGGCATAGATGCGATAGGTCTTTTCCTTCGGCCACACCTGCAGGATGTTGGCGCGATATCGCTCCGCCGCCATGCCGTTATCGGCGATGTTCGAGGACGAGCCGACCGAGACATACAATGTCCTGCCGTCCTCCGCCGGAATGACGTTGCGCGCCCAGTGATTGCCGCCACCCTGCAGCTTGATCACCAGTTCGGGCTTGGCCGTCACCTTGGTCATGCCCTCGGTATAGGGCACGCGCACCAGCGCGTCGGTGTTCGCGATGTAGAGCTGACCTTCGAACAGCGCCATGCCGAACGGCGAGTTCAGCCCCGTCATGAATACCGTCTTCACCTCGGGCACGCCGTCGCCATCGGCGTCGCGCAGCAGGGTGATGCGATTGGCGGACGGCACGCCCGCGCCGGCACGCCCCATCAGGAAACCCATCACCTTGTTGGTGATTCCGCCACTCGCGCGCGGGGGCGAATTGCTCTCCGCGACCAGTACGTCACCGTTGGGCAGGCGATAGAGCCAGCGCGGATGATCCAGCCCAATGGCATAAGCGGCAACCGTCAGCCCGGCCGCTGCGGCCGGCTTGGCGCCATCAGGCCAACCGACCGCCTTCGCCACATCGACCGTGGGAATCCACTGCGCGCGGGGCGGCGTGATATTGGGGTGCTGACCCTCGACCGTGGTGATATCAACCTGTGCGGTGTCGGGCCAGGCTATCCAGGTGATGATCGCGATCGCGGCCAATACGACAAGGCCGAAAACGATAAGAATATGTTTGCGCATGGCGTAACGATAGGCGCGGTATCCGGCAGACGGAAGGGGCCTCCTGCGCGATCACCCGCCACGCGCCCATGATGAAGCGCGCGGCGGCCCGCGAAATCAATCCTCCAGCCCCTCCGGGGTCGCGCGGGGTGGATGCAGGCGCACGCGGTTCACGCGGCGCGCGTCGGCATCGATCACCTCGATCCGCCAGCCGCTCGGGTGAACAATGCAGGCGCCTGGTTCAGGGACATGACCGGCCAGCACCGCCGTCAGCCCGCCGATCGTATCGACATCGCTCTCGGCCTCGCCCAGACGCGGATCGATCGCCTCGCCGATATCCTCAAGCTCGACCCGCGCATCCGCCTCCCATGCGCCGCCATCGAGCGGGACGAGCAACACCTCGGGCGCCTCATCATGCTCGTCCTCTATCTCGCCGACGATCTCCTCGATCAAATCCTCGATGGTCACCAGCCCTTCGGTGCCGGAATATTCATCGAGCACGATCGCGAGATGCACCCGCGTCTGCCGCATATCGGCGAGCAGATCGAGTGCGCCGCGCGACATGGGAACGAACAGCGGTTGGCGGATCAGCTCGGTGATGCCGGCCGGGCGCGGCCCCGCCACCGCGAGGATCGCGAACACGTCCTTGATATGAACCATGCCGATGATCGTATCGAGCTTTTCGCGATAGACCGGCAGGCGGCTTACCCCGGCCTCCGCGAACAGGCGGACGAGATCGTCGAACGGGGTCTGCTCTTCCACCGCGATAATGTCCGCGCGCGGCACGCCGACGCCGCCCGCGTCGCGTTCACCGAAATGGAGCAGGTTGCGGACCATCTGCCGCTCCAGCAGCGTCAGATCGCCTTTGGCATCGGGGGCGGGATCGTCCTCGTGACGATCGATCGCTTCTTCGAGCTGGTCACGCAGCGTATCTTCCTGCGGGTCGCCAAAGATCAGATTGCGCAAGCCGCGCCAGATGCCGCTTTCATGGGGGTCGCCGTTTCCGGCGCTACTTCGGTCTTCGGGCAAGTCAGTCCTCGTTGATGGCATAGGGGTCTGCGATGCCGAGGTCGGCGAGCGCATCACGCTCGATCGCCTCCATCGCGTCTCCCTCGTCGTCGGTCAGGTGGTCATAACCTAGCAGATGCAGCGTTCCATGCACGATCAAATGCGTGGCATGGGCCTCGACCGTCACGCCGCGTTCGGCCGCCTCGTGCGCGCACACGCCGTGGGCGAGCACGATATCGCCGAGCAGCAGCTCGCCGTCATCAGTATTCTGGCTGACGGTTTCGAGCAGATCGGGCTGCACCATCGGAAAGGACAGGACGTTGGTGGGCTTGTCCTTCCCGCGATATTGCCGGTTGAGTGTGTGGACTTCCTCGTCGGAGGTCAGCCGCACGCTCACCTCAACCAGCGCGGCGGTAGTAAGCAATTCACCGTAGGGCGTCCGCCCCACGGCCGCTCGCACCGCCACTTCGGCCAGCGTCGCCCAATCCCGATCAGGCCAGGGTTCGTCGCGGCTGAGTTCGATCTCGATCATCGCTGCGGCATAGGAGGAGAATCCTCGCCTTCATAGGCTTCGACGATCCGCCCGACGATCGGATGACGTACCACGTCCGCGGCGGTGAAGCGGCAGAGCGAAATGCCCTCGATCCCATCCAGCCGGGAAGTGGCATCCGCCAGTCCCGATGCGGTGACGCCGCCGGGCAAATCGGTCTGTTTCGGATCGCCGCAGATCACCATCCGGCTGTTCTGGCCGAAACGGGTGAGGAACATCTTCATCTGTGCGGGCGTGGTATTCTGCGCCTCGTCGAGAATGACGAACGCGTCGGAAAGCGTGCGCCCGCGCATGAAGGCGATCGGCGCGATCTCGATCTCGCCGGACGCGATGCGCCGCTCGACCTGCTCGGCCGGCAGGCAATCGTAGAGCGCGTCATAAAGCGGGCGGAGATAGGGATCGACCTTCTCCTTCATGTCGCCCGGCAGGAAGCCCAGCCTTTCGCCGGCCTCAACCGCAGGGCGCGAAAGGATAAGCCGCTGGACCGAGCCGGTGATGAGCTGCGCCACCGCCTGCGCCACCGCGATATAGGTCTTGCCCGTACCGGCCGGCCCCAGCGCGAAGATCATGTCGTTGGTGGTCAGCTCACGCATGTAATGCGCCTGCGCGGCGGTGCGCGGCACGATCGTTTTCTTGCGCGTGCGGATCATGATCGGCGGCGCTTCGGTGCGTTCGGCGGAAATGATCCCGTCCAGCGTCGGTTCGGCCGCCATCGCGATGGCTGCGTCGACCAGCCCGGTATCGATTTCCTCGCCACGCTGGATGCGAGCATAAAGCTCGTTCAGCACATCGCGCGCCACCGCCACCTGTTCGGCGGTGCCTTCCAGCCCGATGCGGTTGCCCCGCGCCGTAATGTAAACACCGAGCCGGTTTTCCAACGCGACGAGGTTCTGGTCATATTGACCGAACAACCGGGCAAGCAGCTGAGGCTTGTCGAACAGCACGTCCACCCGGCTGCGTTCGCCGGAATGGGCGGGGACGGGCTTGCGGCTCATGCGTCTCCTTCGATTCTCGCCGTAATGGCCTGGCGCCAAGGTGCGGCCCGCGCCGCCCGGCCGCAAGCACTAATGGCAAAGGATTTCATCACTGTGTCGCTATTGCATCACGCAGCGGCGGCGGAGACCGGCGCGGGCGAAATTTCGCGCGCGGTGACCGAATTGGGGCCGGCGTGGAGCAATTCCACCTCCACCAGCGTGCCGATCGGCGCGGACGTGTCGAGCAACACCGATTGCAGCCACGGCGATTTGCCGAGCATCTGGCCCGGCAACTTTCCCGGCCGTTCGATCAGCACCGTACAGCGCCGCCCGACGGAGGCCCGATTGAAGGCAAGTTGATCGCGATTGAGCGCCGCTTGCAGGCGCTGGAGCCGTTCGTCCATCACTTCCGGCGCGACCTGTCCGTCCATCGTCGCGGCGGGCGTGCCGGGGCGGGGGCTGTATTTAAAGCTGAATGCCAGCGCATGCCCTACCGCGTCGACCAGGCTCAGCGTTTCGGCGAACTCGGCTTCGGTCTCGCCGGGGAAGCCGACGATGAAATCACCGGAAAGGGCAATGTCGGGCCGTGCCGCGCGCACGCGATCGAGGATGCGCAGATAGCTGTCACGCGTGTGGCTGCGGTTCATCGCCCTTAGCACGCGATCGCTGCCCGACTGTACCGGCAGATGCAGGAACGGCATTAGCTTTTCGACGTCGCGATGTGCGTCGATCAGCCCCTGCGCCATGTCATTAGGGTGGCTGGTGGTGTAGCGAATGCGGGCGAGGCCATCGATCCGATCGAGCGTGCGGATCAGATCGTGCAGCCCGCGCCCGTCGTCGTCGCTCCATGCGTTGACGTTCTGCCCGAGCAAGGTGATCTCGCGCGCGCCGGCATCGACCAGCGCCTTCGCCTCATCGACGATTTCGCCATAGGGTCGGCTGATCTCCGCGCCGCGCGTATAGGGCACCACGCAATAGGTGCAGAATTTGTCGCAGCCTTCCTGCACGGTCAGGAACGCCGCCGGCCCGACCTTGCGGCGTGTCGGCAACGCCCCGAATTTGGAGAGCACCGGCATATCGGTATCGAGCGTCGCTTCGCCCTTCGCGGCGTCGGCGATCAGTCGCGGCAGGTTGTGATAGGCTTGCGGGCCGACCACCACGTCCACCTTGGCGCGGCGTATGATCTCCGCGCCCTCGGCTTGCGCGACACAGCCTGCGACCGCGATCATCTTCGCCGGATCGTTCTTCCTCAGCCGGCCGATATCGGAATAGACCTTCTCGGTCGCCTTCTCCCGGATGTGGCAGGTGTTGAGCACCACCAGATCGGCGGTCGCGGCGTCGGTGGTCGCGGTCAGCCCGTCGGCGGCCATCAGTTCGGCCATCCGCTCGCCGTCATAGACGTTCATCTGGCAACCGAACGACTTGACGTGGAAAGTCTTGGGCGGGGTCTTCGTCATCGTCGCGCCTATAATGAAGCGCGCACCGGATCGCCACCCGCTGCCGCGATCCGGGCGCGAGCTTCCGCTGCGACCGCCTTGCGGCCTGGAAAATCATGCGGATCGAATGGATCGCAGAAGTGCAGCGTCGCGGTAAAGCTGCCGGGGCGGCGCAGCACGCGCTTCGCATGATCCTGCCCCGGCTCGTCTCCCACCCACGCCAATTCGTGCGTCGCCGCGCCGTAATCGATCCGCACCGGCTGGACGAGCACGCCAGGCGGCGGCGGATCGAGCACGGCCAGCAGCGCGGCCTTGAACGGCAGCAATTCACTGCCATCGCCGGTCGTTCCTTCAGGGAAGATGGTGATCGACCATGTCTCGGCCAGGGCCTCGCGGAGCTGGTTTATCTGCTCGGCGATGCCCAGCCGATCCTCGCGCCGAACGAACAGTGTGCGATTGAGCGTGCACAGCCAGCCGACCACCGGCACATCGCGCAATTCGGCCTTGGCGACGAAGGCGCTGCCGTTCGCTCCGGCGAGGATCGGGATATCCATCCAGCTCAGATGATTGGCGAGGAACACCACGTCGCGGCGCAGCGGCGTACCGATCACGTGGCGCCGTGCGCCGATGATCCACCCCATCGCGCCGAGGAACAGCATTGGCCACGGTGAGGGAAGGCGAAGCAGCCGCCACAACAGATGAAGCGGGCACCGTCACGACAAGCGTGGCGATCAGCCCGGCAAGTCTCAAATAGAGGCGAACCGCCTCAATCCTTGCGGCTCAGGCTGACACCGTACAATTCCATTCGGTGATCGACCAGGCGGAAACCCAGCTTCTCCGCGATCTGCTTCTGAAGCTGTTCCAGCTCGGGATCGACGAATTCGATCACCTTGCCGGTTTCGACGTCGATCAGGTGATCGTGGTGCGCCTCCGGCGAGGGTTCGTAGCGTGCGCGTCCGTCACCGAAATCGTGCCGATCGAGAATGCCCGCCTCTTCGAACAGCCGCACGGTACGATACACCGTCGCGATCGAGATGCCCGGATCGATTGCCGAGGCGCGGGGCGTAAACCTTCTCAACATCGGGATGGTCCTCCGCTTCCGAGAGAACGCGCGCGATGACGCGGCGCTGCTCGGTGATGCGGAGGCCCTTTTCGTGGCACAGGGCTTCAAGATCGATCTTGCGAGACATGATCCCTATGTAGTGCGCAAAGCTTGTTGCGAAAAGCGATACTGACTCGCAACAAGGCCAAGCGATGAATTACAGGCCGACGCGGGCCAACAATACGTCTAACAACCGCGCGTCGGCAGGGGCTGGGGCGGTGGGCCGAAACCGCCGCATTCGAGGCACGCCGCCTGCACGCCGCCACCCATTGCCAGCCGCTTCACGTCGCCGATCGCACGAGACATCAACGCGCGTTGCTCCCAGGCGATCCGCGCGAGCGCATCGGTCGGCGCCGCATTATCGTCGTTGTTATCGCGACCGATCTGTCGCGCGAGTTCGGCGCCCCAACCGGGCTTCTTTTCCAGATAGGCGACCTTCACAGTCGCCGGATCAAGCTTCGCGCGTTTGGCGGCCTCGGCCACTGCGTCGTTCAGCGTGCCGAACCGATCGACCAGCCCAAGCTGTCGCGCGGTGCCGCCGATCCACACGCGGCCCTGCGCGATCTCATCCACCTTCGCCACCGGCATCTTGCGCGATTGCGAGACGCGGGCGAGGAATTGCGCATAACCATGCTCGATCGCGGACTGGAATACCGCGTCGGTTGCAGGATTGGTGCCGCCGAACACATCTGGCTGACCGGAAAGCGGGGTGGTCCGCACGCCATCGGTCGTCACGCCGATCTTGGCGAGCGTATTTTCGAACGTCGGAATGATGCCGAAGATGCCGATCGATCCGGTGATCGTCGAGGGTTCCGCGAAGATCACATCGCCCGGCGTCGATACCCAGAAACCGCCAGACGCCGCCACGCCACCCATCGAAACGACCACGGGCAAGCCCTGCCGCTTGGCCTCCACCAGTGCAAGACGGATGCGTTCGGATGCGGTGACCGACCCACCCGGCGAATCGACGCGCAGGACAAGCGCCTTCAGCGTCTTTTTGGCGAGGCCGTCATAGATGAACTTCGCGATCGTATCGCCGCCGGCGGTGCCGGGGCCGGCCTTGCCGTCCACGATATCGCCGGCCACGGTCACGATGCCGATCTCGCCGCTCTTGGGCAGCGGATGCGCATCGCTCCATGCGTCATAATCGATCGATTTGAACCAGCCCGCCGGTTTAGCGTCATCCCCGCCAGCGATCTGCGCAACGCGGCGGCCGAACGACACCCGGTCTCCGAGCTTGTCGACGATGCCAGAGGCGAGGTTGGCTTTCGCGATATCGCCCTGCGCGGCTTGCACCACCTTGTCGGGGCTGGTTAGCCAGTCCGCGATCTGCGCCTTCGGCCGGGCGCGGGTGATCGCTTCCTTCCACTGATCGAACAAACCATTCTGCAGAACGGTGGCCGCTTCCTTGGCCTCCGGGCTCTGATCGGTGCGGGTGTAGGGCTCGACGAAGGATTTGTATTTGCCGACACGATAGACGTGCGCGTTGACGCCGAGCTTGTCGATCAACCCCTTGTAATAGAGCTGGCTGCCACCCGGGCCGGCGAAGACGGTGCCGCCCATCGGGTCCATCCACACTTCGCTGGCGGTCGCAGCGAGGCGATAGCCGCCGTCGGTATAGCCGGTGGCGAAGGCGAGCACGGGCTTGCCCGAGTTGCGCGCGCGCAGCAGCGCGTCGGCGACCTCGCCGAGCGTGGCGGGATAGGCGCCGCCGAAGCGATCGAGATCGAGGACGATCGCCTTGACGCGGCTGAATCGTCCTTGGCCGTCGTCGATCGCGCGGACCACATCGCGCAGGCGGTATTGGCGGTGCGACGCTTTCTGCGCCGCTGAGCATGCGCCGAGATGCCGAGACATTTCCTCGGGCTGCTCGACGATCGGGCCGTCGAGATCGAGGACGAGCGCGCCGTCCTTCACCGTCGTCGCGGAGTCGGGCGACTGTTGAGCGCGGCGAACAGCGCGCCGAAGAACAGCAGCATCGCGACGAGCACCAGCGCGTCCTTGATGCCGACCAGCAGTTTCCACGCCCCGCGCACCAGGTGCATCTTATGTCGCAACTCCAGCGCCTCCGAACGCGAGGCTTCCGACGAGCAGCTTTAGCGCGAAGTGTATGGTTCGGGCAATACGCTTACAGCGCACATGACGCCCCCAGTTTGGGACGATAGCGTCGGGGCAATTCAGTGGTTGCCGGCTGGCTGCGGGTCAAGCGCGGGAACGACCCGCGCGGCATCGTGCGGATCGATGCCGGTACGCGCGCCCGCCGGAAGCGTTTCGTCGCCCCGGACTGCTCGCGCCGCGCGCTGGATCGCTTCGATCAGCCTGGGATAGATGCCGCAGCGACAGATATTGGTGATTGCCGCCGCGATCGCCTCGTCGCTGGGCATGCGATCGCGCTTGATCAGGATCGCTGCCGCCATCACCACTCCGGGGATGCAATAGCCGCATTGCGGAACATTCGCATCAATCAGCGCGAGCTGGATAGGATGGGTACGCTCGCGAGACAGCCCCTCGATCGTGGTGACGAATGTGCCTTCGGCTTCGCCGATCGTCATGCGGCAGGATTTCACCGCTTTGCCATCGACATCGACAATACAGGCGCCGCAACTGCCTGTTCCGCAACCGTATTTTGTGCCCGTTAGGTTCGATGCGTCGCGCAGCGCCCACAGCAGCGGCGTCTGTGGATCCATGCGATATTCGATCGCTTCGTTATTGACCGTCAGGCGAGCCATGGCTCACGATTAGGCGAAACGAACGCGATGCGCCAAGCCGGATCGAGCATGATAATTTGCCAGGCTCGATAGATTTACGAGCAAGATTGCTTGCAAATATCGCGACAATGGTCTCTCTGCGGCCGTTCGAGCGGGGCAAGGCCGGCCGGACAAGGGGGAGATCGCATGCACGTCGATACCAGCTCAAACGCTGCCAGCGGCGACGCCGCCCACGGCTATGACGCTCCCGATCTGCGCATATTCGTATTCGCGCTGTTCTTCATCTTTGGCGGGATCACCAGCCTCAACGATGTGATCATCCCGAAGCTGAAAGAGCTGTTCACGCTGAACTATGCGGAAGCGCTGCTGGTTCAGTCCGCCTTTTTCGCGGCTTATGCGATTATGTCGATCCCGGCGGCTGCGATCGTCCGGCGCGCCGGCTATATGCGCACCGCCTCGATCGGCCTCGTCACGATGATGGCGGGGTGCCTATTGTTCGTGCCGGCCTCATCCTCGGCGAAATTCGGGCTGTTCCTGTTTGCGCTGTTCGTCCTCGCGAGCGGGATCACGATCGTACAGGTGGTCGCCAATCCGCTGATCTCGCTGCTTGGGGCGCCGCGCACCGCGCACAGCCGGCTGACTTTCGCGCAAGCATTCAATTCGCTCGGCACGACGATCTTTCCGTTCATCGGCTCGATCGTGATCCTCGGCAGTCTTGCCAAGGTTGACGTCAAGACGCTGTCCGGGGCCGCGCTGGATACATACCGTGCGCAGGAAACGCATGTGGTGGTGGTGACTTATCTCTGCCTTGCCGCAGCGTTGGCGGTGGTCGCAGCAGTCGTCTGGTCCCGACGCAACCGGCTGAAGGAAGAACAGTCGCACGGTAACATCCTGAAGGCATTCGATCTGCTCGCTCGTCCCCGCTTCGGCATGGGTGCCCTGTGCATTTTTCTTTATGTCGGCGCGGAGGTGTCGATCGGTTCGCTGATCGTCAGCTATCTGATGGAGCCGGGCGTGCTCGGGCTGGCCGATCAGGCGGCAGGCAAGCACGTACCATTCTATTGGGGCGGCGCGCTGATCGGGCGCTTCATCGGCGCCTATGTGCTGTCGCGGGTATCGCCGGGCAAGGTGCTGGCGTGTGTCGCGACGGGCGCCATTGGGCTCATCCTGATTTCTGCCAATACCGCTGGCATGGTTTCCGCCTGGACGCTGCTGGCGATCGGACTGATGAACTCGATCATGTTCCCGACGATCTTCAGCCTGGCGAGCGAGGGGCTGGGGCCGCGCGCCGCCGAAGGCTCGGGCGTGATCGCCACCGCGATCGTCGGGGGCGCGGTGATCCCGCCGCTCACCGGCTATCTGGCGGATCTGAGCGGGAGCCTGCATTTCGCCCTGCTGCTGCCCGCGCTCTGCTACGCCGTGATCCTGGGATATGGCATCTACGCCCGCCGCCCCGCCCCGGAACTTGCCGAGGCGTGAGGGGCGGGCGCCCGGCTTACAAGCCGAGCGCAGCAACCTCCGCGTCGTCGAAACCTAGTTCGCGCAGCACCGCCGCATCGTTGCGTTCGCCCGCCATCACCGGCGCGACGGTAGGGCTGCTGGAATAGCGTGGCGCCGGGGCCGGCTGGCGCACGCCACCCGCCTCGACAAAGGTTCCGCGCGCGCGATTGTGCGGGTCGTCCCATGCCTCGTCGAAGCCGAGCACCGGGGCGAAGCACACGTCATGGCCCTTGAACGCGGCGACCCATTCGTCGCGGGTCTTTGTCTTGAACAACTCGGTCAGCTCGGCCTTCAGTGCCGGCCACTGGCGCGGGTCCATCTGCGCTGCCCATTTGTCGTCAGACAAGCCCATGACCGCCCGGAATTCGGCGTAGAACTGCGATTCGATCGCGCCGAGCGAGATGAACTTGCCATCCTTCGTCTCATACGTGTCATAGAAATGTGCGGCGGTATCGAGCAAATTGGTGCCGCGCGCGTCGCTCCACCGCCCCATTGCGCGGAATGACCACATCATCGACATCAGCACCGCCGATCCGTCGGTCATCGCCGCATCGACCACTTGCCCCTCGCCGGTGCGCTGGGCGTGGAGCAGGGCCGCGAGCAGCCCGAATGCGAGGAACATGCCGCCCCCACCGAAATCGCCCGCCAGGTTGATCGGCGGGGTGGGCTTTTCGCCTTCTCGGCCCAGCGCATGGAGCACCCCGGAAATGGCGATGTAATTGATGTCATGCCCCGGTTCCGGCGCCATCGGCCCCGTTTGTCCCCAGCCAGTCATGCGGCCATAGACGAGCTTCGGATTGTCGGCGAGCAGCACGTCTGGGCCAAGCCCCAACCGCTCCATCACCCCGGGGCGGAAGCCTTCGATGAGCGCATCGGCCGATTTGACGATCTTGCGCACTGCCTCGATCGATTTCGGATTCTTGAGATCGAGCCCGATTGACTTGCGGTTGCGGAGCAACGAATCCTTGTTGTCGATCGATAGGCCGCCGCCGCGCGTTGGGCGATCAATGCGGATCACCTCCGCGCCATGATCCGCGAGCATCATCCCGGTGAACGGACCGGGGCCGATCCCGGCGAATTCTACGACGCGGATGCCGGCAAGGGGCGGGGTGCTCACGGTATGTCTCTCCTGCGAAATTTGTCACACCGGTATAACGAGCGATAGCGACGGACAAGCGGAACATGACAAATGTTATGGCGGGCCACCCGATCGCACCCTTGTCTTTGCAAAACGCCCGGCCCATCAGTTCCGCCATATCGGGAGAAGAGGGGTCTCATGGGAATCACGGCTCAAATGGGGAGCGTGCGCCTGTTGGGCGGGGCGGCGATGGCGTTGTCGCTCGTCGCATGTGGCGCGAACGGGGAGCGGCCGAAGACCGCTTCAAGCACGGCGCCGAAATCGAGCACGCCAGCCAAACCCTATTCGCGCGATCCGTTCCCTTCGACCTATCACGCCTATCCCGGCGTGCCGACATTGGTGCGCAACGTCACGATATTCGATGGCGAGGGCGGCCGGATCGACAATGGCTCGGTGGTGTTCGCGGACGGCAAGATCGTCGCGGTCGGTCAGACGCTCGATGCGCCGGCGAATGCGCGGGTGATCGATGGGCAGGGCAAGTGGATCACGCCGGGCGTGATCGACATCCACAGCCATCTTGGCGACTATCCCAGCCCCGGCGTGCGCGCGCTGTCCGACGGTAACGAGGCGACCTCGCCGGTTACGGCGGATGTGTGGGCGGAACACAGTGTCTGGCCGCAGGATCCCGGTTTCAGCCGCGCGCTCGCCAATGGCGGGGTGACGACGCTGCAGATCCTGCCCGGTTCGGCCAATCTGTTCGGCGGTCGCTCGGTTGTACTGAAAAACGTTTATTCCCGCACCGTGCAGGGCATGAAATTCCCCGGCGCAGGCTATGGCCTGAAGATGGCGTGCGGCGAAAATCCCAAGCGTGTCTATGGTGCGAAGGGCCGCGAGCCCTCGACGCGGATGGGCAATATCGCGGTCGATCGCGCCACCTGGGCCAAGGCGCAGACGTATAAGCGCAAGTGGGACAAATATGAGCGCGACGGCGGCGATCCGCCTGATCGCGATATCGCGATGGATACGTTGCGCGGCGTTCTCGCAGGCGAAATCCGCGTGCAAAACCATTGCTATCGCGCCGACGAGATGGCCATCGTCCTCGATATGGCCAAGGAGTTCGGCTATAAGGTCACCGCCTTCCACCATGCGGTTGAGGCGTACAAGATCGCCGATCTGCTGAAGGCCAGCGGCACCTGCGCGGCAGTGTGGGCGGATTGGTATGGCTTCAAGATGGAAAGCTATGATGGGATCGGCGCCAATCTCGCGCTGCTCGAAAAGGCCGGTGCATGCGCGATGATCCATTCGGACGATCAGAACGGCATCCAGCGGCTTAATCAGGAAGTCGCGAAGGCACTTTCGTCCGGGCGCCGCGCGGGGGTGGACATCCCGGATGCCGTGGCGTGGAAATGGCTGTCGCTCAATCCGGCCAAGGCGCTGGGGATCGATGATCGCACCGGCAGCCTGAAGGCCGGCAAGATGGCCGATGTCGTATTGTGGAACGGCAACCCGTTCAGCGTTTACACCCGGCCGGAGAAGGTGTGGGTCGATGGCGCGTTGCTCTATGATGCCAATGATCCGAAGCGACGGCCGATCAGCGATTTCGAACTCGGTCAGCCTGGCGCGGGAGACGTGAAATGATCCGCGCTCTTCTTCTTTCCGCCGTCGCAATGATCGCAACGCCGGCGCTCGCGCAAACGATCGCTGTTACCGGCGGCACGGTTGCGCTTGGTGACGGCAGCGCACCGATCCAGAATGGCATCGTCGTGTTTCGCGACGGCCGGATCGTCGCCGCAGGTAGCAATGTCGCGGTGCCGGCAGGGGCGGAGGTGATCGACGCGCGCGGCAAATGGGTCGCGCCCGGGCTGATCGCCGGCTTCACCGATCTCGGGCTGCAGGACGCGGGCGGGGTGGAGGAGAGTAATGACACCTCCGCCCGCAACAGCCCATTTGCCGCCGCGATCGACGTGTCGACCGCAATCAATCCGGCCGGCGTGAAGATCGCCAACGAGCGGCTTGGCGGCGTCACCCGCGCGCTGATCGCGCCGTCCACCGGCGGATCGATCTTCGCCGGGCAGGGCGCGGTGATCGACCTCGGTGACGATGCGGATGCGGTAACGCGCCCGCGCGCGTTCCAATATGTCGAACTGGGCGAACATGGTGCGCGAGAGGCCGGCGGTAGCCGCCCCGCGGCCTATGCGATGTTCCGCGACGCACTGGCGCAGGCGCAGGATTTTCGCCGCAACCCTGCGACGTTCGGCGGACGCGAGAAAGCATCGCTGCTCAAGCGCGGCGATGCGGAGGCGTTGCTTAAAGTAATCGACGGCCAGATGCCGCTCGTTGTCCATGTCGAGCGCGCCAGCGACATCCGCAGCGTGCTCGGTCTGGTGCGGGATTATCCCCGGCTCCGGCTGGTGCTGACGGGCGCGAGCGAGGGCTGGATGGTCGCGCGTGACATCGCCGCCGCCAGGGTGCCGGTGGTCGCCGCCGCGCTGGCGGACCTACCGGAAAGCTTCGAAGCGCTCGCCGCGACCGAATCGAACGTCGGGCGGATGCGCGCCGCGGGCGTGCAGGTCGCGCTATCGGCTGCCGGCGCATCGGGTGGCGAACACAATATCCGCCAATATGCCGGCAACCTTGTCGCGATAACCCGTATTCCCGGTGCGACCGGGCTGGACTGGGGGCAGGCACTGGCGTCGATCACCTCCGGCCCAGCCGCTGCGCTTGGGATGGAAGGCGAACTCGGCTCGCTCAAGCCGGGGCGTCGCGCGGATGTGGTGCTGTGGGATGGCGATCCGCTGGAGCTCGAATCCCAGCCGGTCGTGATCTGGATCGATGGTCGTCCGCAACCGATGCGTTCGCGCCAGACCGAATTGCGCGATCGCTATCTCACCCCGACTGAGGGCCCTTTGCCCAAGGCCTATGATCGGCGCTAATATGTATCCTCTTTCGCTTGCCAATGCCGGAGTCTTCGCATGTTCCTGAATTTCCTCGATGAACTGCGCAGCGCCGGCATTCCGGCGAGCATGAAGGAGCATTTGCTGCTGCTCGAGGCGCTCGACAAGGATGTGATCGATCGCACGCCGGAGGATTTCTATTACCTCAGCCGTGCGGTTTACGTGAAGGACGAGGGCCTGCTCGATCGCTTCGATCAGGTCTTCGCCAAGGTGTTCAAGGGGATCGAGACCAGCTTCGCGCAGGTCGGCGCGGAGGTGCCCGCCGATTGGCTCAAGGCGGTGGCGGAAAAATATCTCACGCCCGAGGAGATGGAAGCGATCAAGTCGCTCGGCTCTTGGGACGAGATCATGGAAACGCTAAAGAAGCGTTTGGAAGAGCAGCAAAAACGCCACGTAGGCGGTAACAAATGGATCGGCACTGGCGGCACCTCGCCCTACGGCAATTCGGGTTATAATCCCGAAGGCGTGCGGATCGGAGGCGAGAGCAAGCAGAAGCGTGCGCTCAAGGTATGGGATCAGCGCGAGTTCAAGAATCTCGACAGCACGCGCGAACTCGGTACCCGCAATATCAAGATCGCGCTGCGCCGGCTGCGCAAATTCGCGCGGGAAGGCGCGGCTGACGAACTCGATATCGATGCGACGATCGACGGCACCGCACGGCAGGGCTGGCTAGATGTCCACATGCGCGCGGAACGGCGCAATGCGGTGAAATTGCTGCTGTTCCTCGATGTCGGCGGGTCGATGGATCCGTTCATCAAGCTGTGCGAGGAATTATTCTCCGCGGCGACCACCGAGTTCAAGAACCTCGAATTCTTCTATTTCCACAATTGCCCCTATGAGGGCGTGTGGAAGGACAATCGCCGGCGTTTCGCCGAACGCACCCCGACATGGGACGTGCTCCACAAATTCCCGCATGATTATAAACTGATCTTCGTCGGGGACGCGGCGATGAGCCCATATGAGATCACTCATCCCGGCGGCTCGGTCGAGCATTTCAACGAGGAATCGGGTGCCGTGTGGATGCACCGGCTGGCGACGACCTATCCGGCGGCGGTGTGGCTCAACCCGGTTGCGCAGGCGCAATGGGGCTATTCGCAATCGACCAAGATCATCCGTGAACTGATGAACGACCGCATGTTCCCGCTGACGCTTGGCGGCCTGGACGACGCGATGCGCGAGCTTTCGCGCAAAAGGTGATGGCGGAGAGGGTGGGATTCGAACCCACGGTGAGCGTAAACCCACGGCGGTTTTCAAGACCGCTGCCTTAAACCACTCGGCCACCTCTCCGGGTGCGAAGTCCGTGCCCTGTGGCGTGCTGCGACGGTATGTGCAAGCCCGGCGATGACTGGCTGTTTCACAAACCGCCTTCGCCGTGCAAGATGGCGGCCATGAGGGGGATATTCACTCGCACCATTGCCGCAATCGCCACGCTGGCCTCGGCTTCGATCGCCGTGCCTGCCGTCGCGCAGGATGAAGCGGGGTTTCAGGCCTATTTGCCGACCTTGCGCGCGCAGGCGCTGGCGGCCGGCGTGCGGCCCGCGACGGTGGATTCGGTGCTGCCGACGCTCACCTACAATGCTCGCGTGGTGGAGCTTGATCGACAGCAGCCGGGCGGCAGCCCCAATGGGCCGATCTCGATGTTTGCTCCTTATCGTGCGCAGCATGTCGATTCGGCGCGAATCACGCGCGGTCGCGCCGCCTATCTCGCCAATCGCGGCCGGCTGGCGGCGGTCGAGGCGCAGACCGGGGTGCCCGAATCGATCATGGTCGCGATCTGGGGGCATGAGACGAATTACGGCAGCTATACCGGCAATTTCGATCTGCTGCGCAGTCTGGCGACGCTGGCTTATGAAGGGCGTCGCCGGGATCTGTTCTCGGGCGAGTTCATCGCGGGGCTGAAGATGCTCGATCGCGGCGTGTCGCGCGATCAGCTCAAGGGAAGCTGGGCCGGTGCGACCGGCAGTCCGCAATTCCTGCCGTCCATCTATCTGCGGCTCGCACGTGATGGCGATGGTGACGGGCGGATCGACATCTGGAACAGTTCGGCCGACACGCTGGCCTCGATCGGCAATTATTTCGTCCAGGCAGGCTGGCGGCCGCGCCAGCCGTGGGGCGTCGCGGTGAACGTGCCGGCTGGCTACAACCGTAGCGGGCAGGTCAATCGCCTGATCTCGCCGCGCTGCCCGCGCGTGTTCGAACGGCATAGCGGATGGCGGACGATGGCGGAGTGGCGCGCGCTGGGCCTCGTGCCGCAGAGCGGTGCATGGCCGGCCGACGACGTGCTCGCGACACTGCTGGAACCGGATGGCCCGGGCAACACCGCCTATCTGCTGACCAGCAATTACCGCGTGATCCTCGATTACAATTGTTCGAACTTCTACGCACTCTCCGTGGGGCTGCTCGCCGATGCGGTTGAGCGCTAGCGCCGGGCTGCTCGCGCTGCCGCTGGCGGTCGCGTTTCCGGCAAAAGCCGATGTGCCGCACCCCGCGCCGGTCGTGGCGCAATATGACGAGGTTGGGTTTGCCACCTGGTATGGCGAGGAGCTTGCCGGCGCGCGCACTGCATCCGGCGCGCGGTTCAGACCGTCGGCGATCACCGCCGCGCACCGCACATTGCCGCTCGGCTCGTATGTCGAGGTGACGGCACTCGACAGCGGGCGCACGATCCTCGTCCTGGTCAACGATCGCGGGCCGAGCCAGCGTAACCGGCTGATCGATCTATCGCGCGGCGCCGCGACACTGCTCGGCATGGGTAATGGCTCGAAGCTCGCGGTCCGGGTGCGCAGCGTCGCGGTTGGCGCGGAGGATCGTGAGGCATTGTCACGCGGTCGCCCGGCCTCGACGAGGTCGGAGGCATTACCCCCCGAACTCGCCACGTTGCGCGGGCGCTTGCAGGGGCGGGGCACAAGCGCATTGCAAGCGATCGCGGCGGTGCAGGCCACACCACAGCCGCGCTCGTCGTTCGCGGTTTCGGCGGTGCGTCCGAATAGCAGATATGTCGTGCAGGTAGCGGTATTCTCAAGAAAATCGCGTGCAAACGCGCTCGCCGAACGGCTTGATGGCAGTGTCGCATCCTATGCCGGTAAATATCGAGTACGGCTCGGCCCGTATGACAATGCTGCCGTCGCGCAGCGGGCGCGTGACGACGCCGCCCGGCGCGGCTATGGCGATGCTTCGATCATTGTTCAGCCCTGAGTATCGGTCATGTCCAAAATCCCATACGTCCTCGCAGCACCGGCCATCGCCTTGTCGATCGCTTATCCCTCCGCCGCATCCGCGCCGCAGTTCGAAACGCCGGCGCCGGTGGCGTTCATGGAGGATCTGTCCTCCGGCGCGGTACTGTATGAAAAGGATGCGGATCGGCGGATGCCCCCGGCGTCGATGGCGAAGATGATGACGGTTTACGTCGCCTTCGATCTCATCAAACGCGGGGAACTGAAGCTCGATCAGGAGTTCGAGGTTCGCCCGGAGACCTGGAAAAAATGGCATGGCCCCGCAGCGGGTTCCACCATGTTCCTGTCAACGGGAGAGAAAGTTTCGGTCGCCAATCTGCTCTATGGCATCGTCACGCTTTCCGGCAATGACGCCTGCGTGGTGCTGGCCGAGGGGATTTCTGGGACCGAGGACGCATTCGTCCAGCGGATGAACGAGGCGGCCAAGCGCCTTAACCTCGCCAACAGCCATTTTGGCACCTCGAACGGTTGGCCGGATAATGGCGTGACCTATGTCACCGCGCGCGATCTGGCAAAGCTCGCTGCGGCGACGATCAACGAGCATCCGAAACTCTATAAGCAATTCTATTCCCGCCCGGATTTCACCTGGGGCAAGACGCTCGGCTCTGGCGCCGCGATCACCCAGGCCAACCGCGATCCGCTGCTCGGCCGGGTGCAGGGCGCCGATGGCCTCAAGACCGGCCATACCGAGGAAGCGGGTTACGGCTTCACCGGCTCGGCCGATCAGAACGGCCGCCGACTGGTGATGGTGCTCGCAGGGCTGACGAGTTCGAACCAGCGCGTCAGCGAATCGGTGCGCTTCATGGATTGGGGCTTCCGCGCATGGCAGGCGAAGCCGGTGGTGAAGGAAGGCCGCAAGGTCGCCGATGCCGAGGTGCAGCTTGGCAGTTCGAGCAAGGTCGGGCTGGTCGCGCCGCGCGATCTGAAGGTCGCGTTGCCCGCCGGCGCGGTGCCGGTGCTCAACGCAAAGGTCGTCTATCAGGGCCCGATCAAGGCGCCGATCAAGGCGGGTGATCATATTGCTGATCTCCTCGTCACCTCGCCCGGACTGCCGGATCAGACCATGCCGCTGGTGGCGGACAAGGACGTGGGCGAGGCCGGCTTCTTCGGCCGGGCATGGGCCGGCCTCACCGGCCTGTTCGGATGAGCGGTCGCTTCCTCTCGCTCGAAGGCGGGGAGGGAGCCGGCAAGTCGACCCAGGTGCGCGCGCTGGCTGCCGCGCTGGAGGCGCGCGGCATCCGGACGCTGGTGACGCGTGAGCCGGGCGGCAGCGAGGGCGCGGAGGCGATCCGTGGCTTGCTGATGCAAGGCGACGTGCAGCGCTGGAGCCCGCATACCGAAGCGCTTCTGTTCGCCGCCGCGCGCGCGGATCATGTCGAAAAGACGATCCGTCCCGCGATCGGCGCGGGCGTGTGGGTGATCTCGGATCGCTATATCGATTCGAGCCGCGCCTATCAGGGCATCGCCGGTGGGATCGACGATGCCGCCGTTCTCGCGCTCCATGCCTTTGGTTCGCGTGGTTTGTTGCCCGATCGCACCTTCGTGCTTGAGGTTCCACCCGCAGAAGGCGCGCAACGCGCCGCCGGTCGCGATGGCGCGGCTGCGGATCGATTTGCGATGCGTGGCGAGGATTTCCATATCGCGGTCGCCGCTGCCTTCGATCGCTTCGCCACGGCGGAGCCCGATCGCTTTCGTCGCGTCGATGCCACCCAGCCGCGCGCAGTCGTAACGGCCGAATTGCTCGCCGGGCTGGCCGATCTGCTGCCATGACGTCATTGCTCGGCAACGCCCCGGCGCGCGCGGCATTCGACGCCGCTATCGCGAGCGGAACGCTCCATCACGCCTGGCTTATCACCGGACCGCGCGGCGTAGGCAAAGGGACGTTCGCGCGAGAGGTCGCAGCACGGCTGCTCGCACAATCCGCCGGCGACGCTGGCGGGGAGCAGACGCGCGCCTTGCTGGAAGCGGGATCGCATCCTGACTATCGCGAACTGACGCGCCTGGCGAAGGAGGAACGCGGCGAGACGCGGTTGGCGCGCAGCATCACAATCGCGCAAGTGCGCGGGCTTCAACCGCTGTTCGCCACCACGCCATCGCTCGGACCGCGCAGGGTGATCGTGATCGATGCGATAGACGACCTGGAGCGGGAAGGGGCCAATGCGCTGCTCAAGAGCTTGGAGGAGCCACCCTCGGGCACGGTTTTCCTGCTCATCAGCCACGCGCCGGGGCGCTTGCTCCCCACGATCCGCTCGCGCTGTCGCATGTTGCGTTTCGGCCTGCTCGAAGAAGCCGAAGTCCGTGAAGTGTTGCGCGCGCGCGCGCCGGAATTGCGTGGGGACGAACTGGACGCGCTGATCCGCGCGGGCGCCGGGGCGCCGGGGCGGGCGTTGCGCTATGCCGGGCTTGACCTCGGCGCGATCGATAACGCGCTCGCCGCGATCGCACGCAACGGCGATCGCACGAATGCAGAGCGTGCGCGGCTGGCCAAGGCGCTGTCCACCAAGGCCGCGCAGCCGCGCTATGAGGCGTTCCTCGATCGCGCGCCCGAGTTTATCGCGCTTCACGCTCCGCAGCGAGCCGGGGAGGAGCTGCGCGTGGCGCTCGATGCCTACGAAGAGGCGCAGGGAATCGCCGGCGCGGCGCGGCGGCTGTCGCTCGATGCGGGGGCAACGGTATTCGAGCTGGCGGGGGTGGTCGCACGGCTTGCGCGGATGTAGGGGAGCGGCATGGGTCAGCCGTTCTACATCACCACCGCAATCAGTTATCCCAATGGCAAGCCGCACATCGGCCACGCCTATGAGGCGATCGCCGCCGATGCCATCGCGCGGTTCAACCGTCAGGCCGGACGCGACGTGCGCTTTCAGACGGGCACCGACGAACATGGGCTCAAAATGGTCCAGACCGCGCGTGATCGCGGCGTCGATGTGCGCGATCTTGCCGGAGAAATGTCGTCCTTGTTCAAAGCGATGTGCGATGATCTGAATATTTCGTACGATCGTTTCATCCGCACCACGGACGCCGATCATTATCGTGCCAGTCAGGCGATCTGGCAGGCGATGCGCGATGCGGGCGATCTCTATCTCGATCGTTACGAGGGCTGGTATTCGGTCCGCGACGAAGCGTTTTACGACGAGAAGGAACTGGTCGACGGGGAAGGGGGGGAGAAGCTCTCTCCACAAGGCACGCCAGTGCAGTGGACTGCGGAGGAGACATGGTTCTTCCGCCTGTCGAAATATCAGCAGCCGCTGCTCGATCTTTATCGCGAAAACCCCGATTTCATTCGGCCAGAGGCACGCCGCAACGAGATCATGCGTTTCGTCGAGGGTGGATTGTCCGATCTGTCGGTGTCCAGAACGAGCTTTGACTGGGGCGTTCCGGTCCCCGACAGCCCCGGCCATGTGATGTATGTGTGGGTCGATGCGCTGACCAATTACCTCACCGGCGCGGGCTATCCCGATGGCGAGATGCCGCATTGGCCGGCCGATCTGCATCTGATCGGCAAGGATATCGTGCGCTTCCACACCGTCTATTGGCCCGCATTTCTAATGTCCGCCGGGATCGCGCCGCCAAAGTCCGTGTTCGGGCATGGATTTGTTCTCCATCGCGGAGAGAAAATGTCCAAAAGCGTCGGCAATGTCGTCGATCCACTGGATCTCACCGCCGCCTTCGGCGTCGACGCGCTGCGCTATTTTCTGCTGCGTGAAGTGAGCTTCGGGCAGGACGGCAGCTATTCGGCGGAGGCGATCGTCACGCGCGTCAACGCAGAGTTGGCGAATGCGTTCGGCAATCTGGCGCAGCGCACTTTATCGTTCATCGCCAAGAATTTGGACGGCGAACTGCCGGAGCACGGCCGCGCCGACGAAGCGGACGGGCTGTTGATCGAGGAGGTGGTTGTCGCCGCTGCCGGGCTGAAGACCGCGTTTGGCGACTTGATGCTCAGCCAGGGCGTCGAGGCATGGTTGCGCGGCGTTTTTGCGTGCAACGCCTATATCGACGCGCAAGCACCGTGGGCTTTGCGCAAGACCGATCCCGAACGGATGCACGCCGTACTACGCACTCTGATCCGCGCGATTCGCATGCTGGCCATCGCAATTCTGCCGGTGGTGCCGACGTCGGCGGGGAAGGTGCTTGACCAACTCGGCGCGGATGCGCGCGATCATGCTGCGGTCGATGATGACGGCTGGTATGATCGGCATGCCGCGGGCGGTTTCCGTATCGTCGCCCCGACGCCGGTTTTCCCGCGGCTCGAAATGCCGGCGGAGAGTGCCTGATGCTGGCCGACAGTCATTGTCACCTTAATTACAAAGGCTTGGTGGAAGAACAGCAGGCTGTGCTCGAACGCGCGCGGGCTCGCGGTGTCACCGCGATGCTCAATATCGCGACGCGTGAGAGCGAATGGGACGATGTGCTCGCCACCGCAGAGCGCGAGGCGGATGTATGGGCGACCGTTGGTATCCATCCGCATGAGGCGGATCAGCATCCGCATGTCGATACCGCAAAGCTGGTCAAGCGCCTCGCTCATCCGCGCGTCGTCGGCGTGGGGGAGACAGGGCTCGATTACTATTACGATCATTCCGATCGGGACCGCCAGCAATCGAGCTTCCGCGCGCATATCGCCGCTGCGCGAGAAGCCCGCGTTCCGATCGTGATCCACACGCGCGACGCGGAGGACGACACCGTCGCGATCCTGCGTGACGAAATGGGGAAGGGGGCCTTCACCGGCGTCATCCATTGCTTCACGGGGACGGCTGCGTTCGCCGATATCGCGCTCGATCTCGGTTTTTACATTTCGATTTCCGGCATCGTCACGTTCAAAAGCGCGCGCGAGTTGCAGGAAACCGCTGCCCGTTTGCCAATCGAGCGGTTGTTGATCGAGACGGACGCTCCTTTCCTTGCGCCTGTCCCGCATCGCGGGAAATCGGGGGAACCCGCGTTCGTCGCTGACACCGCCGCGTTTTTGGCACAATTGCGTGGGGAACAAGTTAAATTTTTAGAGGATGTTACGGCGCGAAATTTTCATTCGTTGTTTGATAAGACGCGCTGATGAAAGCACGCATCCTCGGCTCGGGCACGTCGTCCGGTGTGCCAAGGATCGGTAACGATTGGGGTGAATGTGATCCCACCGAGCCGCGCAACCGCCGCACCCGCGCATCTTTGCTCGTCGAGCATGGAAGCACGCGCATTCTGATCGACACCAGCCCGGACATGCGCGCGCAGCTGCTGGCGGCGGATGTGGGGACGGTGGATGCAGTGATCTGGACGCACGAACATGCCGATCACGTTTTCGGAATCGACGACTTGCGGCAGATATTTCACGCGCGCGGCCAGCCGATCCCCGGTTACGCCCGGTCGGAAACCCGCGCCGGGTTAACCGAAAAGTTCGCTTATATTTTTAACGGCCACCATGGCTATCCACCAGTTGTTACCTTGGCGAATCTTCCGGATAGGCTCGCCATAGGATCGATCACGGTAAATGCCGTGGATCAGCCGCACGCCTCGATCTCCTCGGCCGGTTTGCGTTTTACAGCAAATGGGAAATCCATCGGCTATGCTACTGATTTGAGTGCAATGACCGAGCCGATGCGCGCCCTATATGCTGGGCTGGATGCATGGATCGTGGATGCGCTTCGCCGGCGACCACATCCATCGCATCCACATCTAGCGCGGGTGGTGGATTGGGTGCAGGAACTTTCGCCACAAAAAACCGCCCTGATCCATATGGATCAGTCGATGGACTATCGCGGCCTGCTGGCCGAATTGCCGCCGGGAATCGAGCCCGGGTATGACGGCATGGAGATCGTCGTATGAGCAATGGCGCGGAAATCGCACTCTACGCGATAATGCTCGTGCTGCCATTGTCGGCATTGCTCAGCCGGCGCGTTCCATTGGGGCAAACGGCGAAAATGGCGCTCGCGTGGGTAGCGATCTTTGCTCTGGGGTTGGTGATCGTCGGACAACGCCATCGATTGCTACCCATTTGGGAAGATACGCGCGACGCATTATTCGGGCGCGACCAACATGTCGTCGGTTCAACCGTGCGCATCACGATGGCGAGCGATGGTCATTTCTGGGCGACCGCGCGGATCAACGGAGTGGCGCGGCGAATGCTGATAGACAGCGGCGCGACGACCACGGCGTTGTCGACGGCTAGTGCCGTGGCGACGCATGTTGCGATTGATGACGGGCCGTTTGCCGCCGCCATCGAAACCGCGAACGGGCCGGTACAAGCTCAGCGCGGTCGGATAGCGTTACTGGAATTGGGCGGCATTGTCGCTCGCGATCTTCCCGTGGTGGTCGCGCCTGAATTTGGCGACATGGACGTGCTCGGGATGAATTTTCTGTCGCAACTGGCATCCTGGCGGGTGGAGGGGAATATCCTCATCCTCGATCCAAAACCGAAGGCATGATTTACATAATGTATATTATCGGCTTAATATATGCGCGGTGAGGGCAAGCCCCCTATCGATCGGTTGCGCGGAATCATGAGCCGTTTGCGCGATCCCGTGAGCGGTTGCGAATGGGACGTCGCGCAGACATTCGCGACGATCGCGCCCTATACGATCGAGGAAGCGCATGAGGTCGCCGATGCGATCGCGCGCAATGACATGGCGGACCTGAAGGATGAGCTTGGCGACCTGCTGCTTCAGGTGGTGTTTCACGCGCGTATTGCCGAGGAGGCCGAGCAGTTCGATTTCGATGCGGTGGTAAACGCGATCTCCGATAAAATGGAGCGCCGCCACCCGCATATCTTCGGCGATCGAGCCGAAGGCGGCCATCACCTTTGGGAACAGATCAAAGCAGAGGAACGCGCCGGAAAATCATTAGATCATAGCGCGCTCGCCGGCGTCGCACTTGCGCTACCGGCGCTGCTTCGCGCGGAGAAGCTGCAAAAGCGCGCCGCCCGCGTTGGCTTCGACTGGCCCGACGCAAGCGGTGCCCGCGCCAAGATCGACGAAGAACTTGAAGAAATAGAAAACGCTCCGGAACAAGAAGTTGCGGAAGAGATCGGCGATCTTTTGTTCGCGGTTGTCAACTGGGCGCGGCACCAGGGAGTCGATCCAGAGGCCGCGTTGCGCGGCGCGAATGCCAAGTTTGAGCGGCGCTTTCGCGATATGGAAGATGCTGCTGGCGCCGCTTTTCCGGGATTGTCGCTTGACGAGAAGGAGGCGCTCTGGCGGCGAGCGAAGGCTAACGAACGTCGCTGATCAACCGCCGCGCCGGGTCATAAATTTCTCATAATCACGCGGCGCCATACGCACCTCGTAAACCGCCTGCTCGTCCTCAATTTCCTGGTCGAGCACCTCGCCATGCTGATGCAACCAAGCCGCAGCCGCCCCGTCTGCCGCATCGAGCGTGATCGTATAACGCTGATGGCCGGCAGTGAGATGCCCTGCGACAGTGGTGAGGAGCATAGCGACCCCTTCCCCGGTCAGCGCGGAAATTGCCACGACATCTTCACGTCGGGCGGCGTCGACCAGCAAACGCTCGCGCGCTTCGGGGTCGAGCAGGTCGCATTTGTTCCATGCCTCGATACGTGGCGTCGCCTCGGATACGCCGATTTCGCTGAGAACCGCCTCAACGTCGACTCGCTGGGCCTCGGTATCGGGATGTGCCAGATCCCGGACGTGGATCAGAAGATCGGCAGACACCACCTCTTCCAGCGTCGCCTTGAACGCGGCGACGAGTTGCGTTGGCAGTTCCGAGACAAATCCTACTGTGTCCGACAAGATCGCTTTATCGATTCCAGGGAGTGATATCTGTCGTAACGTGGGATCGAGCGTAGCGAACAGCAAGTCCTTCGCCATGACGTCACTTCCCGTCACGCGATTGAAAAGTGTCGATTTTCCGGCGTTAGTATAACCGACAAGCGCGATCACCGGCCATGGTGCGCGCTGGCGGCGATCACGATGCAGCCCGCGGGTCCGTGATACCTGTTCAAGCTCGCGACGCAACCGCGCCATACGATCGCGGATCAATCGGCGGTCGGCCTCGATCTGGGTTTCGCCCGGACCACCAAGAAAGCCGAAGCCACCGCGCTGCCGCTCAAGATGGGTCCAACTGCGAACCAATCGTCCGGCCTGGTAATCGAGATGGGCGAGTTCCACCTGCAACCGCCCCTCGGCCGTCGCGGCACGCTCTCCGAATATCTCCAGAATCAGGCCGGTGCGGTCAATCACCTTCGCTTCGAGCGAAGTTTCGAGATTGCGCTGCTGGATCGGCGTGAGGCTCGCATCGAATACCACCAGCCCGGCGTCTTCCATCCGGGCGAGCGTCGCGATGGAGTCAACCTGCCCCGCCCCGATCAGTGTCGCGGCGCGAGGGGTCCGCACACGTACCGCCTCGCGCCCAACCACGGTGACGCCAATAGCCTCGGCCAGCCCGGCGGTTTCCTCCAGCCGCGCACTTGCGTCACGAGAGGACCCGCCGAGCTCGGGATAGACCACGATCGCCCGCGCCCCACGCGCGAATTCACCGCGGTCGCGTTCGAAGCCGGTACTCAATCGTCGTCCGAATCCGCCGTTTCTTCGGCCAGATTGAGCGCACGCGACGGCTGGATCGTCGACACAGCGTGTTTGTAAACCAGTTGCGACGCGCCATCGCGCTGCAACAGCATGCAGAAAAGATCGAACGCGGCGATATTGCCCTGAAGCATTACGCCGTTGACCAGAAACATCGTGACGGGATCATGCGTCTTGCGCACCGCATTGAGGAACACTTCCTGCAACAGCGGCTGTTTCTTCCCGTTCTCACCCATCTGACTAACGATCGCCTCCACATCTAGGTGGCCGCCCGGCATGATGGTGGAAATAGCATGCTTATAGATTAGTTGGGATTGCCCATCGCGGCGCAGGAGCACCGAGAAATTATCGAACCAGGTAACGATGCCCTGGAGCTTGACGCCCTTGACGAGGAACATCGTGACAGGAGTTTTCGACTTACGCAGCGCGTTGAGGAAAAGATCCTGAAGAGAGGTTTGCTTTTCGGCCATTGGCTCGATCCTTCGATTCTTGGCGGGGTTTGCCCCGCGATGCGCCGGTGCCCGGCGTCGGGTGACCGCCATGCCGGCGGCGGCGCCAATCTAGAGACCCGCGCGCGTCATCGCAACGGGGATGCGCGCGTTGGCGTCAGTCCTCCCGGGTTTCTGTGATGCCGAGCAGCTTCAATTTGCGATGAAGCGCCGATCGCTCCATCCCGATGAACGAGGCGGTACGGGAAATATTGCCAGAAAATCGCCGAATCTGGACGCGGAGGTATTCGCGTTCAAAAGTCTCCCGCGCTTCGCGCAGAGGCGCCCCCATGATTGCGGCGGTGCCAGCCGCACTGTCACTTTCGCCCAGCACCTCAGCTGGCAACAGATCCAGGTCGATCCGGCCGATACGATCGCCTGGGGCGAGGATGATCGTGCGCTCTACGACGTTGCGTAACTGACGGACATTGCCCGGCCAATCATAGCTCTGCAGTGCCACCATCGCATCCACAGCAACCTCCGGCGTCGGCACACGGCGCTCCGAGGCGTAATGAGCGACGAAATGCTCGATCAGCGGCGGAATATCCTCGCGGCGTTCGGCCAGCGGCGGCAGCATCACCGGGACCACATTCAGACGATAGTAGAGATCCTCGCGGAAACGCCCTTCGGCGATCTCGTCGGTGAGGTCGCGCGCGGTAGCCGATACGACGCGCACATCCACCTTTACCAGCCGCGTCCCATTCACGCGGGTGAAGCTCTGATCGGTCAATACGCGCAAAATACGCGCTTGCGTCGTAATCGGCATGTCCGCGATTTCGTCGAGAAACAGCGTCCCGCCATGGGCCTGTTCGAGCAGTCCCGGGCGGACGAGATCCCCCCCCTCCTCCACGCCGAACAATTCCTCTTCAACGCGTTCCGGAGTCATCCGTGCGGCGCTGACGATGATAAAGGGTGCGCTAGCGCGCTGGCTCCAGCCATGGAGCAGGCGAGCGGCGATTTCCTTGCCGACACCAGCTGGCCCGGTAATGAGAATACGGCTACCGGTGCCCGCCACGCGCTTCAATGTTGCACGTACAGCGTTGATAGCGCTGGAGTTTCCTGTAAGATCGGTGTCGTGCCCGGCCGAGGCACGGAGCGAGGCGACTTCGCGGCGCAGCCGCTCGGTCTCGGTCGCGCGCTCCACCATCAGCAGCAGCCGCTCTGCCTGGAATGGCTTTTCGATAAAATCCACCGCCCCGGCACGGATCGCCGCGACGGCGGTGTCGAGATTCCCGTGGCCCGAGATCATCAACACCGGGATGGATGGATCGCGACGCTTGATTTCGTCGAGCAACTGCAGCCCATCCAGCCGCGATCCCTGCAACCATACGTCAAGTAAGACGAGGCTCGGGCGTCGTGCGGCAATTGCCTCCAGCGCGGAGTCGCTATCGGCCGCGACGCGGGTTTCGTAGCCCTCGTCTTCCAGTACACCGGCGACCAGTTCGCGGATATCGAGTTCGTCATCGACGACGAGAATGTCGAGCGCCATGTCAGATCATCCGATTTGGGGTTAGCGCCGTGATGCTTCCCACGTCGCCGTCAGTAACAAGATCGTCTCCGGCATGGAGGCCGGCGAGCGAAGCGGTATCGAACGACATGGTGACCAGCGCTCCTCCACCGTCGTGGTCAGAAAATGTAATAGTTCCAAAATGTTCCTCGACAATCTTCTTAACGATCGCGAGGCCTAGCCCGGTGCCCCGGGCGCGGGTGGTCATATAGGGTTCGACGATCCGGTCCCGCTCCACGGGCAATCCCACACCGGTATCTGCAACGGTGATCGTAACCCGCCCCGGCTTCTCGGTCAGAGTCATACGAACTTCGCCCGCATCATCACCCTTAGTTTCAATCGCTTCCACCGCATTTTTGACAATATTGGTAAGTGCCTGGCCGATCTGGCGTCGATCGCAAACCAGCGTCGGACCCGGCTCATCGTGCACCAGTTCGAAGCGCACGCCGCTATGCGCGACCTCGTGGAGGAACATCGTCTGCCGCGCGATATCAACGAGCGCCTCCGCACGGAACACTGGCTTCGGCATGCGCGCGAAGGAGGAGAATTCATCCACCATGCGGCGCAGGTCTCCGACCTGACGGACGATCGTGTCGGTCAGCCGCGCGAAGGTTGTGTCCCCCTCCTCCACCTTGCCGCCGTAACGGCGCTGGAGCCGCTCCGCAGCAAGTTGAATTGGGGTGAGCGGATTCTTGATCTCATGCGCAATCCGCCGCGCGACATCGGCCCAGGCAGCTCGACGCTGATCGAGCAACTGCTGGGTGATATCGTCGAACGTCAGGATCGGGCCGGTGCCGTCGCGGGCAATGCGCACCGCAAGCGTCCGCGGTTCGCCATTGACCGTGACCTGGACGATCGCCTCGCGCGCATTGCCGTCGAGAAGCGCGTCCAGTTCAGGCGAAACCGTCACGAGCGCTTTTCCAGCCGGCGATTGCGAGATACCGAGAAGTGTTTCAGCCGAGCTGTTGATAAGGCGAACAGTACGATCGCCCGCGATCGAGATCACCCCAGCCGACACCCCGGACATCACCGCTTCAATCAACGCGCGTCGACTGTCCAATTGTGCATTAGCGGTGACGAGCGCGGTGTTCTGTGCTTCCAATTGTTCGGTCATGCGATTGAAAGCGGTTGCCAGCGTGCCGACCTCATCCCGCGCGGTGGTATCCGGAACACGCGCCGAAAGATCGCCGCCTTCCACGCGTCGCGCCGCATCAACCAATTCACCAACCGGCCGCACCAACCGGTCCGCCACGGCCAGCGCAATCCAAACCGCGACCCCCACGATCAGCAGCGATAGCACCAGCAAAGCGACGTTGAAGCGTATCTGAAGCGTTCGCGCCTTCGCCAACAAGGCGTGGTAGTTGGCCAGCGCGGCTTCCGCGCGCTTGGTCTGCGTAGTCATCTGTTTCGGATCGGTTACGCGCGCGGCGTAGAGAAACATATCGGAGCCGGGCACCCGCGTCACGGTCTGGATGCGATCCCCCGTCACGGTCACCACACTGCGCTGTCCGCGCCGGAGTTCAGTCACGGCCTCCGCGGAAATCTGCCGCGCGAGATTCAGATCATAGGGATTGACGAACGCGAGTGTCTGCAATTCGCCATTCGGCGCGACCGCGAATAGAAACGCCTCGGACAGACTGCGGTAGTAGGTCTGCTGAAACAGGAAGGGGCGAAAGCGCGGATCGTCCAACGGGCGCCGGCGCAGCTCATCGGAGATATCCTGCGCCATCGTCACGGTGGCTTCTTCCCACCGCTGGAGGAATTGATTGTATGAAGCGCGGGTCAGCGTTGTCGCATTCTCGAACACGGCACGCGCGCGATCGGAATACCAAAATTGTACGCCATATTGGAACAGCAGCGACGCCGCGATCGTGACGAGCAGCATCGGCACTGCCGCGACGATCGAGAAAATCGCAACAAGCCGGACATGAAGCCGCCCCTCTCCACCGATCGGCGAGCGCCGTGCGCGGCGATTAGCGATCCGCCGACCGAGCAACATCATCAGCGCGATGCCCGGTACGAGGTTGGCTATCAGCAACAATGCGACGAGCGGCGGGGCGATCAACCCCTGTGGTCGTCCGGCATGCTCAATAACGAAATAGCTCGATACGCCGACGGTGATGGAGAGCGCCAGCACCGCGAACTCGATAACCGGCGTCACGACGAAGCGCCGTTTGGGCGCTGATTCGATCCTCGTGGGTGCCAATCCGGCGTTCATCGTCACCCTGCTACAACAAAGGTGTTGCAGCGAGAACACATAATCGACCGGTGACCTTACGTCAGCGATCAGTCGAACGCGTTGCCGGATCTATGCCCAACATATCGAGGCGCTTTCGCAACGTGTTGCGATTTAGTCCCATCGCCCGCGCCGCGCGCAACTGATTGCCACCGAACCGAGCGAGCATGGTTTCGATCAACGGTCGCTCCATTTCAGCGATCAACCGATCGTAAAGCGTCCCATCCTCCAACACATAGGGTTCGTTGCGCGCGAGTTGCTCGATATAAGCGCGCACCGCGACGTCGATCGCCGGATCGAGCATGGGCGTGGCGCCAGGTGCGCCGAGCATTTCGCGAATTTCACCGGCACTAATCCGGTCGTCGCGCGATAGCGCGGCCAGCCGGCGCATGAGATTTTCAAGCTCGCGCACATTGCCGGGCCAGTCATGCGCCTCAAGCATGTCGACGGCATCGTCGTCCAGCGTCTTGCGAGGCAGCCCAGCCCCCGCCGCACGATCGAGAAAGTGGCGCGCGAGAGCGCCAATATCCTGACGCCGCTCGCGCAAAGCTGGCAACACGACCGGTACGACATTTAGCCGATAATAGAGATCTTCGCGGAAAGCGCCTCGGGCCACCGCCTGATGCAGATCGCGATTGGTCGCGGCGACAATACGAACGTCGGCGCGGATCGTGCGTGAGCCGCCGACCGTGGTGAATTCACCTTGCTGCAGCACGCGCAACAGCCGCGTTTGCGCCTCGATCGGCATATCCCCGATTTCGTCGAGGAACAGCGTGCCCCCCGCCGCTTGTTCAAACCTGCCGGCGTTGCGCTGCGCCGCGCCGGTGAATGCCCCGCGCTCGTGCCCGAATAGCTCCGCTTCGATCAGTTCACGCGGGATCGCCGCCATATTGATCGCGACGAACGGCCCCTGCCGACGAGCGCCCAGATCGTGGATAGCGCGGGCTACCAGTTCCTTTCCCGTGCCGGACTCGCCGGAAACCAGCACGGTCAGATCGTTCGACACCAGCCGCGCGATCACGCGATACACTTCCTGCATCGCCGGCGAGCGCCCGATCAGCGGCAGCGCCTGATCCTCGTCCGTTTCCGGATGCGGCATGGCGGGGCCGCGCCGCGCGAGCGCCTTTGCGACGGTACGGCTCAACGTGTCGAGATCGAATGGCTTGGGAAGATAGTCGTAGGCGCCCGCCTCGTTCGCGCGAACGGCGGTGGTCAGCGTATTGCGCGCAGACAACACGATCACCGGCATACCCGGATGTTCGGCAACAAGGCGCGTCGCATTCTCGATCCCATCACCGTCGGGAAGCACGACGTCCGTGATCAGCACGTCCGGAGCACCGAGCTTCAACTCACGATCGAGGTCTGCCAGGCTGGCGGCGGTGCGAACGCGGTAACCCGCGCGACGCAACGCCTGTGCGACCACGGTGCGGACCGCATTGTCGTCGTCGACCAGCAACACCTCACTCGATGTCACGCCGTCGCCCTCGGAAGCAGAATTCGGAATACGGTCATGTGGGGCGTGCCTTCGCGCGAATATTGGATGATGCCGCCCATGTCGCGAATGAGCTTGTCGACAAGCGCCAGCCCAAGCCCTTTTCCTTCGGGGCGGCTCGAGACGAACGGGTCGAAGAGATGTTCCGCGATATCCTCCGGTGCGCCGGGGCCAGTGTCCATCACGCAAATCTCGATCGGCAGCGGAAGTCGCGGCCTACCCGGCCCCGGTGCAACCGCCATGCCATGCCGGTAAGACGTAGCCAAAATGATGCGCCGTTCTCCTCGCTCACCAAGCACTTCGGCAGCATTCTTAAGGAGGTTCAACAACACTTGAAGCAAAGCATCGCGGTTCGCCAGAGCAGGCGGCAGTGACGGATCGAAGCGTTCCTCAATCGTCACGCCACGCGCGAACCCGGCCAGCGCCACGCTGCGCGCATGGGCGAGGAGCGGATAGATATTCAACGGCTCCGGCACGAGCGGACGGGTGTCGGTGAAATCCTCCATGCGATCGATCAGCGCAGCGATGCGGTCGACCTCGTCGATCATAAGGCGCGTGAGTTCCTCCGCCGGCACGCCATCGGCGATGAGTTGGGCCGCACCACGAATGCTCGACAGCGGATTCTTGATTTCGTGCGCCAACATCGCCGCCGCCCCTACCGCGGATCGCGCTGCCGCCGCGCGATCCGCGGAATGGCCAAGGCGTCGCGTGGTCGCGGCATTGTGGAGCGTGATCGCCCGCCATCCGGGATGGTCGGCAAGCTCGACCTGTGCGAGATCGACACGGAGCCGCCCACTGCCGCGCGTTTCAATCTCGGTATCGAAGGACGCAAACCCCCTGCCCGCCTGGCCGCCAGCCTCCTCCGGCAGCGCCAGCACACCACGCAGCGGCCGACCGACCATCGCGCGTTCCGAGCGGTTGAGCAGCAATTCGCATTCCGCATTGGCGCGGACAACGCGATCTTCCGGGTCGATGAGCAGTACGGCGACCGGCAACGCCGCAAGCACTTCCGCCGGTTCCGGCGCATGCTCCGGACCGCGCGTTACTGGCATCAAGCCGCCGCGCGGCTACGCCACGGGGCGTAAAACTCGGCGAGCATCGCCTGCACCCGCTTCGCGTCCGGCTCTTGATTCACCTTGTTGCGAAACTCGGCCGATCCTTGCAGCCCTTTGGTGTACCAACCGATATGCTTACGGGCCATGTTGACACCCGTCATCGTGCCATAATGCGTAAGCATTGCGTCATAATGCTCTACGATTGCGAGATATTGTTCCTCGATCGACGGATCTTCAACGCGACGTCCGGTGGCGAGCCATTCCATCACCTGTGCCAGAAACCATGGGCGGCCATAAGCGCCGCGTCCGATCATCACGCCATCTGCGGTAGAAAGTTCGAGGGCGCGACTGGCGTCTTCGAGACTACATATGTCGCCATTGACGATAACGGGCACGGTTACGGTGTCTTTCACGGCGCGCACGAACCCCCAATCGGCACTCCCTTTGTACATCTGATTGCGGGTGCGCCCGTGGACGGTGATCATCTTGCAACCGAGATCCTCCGCGATCCGGGCAAGCTCAGGCGCGTTGAGGCTGTCGTGGCACCAGCCCATCCGCATCTTGAGCGTAACGGGCGCCTTCACCGCCTTCACCACCGCCTCGATGATCGCGGCCGCGAGCTTCAGATCGCGCATCAGCGCCGACCCGGCGTCGCCGTTCGTCACCTTGCGGACGGGGCAGCCCATGTTGATGTCGACGATCGCCGCGCCCTTGTCTTCCGCGAGCTTAGCCGCTTCGCCCATTTCATAGGGGGTGCAGCCGACAAGCTGCATCGACACCGGCTCTTCCGAAAGATGCCACGCGGCCTTCTGCAACGACTGGCGCGTCTCACGCAGCGCCGCCTGGCTGGCGATCATCTCGGTGACGTTGAGCCCTGAACCGTAACGGCGAACAAGCGTGCGGAATGGCTGGTCGGTCACGCCTGTCATCGGCGCGAGCACCACCGGATTGTCGATCCGCACCGGGCCGATCTGGATGGGAGCTAGAGTTCGCATGGCTGCCTGAAAAATGAGCAGTTAGGCGAAGCGGGCCGTGCTGACAAGGTACGACCCGATATCCGCCGCTCAGGCGCCGTGCAGACGTACCAGCGTAAGCAGCAACCAATATAGGCCGCCGGACAGCGCCATCGCCACCGGCAGCGTCAACAGCCACGCGGCGGCAAGCTGGATCAACGTCTTCTTCTGAAGGCCAAACCCACTCGCGACCGAGGCACCGGCCACGCCCGAGGAAAGGATATGCGTCGTCGACACGGGAAGGCCGAAGCGATCGGCGGCCAGGATCGTCCCTGCGGCGACCAGTTCGGCAGTCGCCCCCATGCCATAGGTCATATGCTGCTTGCCGATCTTCTCGCCCACCGTGACGACGATCCGCTTCCAGCCGATCATCGTGCCAAGCCCCAGCGCGATCGCCACCGCGATCTTCACCCATAACGGAATGAAACGCGTGCCCGACTCCAGCCGGCTCTGATAATCCTTCAACGTGGCGATTTCCGCCGGTTTGAAGCGCGTGTCTTCCTTTTTCGTGATCAGCCGCGTCGCATCGAGCACGAGATACATATCGTTACGGATGTTCGATGCCGCCTGTGCGGGGATGCGCGACAGCGCGCCATAGCTCGCAACCTGCCCGCTCAATTCGCGCGACACCTCGACGATCGCGCCATAAGCGCGCGGCGAGTTCGGATTGCGGGTTTCGAGCGCGTTCATCAAAATCGGGCGCGCGTCTTTCGAGGCGATCGCCATGGCGCCATGCGCACGCAGCGCATCTGAGGCGGCCTGCGCACTGACGACGAAGGTGCGCGTCTCGCTCGCCGGGAGTGTGCGGTTGAGCGCATAAGCGGTGGGCGCGCAGCCGATCAAAATCAGCATGATCAGCCCCATGCCCTTCTGCCCGTCGTTCGAGCCGTGGCTGAACGAGACAGCAGTGCAGGTGAAGACGAGCAACGCACGGACGCCGCGCGGTGGCGGAGCGTCCCCCTCCGGGGCTTTCTTGAACAGCTTAGGGCTACGCAGCACCGCGCGCATCACGAGCAACAGCAGGATCGATGCACCAAAGCCGATCAGCGGCGCCATCCACAGCCCGGTGAGCACTTTGGTGGCCTGGCTCCAGTCGACACCGGAGGTGCCCGCCCGGCCGGCGTTGATCAACTGATTGGCAAGCCCCACACCGAGCACGGAGCCGATCAGCGTATGGCTCGAACTGTTCGGCAACCCGACGTACCAGGTCGCGAGGTTCCACACGACGGCGGCCAGCAACAGCGCGAAGATCATCGCAAATCCCGCGCCGGAGCCGACGTGCAGGATCAGATCCACCGGCAATAGGGTGACGATCGAATAGGCGACCGCGCCGGACGACAGCATGACGCCAAGGAAATTGAAGAAGCCCGACCAGACCACGGCGAGATGCGCCGGCATGGAATTGGTGTAGATCACCGTGGCCACCGCATTGGCCGTATCGTGGAAGCCGTTCACGAACTCGAAGCCCAGCGCCACCACCAGCGCGAGACCGAGGAAAAGGAACACCCCCAGCGCCATCTCCTCGCCCACCTGGCGGATATCGAGGAAGATGCTGACGCCTGCGTAGATCAGGCCAAGTAACACCAGCGCGAAAAATGCCAACCGCGCGATCGGGTGCGGCGCACGATCGAATCTGCGCGACGACGGGAGGACGGGCGAATCAGCCGTCGCGACAACATTGCTTGCCATGATGACGGCATGCTTTCCGCAGGTTTGATGACGCTTTGATGACAATCAGCCCGCAAAAAACGTCGCAAGCTCTCAATGGGTTCCCGAAACTATAGCGCGCGGGCGAAAATCAGATCGTCATGCCAGGTCGATCCGACGAGGAAGCGACGCTCGCCGACCACGGTGAAGCCCTGTTTCGTGTAGAAACGCTGAGCACGGTGATTGCCGCCATAGACACCGAGCAGAATACGGCGGCGCCCGAGCGTGCGCGCATCCGCGAAAGCACGCTCCATCAGTGCCGGGCCGACGCCGGTGCCATGCGTGGGAATCAGCGTGTAGATGCGCCGCAACTCGATATCGCCCTCCTCCGCCGGTATCGGCAGATCAGGCGTGGTGAGCACGGCATAGCCCAATGGGGCGGCGCGAGGGCTGGTTTCGGCCAGGGTGACGACGCTGGCGGGATCGGCGATCAGCGCCGTGAAAGTCGCCGGATCGGATTTCGACGCGATATGCGCGACGATATCCGGCCCATCGAGGATGTCAGCGAACGCCTCAAGAAAGGTCGCGCCGGCAACCAGCGAACAGGCGGCCGCGTCGCCGGTTTCAGCGCGACGCAGCCGCCATTCCATATCAGCCGACGATTTCTTCGGGCTTGAAGAAATAGGCGATCTCGATCGCCGCATTCTCATCGGAATCGGAACCGTGGACGGTGTTCGCCTCGATCGACTCGGCCAGTTCCTTGCGGATCGTGCCCGGCTCGGCGTTTGCCGGGTTGGTGGCGCCCATGATGTCGCGGTTACGCTGCATGGCGTTCTCGCCTTCCAGCACCTGCACGACGACCGGGCCGGAGATCATGAACGAGACGAGATCGTTGAAAAACGGGCGTTCCTTGTGAACAGCGTAGAAGCCCTCGGCCTGCTCCTTGCTCATCTGGATGCGCTTGGAAGCGACGACGCGCAGGCCGGCTTCCTCCAGCATCTTGGTGACCGCGCCGGTCAGATTGCGGCGGGTGGCATCAGGCTTGATGATCGAAAAGGTACGGTTCGCGGCCATGACGGTCACGGGCTCCTTGCATGGATGATTGGCGGAAAACTGCGCGGCGCTCTAGTCGCGGTCGCTCAAAAGCGCAACGGGCTAGGCCACCTGCTCCCAGCGCCCGGCGTCGCTCTGCTTCCAATAACGCCGCTCGACGCCGTCATGCGCCTGAAGCCCGCGCCAGGCCGCGCGCGCCGCCTCGATCGATTCATCGTCGAAGAAATGGAACGCGCGCTCGAACGCCAGCGCTTCCTCACGCCACATGCCGTCAACCAGCGCGACGTGACGCGCGCCATTCGCGGGGTCGACTTCAGAAGCGATCAGCACCGGTTGCGCGGCATCGTCTCCAGCGCCGGCCTGAGCATGGGGCAGGAAACTGTCGGGCGTATAGCTCCACAGCAGCCGGTCGAGCGCGATGCGCTGCGGCTCGCTCGCGGCCACGATGAGCAGCCGATTGCCGGACGCCACCACCTTCTCGGCGATTTGCGGTAACGCCCGGTCAAGCGGCGTGGTCGTCAGGTGATAGAAATCGACCTGCATGACTTCTCCGGCATCAGCCCTCGAAATTGTCCGCGACGAAACGATCGAGCAATCGCACGCCATAGCCCGTCGCGCCCTTGCCCCAGGTCGGCCCATCCTTGTCGGCCCACACCATGCCGGCGATGTCGAGATGCGCCCATTTCACGCCGTCATCGACGAAACGCTGGAGGAATTGGGCTGCCGTGATCGATCCGGCGCCACGCGGGCCGACGTTCTTCATGTCGGCGATAGGGCTGTCGATCAGCTTGTTATACGCATCGCCGAGCGGGAAGCGCCACAATTGGTCTCCGCTCGCCTTGCCGGCGCCCAGCAGCTGGTCGGCGAGGGTGTCGTCGTTCGCGAACAGGCCGCCGAATTCACTGCCAAGGCTGATGATCATCGCGCCGGTCAGCGTCGCGAGATCCACGATCGTCTTCACCTTATGCGTTTTCTGCGCCCAGGTGATGCAGTCGCACAGCACCAGTCGCCCTTCGGCATCGGTGTTGATCACCTCGATCGTCTGGCCGGACATGGAGGTAACTACGTCGCCCGGACGCTGCGCATTGCCGTCGGGCATGTTCTCGACGAGGCCGCAAATGCCGATGACGTTGGCCTTCGCCTTGCGCAGCGCCAGCGTCTTCATCGCGCCCGCGACCGCGCCCGCGCCGCCCATGTCCCACTTCATGTCTTCCATGCCGGCGGCGGGCTTGATCGAGATGCCGCCGGTATCGAACGTGACGCCCTTGCCGATCAGCGCCAGCGCCGGATCGCCCGCCCCCGCACCGTTCCAGCGGATCGCGAGCAAACGGGGGGCGCGGCGCGACCCCTGCGACACGCCGAGCAACGAGCCCATGCCGAGCTTCTTCATCGCGGGCTCGTCGAGCACCTCGATCTCCAGCCCGAGGCCCTGGGTGTCGGCGATGACGCGCTCGACGAAGCTTTCGGGATAAAGGATATTGGCCGGTAGCGTGACGAGTGTACGGGTCAGCGCCAGCCCCTGCGTCACCGCGTCGCGTTCGCGCCACGCTTCCTCGCTGCCGTTCGGCGCACCGGCGATCGTTACCGTCGTGAGCGTCGCCTTCGATTTTTCCAGCAGGCGCGTGCGATATTCATCGAAACGCCAGCCGCGCTGAGCAGCGCCGGCTGCCAGCCGCGCGGCGGCAACCGCGCTGGCTTCGCTACCGGCGAGATCCACCGTCACGCCGGTGACGCCGGAGGTGATCAGTTTCGCCGTCAGCCCGCCGCCCGCACGCTCATAGGAAGCATCGTCGCCATCGCCCACACCGAGCAGCAGCACACGCGTAACTCCCTGCCCCTCGCCGACATAGGCTTCGGCGACTGTTCCGGGCTCGCCCTCAAAGCGCTGGCCCGTGGCCGCGGCAGCGAGCACCGCGCGAGCGGGGGCATCGACACCGGGCAACGCGAGCGCGGGCAAATCGCCTTTCTTCACGGCATAGGCGACGACATCGGCATCAGCGGCGCGTGACGGGGCGAAAACGATCTTCATCTCACATTCCTTATACCTTCATTTTGTCCCTGACCCTTCCCGCATCGGCTGGCAAGGCGTTGCAGGCGGCGCGCTGCGATGCGATAGGGCGAACGTCCGCCGCCATTCCGGCCGCGCAGACGAAGTTGCGGGAATTGCGCGCGTTGCGTTTCGACCTTCTGGCCTGTTGCGCTCTCCCGTTCGCCCTGGTGGCGGGCGCGGCCGAGGCGCAGGATCTGCAAGACCGCGCGATCGCGCCTCCTCCGCCGTCGGCGAACACGCCCCCCGGCCAGGACGATCTGATCCAGTTCAGCGCCAATGCGCTAGAATATGATTCTAACAACGATATCGTCACCGCGACCGGCGACGTACGCATGTTCCGGCAAGGACAACGCCTGCGCGCCGAACGTGTCGTGTGGAATCGCAAAAGCGGGCAGGTCGTCGCGAATGGCAATGTCGCGGTCACCAATCCCGAAGGCGATGTGGCTTATGGCGATTCGATCGATCTGACCGATTCGCTGCGCGATGGCGTGGTTCATAACATGCTGGTGGTGCTCGATCAGGGCGGCCGCCTCGCCGCCACCGAGGGCACCCGCCATGACGACGGCTCGATTTCGCTGAATCATGCCGCCTACACCGCGTGTTCGGTGACCGATTCAGACGGCTGCCCGAAAAACCCAAGCTGGAAGATCACCGCGGTCAAGGTGCTCTATCGTCCTGATCGCGAACGGGTTTACTACACCGGCGCGCGCGTTCACGTCTTCGGCTTCGCCAGCGTGCCGCTGCCGCGCTTCTCTCATCCGGTTGGTGACGGCAATGCGAGCGGCTTGCTCAGCCCGAATATACGTCTCGACGGGGTGAACGGGCTCGAAATCGTCACGCCTTACTATTTCGATCTGTCGCGCAATCGCTCGGTAACGATCACCCCGCACGTGTTCAGCGCCGTTCTGCCAATGATGCAGGCGAATTATCAGGCGCTGGAGTCCAATGGCGCGATCAGCGTCACCGGCTACATCACCGCGAGCCGACGCAGCGACGACATTTCCGCCGGGCCGGATGCACCCACCAGCATGGCGCTGCGCGGTTATCTGGATGGTGTCGGCCGCTTCCAGTTCGATGAGAACTGGAGTCTGTCCGGCTCGATGCGGCTCGTTACCGATCGCACCTTCCTGCGCCGCTACGACATTTCGAACGACGACCGGCTGCGCACGACGCTGGCGCTGGAGCGGGTCGATCGCGACAGCTATTTCTCGCTCGCCGGTTGGGCGGTGCAGACCATGCGTGTCGGCGACGTTCAGGGCCTCCAGCCCGTGGCGTTGCCCGAGTTTGATTATCGTCGGCGCATCAACGAGGGATGTGCTCGGCGGCACGGTGCAGTTTCAGGTCAACACGCTGGCGATCAGCCGGGCGGCTGGGTCAGGACACGCAACGCGCCTTTGCCTCGGTGCGCTGGGATCTTCGCCGCATAACCACGCTGGGGCCAGGAGGTGACGTTCACGGCATATGCTCGTGGCGACGCCTATAATGCCAGCGATACCGCTGCGACGCTGGTGCCGAGCTATCGCGGGCTGGAGCGGTTTCCATACGCGCGGGATCGCGGCGCTGGCGGTTGATGTCCGCTGGCCGCTGGTCGGGCCGCTGTTCGGCGGGACCCAGCGTTTCACGCCGCGTTTCCAGATCGTCGCCTCGCCGCAAGGTCGACAACCTCGATGTGCCCAACGAGGATGCGCGCGCGGTCGACCTGGAGGATTCGAACCTGTTCGCGCTCAACCGCTTCCCCGGCTACGACCGCTGGGAGGATTCGAGCCGCGCGACTTATGGCGCCGAATGGGCGCTGACGCTGCCGGGCTTCTCGCTCTCCACCATCATCGGCCAGAGCTATCGTCTGAGCGATCGCCCATCGATCCTGCCGCCGGGCACCGGGCTCAGCGGGCGCTTCTCCGATATCGTGGGCCGAACGGAGCTGCGCTTCCGCGATTTCGTGTCGATCATCCATCGCTATCGCGTGGACAAGGATAATTTCGCGGTGCGTCGCAATGAGATCGATGCGACGATCGGCTCGCGATCAAACTATTTAATGGTCGGCTATCTGCGCCTCAACCGCAACATCACCTCGATCGAGGATTTGCAGGATCAGGAGGAATTGCGCGTCGGTGGCGCGGATCAAGATTCTCGCGCTTCTGGTCGGCCTATGGGTCCACCGTCATCGACCTTTCGAACAGCGCGACGGTAACCACCCCTCCGCACGCTGGTGACGACCGGCGATGGGTTCAACCCCGTCCGCCATCGGTTGGGGATCACATATGAAGACGATTGCCTGACGATCGGTGCAACCTGGCGGCGCGACTATCAATCCACTGGCGACGCACGCGCCGGCAACAGCTATCTGTTGACGCTGGCGTTCAAGAACCTCGGGTTCTAGCATCCAAACGCCGCCACGGCGTTGTCCTGACTGAGTTTGGGCGCTAAGCCGAGGTTCAGCGAAGCTGGTGCATCCGCGCTTTGACGCTGCGGAAGATGGGAATCCGAACCAGAGTGATCATGCGACGGAACGGGGCGGCGCGGTATGGCCGCCTGATCGGGGCGGTGCTGGGGGTGGCGGCGGCAAGCGCCGCGATCGGCCAGCAGCAGCAGGAGACGGTTCAGGACCAGACGGTGCCGGACAACACCGGGCTGGATATTCCCGGCCAACCTGCAGATCTTCGGCAAGCTCGATCCGAACGTCCGCAAGGCGACGGCGATCGTCAACGACTACCGTGATCACCGGCACCGACGTCGACCAGCGCGCCGCGCTGATCATGGCGGCGAACAACATCAAGCCTGCAGGGCGAGGACTACGATCGCCTGCGGCTGCAGGTGCTGCGCCAGCTGATCGACGAGGTGCTGGAGATCCAGCAGGCGAAGACGGCCGACGTGAAGATCGATCAGGCCGAGAGTCGACCAGAGCCTCGCGCGGGTCGCGAAGAATTTCGGCAAGACCCCGGACGGAGTTCAGCGCCTTCCTTCGTGAGCGGGGTTCCTCGGATCGTTCGATCCGTCGCCAGATCGAGGCGGAGCTGGCGTGGAGCCGCTACCTTCGTCGCCGCGTGGAGCCGTTCGTCAATGTCGGCGACGTCGAGGTGAAGGCGATTCTGGCCCGACTGGAAGCCGCCAAGGGCGCCGGAGGAATATCATCTCAACGAGATTTATCTCTCCGCGACGCCCGGATCGCGCCGAGCAGGTCTATGCCAACGCGCGCCAGCTGATCGACGAGATCCACAAGGGACAGGCGCCCTTCGGCTATTTCGCGCATAATTTCTCGGAAGCCTCAACGCGGGGCGTGAACGGCGATCTCGGCTGGGTTCGCGGCACGCAATTGCCCGACGTCTTGTCCGAGGCGGCGGCACAGATGAAGATCGGCCAGGTTGCCGGCCCCGTCGCGGTGCCCGGCGGTTTCTCGATCCTTTTCCTCGTCGACAAGCGCCAGGTGCTCACCGCCGATCCGCGTGATGCGCGGCTGAACCTGAAGCAGATGACGATCAAGTTCCCGGCGGGCACGACACAGGCACAGGCTTCCGCGCGGACCGCGGAATTCGCCAATGTCACGCATACGCTTCAGGGTTGCGGTTCGGTCGACAAGGTTGCAGCACAGATCGGCGCCGAAGTGGTGGATAACGACACGATCCGCGTCCGCGACCTGCCGAGCGGCCCTGCAGGAAATCATGCTCCAGCTTCAGGTCGGCCAGTCCAGCCCGCCGTTCGGTTCGCCCACCGAGGGCGTCCGCACGCTGGTATTGTGCGGGCGCGACGACGCGTCGAGCGGCGCAGCTCCCGGGCGCCGAACAGATCCAGAGCCAACTCGAACAGCAGCGCGTGAACCTGCGCGCGCAGCAGGCGTTGCGCGATCTCCGGCGGGACGCGGTGGTGGAATATCGCTGAGGGACCGACAGGGTGCTTGCCGCTCGCGATCTCGATGGGCGACCCGGCGGGGATCGGCCCGGAGATCATCGCCAAGGCGTGGGACATGCCCGCGACCAGCGCTAGGCCCTGCCCCCGTTCGTCGCGGTGGGCGACGCGCGCGCGATCGAGCGCGTGTGGCAGGGGCCCGATCGCGCGAATCAGCGATCTCGCCGAGGTGACCCGCGTGCCTTCGCCGACGCGCCTCGCCGGTGCTGACGGTGGAGGATGCGGGCGAGATCGAGCCGGGCGCGCCGGATGCGGACGGCGCGCGCTGCGCGCTTCATTCGCTCGAACTGGCGGTCGGCCTCGCCCGGTCGGGTGCGGCCGAGCGCGCTGGTCACCGGGCCGGTTTCCAAGGCGCAGCTCTATGGCGATATCGGCTTCACCCATCCGGGGCAGACCGAATTCGTCGCCGAACGCTGCGGCGTCGCGGGCTGCCAACGCGGTGATGATGCTCGCCGGGCCGGGGCTTGCGCGTCGTTCCGATCACCACGCATGTCCCGCTTGCGATCGCGTCGCATCGCTGCTGACGATCGAGCTGATCGTGGCCAAGGCGCGCGCGACGGCGCGCGGGCTGGCGAGCGCAACTTCGGGATCGCCAATGCGCGGCTGGCCTTCGCCGGCCTCAACCCGCACGCGGGCGAAGGCGGCGCGATCGGGCGTGCAGGAGATCGACCTGATCGAGCCCGCGATCGCGATCCTGCGCGACGAGGGGATCGACGCACGCGGCCCGTTCGCCGCCGACACCCTGTTCCACGCCCGTGGCCGCGCGGCACGATATGACGCGGTTCTGTGCTGCTATCACGACCAGGCGCTTATCCCGCTGAAAACGCTGCATTTTCGACGACGGGGTCAACATCACGCTCGGGCTGCCGATCGTGCGCACCTCGCCCGATCACGGCACGGCGTTCGACGCTCGCCGGCAAGGACCAGTGCGGAGCCGGGGGCGATGATCGCGGCGATCGCGATGGCGGGGGAGGCGGCGGCGCGGCGCGCGGCCTGCCCGGCCGGCGTGACCACGCTCCCGCCGCTGCGCGAGGTGATCGCGCGGCACGGCCTTTCGGCATCGAAGGCGCTGGGGCAGAATTTCCTGTTCGACGCGCAGCTCCTCGCGCGGATCGCCGCGATCCCCGGCGACCTCGACGGCGCCGAGGTGCTGGAGGTCGGCCCGGGGCCCGGCGGGCTGACGCGCGCGCTGCTCGCGGCGGGCGCGCGCGTCACCGCGATCGAGCGTGATCGCCGCTGCCTCCCCGCGCTCGCGGAGCTGGCCGAAGCCTATCCGGGGCAGTTGCGGGTGATCGAAGGCGATGCGCTGGAGATCGACGCGCGGACGTTATTCGATGGCGCCCCGCACATCGTCTCGAACCTGCCCTATAACGTCGGCACGGCGCTCTTCGTCGGATGGCTTTCCGCCGCATGGCTCCCATGGTGGCGTTCGCTCACCCTCATGTTCCAGCGCGAGGTCGCGGATCGCATCGTGTCCGCGCCGGGCAATGACGCTTACGGACGCCTCGCCGTGCTGGCGCAATGGCGCGCGACGGCGCGGATCGCGATGCCGGTGCATCGCTCGGCCTTTACCCCGCCGCCGAAGGTGATGTCGGCGGTCGTCCATGTCGTGCCGGTCGAAGCACCCGAGGGCATATCGCTCAAAACGCTAGAGCAACTGACGGCGGCCGCGTTCGGCCAACGCCGCAAGATGCTGCGGCAGAGCTTGCGCGGGGTGCCGGGCGCGCTCGATGCGCTGCTGGCGGAGGATATCGACGCCACGCGACGTGCGGAAACCGTCAGCGTGGCGGAGTTCGTGCGGGTGGCACGACGGCTTGATGAGGGACGCAAACCGGCCTGACGCCGGAACGCTCGATCAGTCCTTTAGCGGGGCGACCTTCGCTGGCGCCACCTGCGCTGTGGCGACCGGCGGCGGCCCCTTGGCGATCACCGCCGCCAGCTCGTTCGCCTGCGGGCATTCGCCCTTGCAGACAGTGCGCAGCTTGGCGAGATTTTCCTTCGCCCGCGCCATCGCGCCCTTCGCGACCAGCGCCTCGCCCTGCCCCTTGAGCGCGACGGGATCGTTCGGCTCCAGCGTCAGCGCCTCACGATAGAAACGGATCGCCTTGCCCGAAAGCCCGCGCGTTTCCGCGACTTCGGCGAGAACGATAAAGGCCTGCCGGTTACGCGGATCGACCGTCACGGCGCTTTCCAGCGCATCGCTCGCACCGTCCAGATTGCCTGCCGCCTTCGCCGCACGACCCTGCGCCAGCAACGCCATGGAACGTGCGTCGATCTGGTCATCCGGGCGCTGGCCATGGAGCGAGGTCGAAATCGAAACCAGCGCCAGCGAAGCGGCGACGGCGACGGACGAGAAACGCATGATCAGCTCCGGCTTCGGCACGATATGCATGGGATTAGCATGGGGCGATCAGGCGTGCGACAAAAAAGCCGTCGGTAGCGTCGTGCGCCGGGGTGAGGCGAAGCCCCGCCCCGCGTGCGCGACCGGCCGGCAGCGCGAGCGCGTCCACGGACCAGCCTGGATTGCGCAAAAGGAAATCCGCGACCTGCCCCGCGCCCTCCTCGTCGAGCAGCGAGCAGACGATATGGATCAGTGCGCCGCCGGGCCGCACCAGCGCCGGCGCCGATATCCAGCAAGCGGCGCTGCGTTTCTTCCAGCCGCGCGAGCCGCGCCGGGGTGAGTCGCCAGCGCGCTTCGGGATTGCGACGCCATGTGCCCGTGCCGGAACAGGGCGCATCGATCAGCACCACGTCGGCCGCGCCACGCAACGCCTCCAGCGCCGCCAGTTCCTGGCCGGGGTTGAGCAGCAATGTCTCGGCGATGGAAACGCCCGCCCGCTCGGCGCGTGGCGCAAGCCGGTTCAGCCGCCCGCGATCGGTGTCCGCCGCGATGATGCGCCCCTCGTTGCGCATCGCGGCCGCCAGCGCGAGCGTCTTGCCCGCCCGCCCCCGCGCACAGGTCAACGACAGTCATCCCCGGCTGGGCCTTCGCCGCACCGGCGACGATCTGGCTCCCCGCGTCCTGCACCTCCAGCCGCCCCGCGAACGGCTCGACATTGGTGCCGGCGGCAGGCGAAGAGCATCGGGCGCCCCCGCGATCCGCGCCGCTTCGGGGATTTCCGCCAGCAGCGCCTCGACGGACTCGCTCAGCGTGTTGACGCGTACATCGAGTGGCGCACGGGTCACCAGCGCCGCGAGTTCCTCGTCATCGAGGTCCGCCGCACGCATTCGATCAGCCAGCCACGCAGGTGCCGTTCCCGCGACCGCGACCGGCTCATTGGGTGCGATCGGCGATGGCCCATGCGGCGAACCGTCAAAGCCAGCCGCGAGATCGGCATCGTCAGCGCGCGAGCAGCAGCATCGCCGCACGCCCCGATGCAGGTGCCTCTCCGCAGATGCGGATCGCGGCGAACACCAGCTCGCGCACCGCGCGACGGTCCTTCGAGCCAGCGTAACGCCGGGTAGAGAAATAGCGCTGGACGATCGTATCGGCAGCGGCCCCACCCTCACGCGCTGCGGCGAGGACGAGATCGAGCACTTCGATCGCCGCCTGAATGCGTGCGGCCGGCGTCATCGACGAACCTTATATCAGCGCGTCGGATAATTCGGCGCCTCACGGGTGATCGTCACGTCGTGGACATGGCTTTCCTTCAGCCCCGCACCCGTGATGCGCACGAATTGCGCGCGGCGCTGGAAATCGGGGATCGTCGCGGAGCCGGTATAACCCATCGCCGCCTTGATGCCCCCGACGAGCTGATGAATCACGTCGCGCGCCGGCCCCTTGAAGGCGACCTGCCCCTCGATCCCCTCAGGCACCAGCTTGAGCTGATCCTTGATATCGCCCTGGAAATAGCGATCGGCCGAGCCAC